>JAABTM010000269.1 GCA_011389855.1 Desulfobacteraceae bacterium
TGGCACGGCTTCTGGATCTTCGCCCGCATCGCCATCGGGATCTTCCTCATCGCGCTCTACCTCGTTTTTTGGCGGTCCATGCCGCCCGTCCAGATATTCTCCGGGTTTTTCCTGGCCGTCTACGGCGGCTATATCGCAGGGTTGACGGCCTTCATGGCCATTCAGCACCTGGTTCGGGAACCCTGCGAGACCGTGGTGCGGGAGGGGCGCATCGACCTGGCCGCCATCCGGGAGAGGCGGTATTTCGGCATCTCCTTCTACCGGCGGGCGGTGATCTTCCTGGTGATTCCCGCTTTTTACGCCAATGCCTCCATTTTTCTCTTTTTCTATATCAACTCCAGGGCCGACCTGACGCCCGATGATATGATGGCGCGGCTGCTGGGGGTCTTGGGGGTCAACCTGTTCACCCTCTTCGGATCCATCTTTCTCATCGTCCAGGCGGTCCACCGCCGGATAGAGGGGCTGGAACAGTCTCTTACGGTATTCGCCGCCGATTCGGGGGACCTGACCCGGATGATTCCCACGAGTCTTTCCGACGAGTTCGACTACATCAGCCACCAGATTAACGAGGCCATCGGCAACCTCCGGAAGCTGCTCCGGAAAATCCAGTCCACCAGCGGCGGGCTCCACGAGTCGATCTCGCGCCTGTCGTCGGCGGCCCAGTCCATCTATACCGCGTCCAGCGACCAGTCGTCGTCGGTCAAGGAGATCGTCTCGGCCATGACCGATTCCGAACGGCGGTCCAGGGAGATCACCGAAGACGTCCGGTCGGTGGCGGCCAGCGCCGAGGGGGCAAGATCCAGGGCCGGGGACGGGGTCGCCATCATCCGGCGGAATAACGCCAAGATGGAGGAGATCAAGGGGACCAACGCCGAGACCATCCGGGAGGTCCACCAGCTCAACGAGCAGATCAAGGGGATCTGGGAGATCGTGGGCATCATCAACGCCATCGCCAGCCAGACCAAGATCATCGCGTTCAACGCCGAGCTGGAGGCCGGCGCGGTCTCCGGCGACGGACGGAATTTCGAAATCGTGGCCGGCGAGGTGCGGCGGCTGGCGGACAACACGGTGGAATCGACCCAGGAGATAGAGGAGACCATGGCGGTGATCCAGTCGGCCTCGGACCGGCTGATCATGGCCTCGGAAGAGGGAACCCGGCGGATCGAGGAGGGATGGGCCGTATCCAACGAGCTGGAGCGGGTCTTCGAGACGATCCTGGAGGCCGCCGAGAACTCGGCGGCGTCGGCTGATCGGATCACCGCCGCCATCGACCGCCAGGCGTCGGCCTTCGAGGGGATCCTCCAGAAGCTGACGAGTATCTCCGACGGCATCGAACGGTTCGCCGACTCCACGGGGGACGCCAACCAGGCCACCGATTCCATGAAGGGGATCGCCGAGGATCTCAACCGGATCGTCAAGCGGTACGTGGTTTGAGTAGGAAAGGACTATCGTGATGAACCTGCGACGGTTTTCGTTCACCCGGAGCATCGCCGGAAAAGCCCAGGCCATCTTCAGCGCCGTGTTTCTGCTGGTGCTTATCGTCCTGGGGCTGATCATCTACACCACCCAGGAGCGGTCCCTCATGGACCGGAGCCGGAGGGAGCTGGCCAATGTTTCGGACCTGATTCTCAATATGGTCGACATTTACGTGGACAAGGCCATCCAGAACTACCTGCGAGCCACGGCCGAAAAGGCGCGGGATCTGGCGATCTACCATTACAAACTCTACAAGTGGGGCAAGCTGAGCGAAGAGGACGCCTACCTGCGGGTCAAGACCATCATCATCGACCCTGTTTTCGGCCGGATCGGCGAGACCGGCTATCTGGCGGGGGTGACCGGCGACGGCGTCCTGGACATCCATCCGTTTTCAGAAGGCGTGGACGGCAGCGACCAGCCCTTCGTTCAGCGGGCCATGGAGATGAAAAACGGCTTTCTCTCCTACCAGTGGCGCAACGTGGGGGAGAAGGAAGCCCGGGAGAAGGTGGGATATCTTTCCTATTTCGAGCCCTGGGATCTGATCCTCTGGGCGTCGTCTTATCGGAGCGAATTCAAGACGATCCTGGACGTGGAAGACTTGGACGAGACCCTGAAATCCGTATCGGTGGGCGACGGCGGATATACGTTCATTCTGGATCGGGAGGGCCGCCTTGTGGCCCACCCCACGATTCAGGGGCGGAATGTGATGGACATCGCCGCCGACGACGGCCGCCTTTATGTTCAGGAGATGATCGAGAAAGGGAATGGAACCATGCTCATCGCCGGGGAACTGGGCGGCGGGGGATCGGACCGGCTGGCCGCCTTCCGGCATTACCCCGAGATGGACTGGGTCATCGCCGCCGTGACGCCGGTGGATCCGGTTTACGCCCAGTTGAACAAGATCAAATATCTGGTCCTGGCGGCCGTGGTGTTGGGCTTTCTGGGCAACTACCTGCTGATGTCTTGGCTTTTCGGCCGTCTGATGCGGCCCGTGGGCCGGATCAGGCAGGTGGCCGACGCCGTTTCCGACGGCGACCTCTCCCAGCGCATCGCCGCGGTTTCGGAAGACGAGATCGGCCAGGTCGCCGGTCAGATCAACGGCCTCATGGACAATTTCGCCCACATCCTGGAGCGGATCCGGGCCGCTTCGGCGGTGCTGCTCTCATCGGTCCAAAACCTTTCCAGCTCCGCCCAGGAGATCTCGGCCACCTCCAACCAGCAGGCGGCGTCCATCAAGGAGATCGTCACCACCATGGAGGATTCCGACAAGCTGGCCAAGAGCATCGCCAACCGGATCAACGAGGTGGCCTCCATCTCCAACAACACCAAGGAGGCGGTGACCGACGGCTTCGACACCATCCGGAAGAGCCTGGAGAAGATGGACGAGATCAAGTCGGCCAACGCCGAGCGGATCGGCGGGGTCCGGTCCCTTGGGGAGCGGATCGATTCCATCTGGGAGATCGTCAACATCATCAACGGCATCGCCGACCAGACCAAGATCATCGCCTTCAACGCCGAGCTGGAGGCCTCCACGGCCGGCGACGCCGGCAAGAACTTCAAGATCGTCGCCTCGGAGATCCGCCGGCTGGCCGACGGCACCGTCCACTCCACGGGCGAAATCAAGGCCAAGATCAATGAGATCCAGCAGAGTTCGGACCACCTCATCCTGTCGTCGGAGGAGGTGACCGACAAGATCTCCGAGGGATGGGACCTGTCCCACGATCTCCGGAAGGTCTTCGATGACATCCTCGGTTCGTCGGAGATTTCGGCCAAGTCCGCCGATCACATCGCGCTTTCCATCAACCAGCAGGTCTCCACCTTCGAGCAGATCCTCCTGACCCTCAAACAAATCAGCGAGGGGATCGACAATTTCGCGACCTCCACCCGGTCCATGACCGAGGCCTCGGGAGACCTCCAGGAAACGGCGGACGGCCTCAACGACCTGGTCTCCGGGTACCGCTCCGGGGAGGAGGAGGGGGAACGCGGGGAAGCGGAGGAGGAGGCATGATGGATAACGAAGACTTGATCCGGAAGATCGAAAAAGCGGCGGAGGCGCCGGCGCCGGCCGAAGGGGAAGCGGCCAAGGAAGACGCGGCGCCGGTGGAGACGGCCAAATTCCTGGTGGTCCGCATCGGCGAAACGGCCTACGCTTTCGAGGCCGACCATATCAAGGAGATCGCCCTGGACGCGCCGCTGCATTACATACCCTTCGCGCCGCCCTACATCCGGGGGCTGATCAACCGCCACGGCGAGCCCTACACCGCCTACGACCTCAACGTCCTTTTCAGAAAGGAGACCCTGGACGCGGCCACCTTCGTGATCTCCCATTTAAACGACGACCGGATCGCTTTTATGGTGTCGGACATCTCCGAGATCATGAAGATCCCCCGGGGCGACGTCCAGCCCATCACCGCCGCCGAGGCCGACAGGACTTACTTCTCCGGGGTGATCCAGCCGGAGTCGGCGGACGACGGCGATATCCTGGTCCTCGATCTGGCCGCCGTCATGGCCAAGCTGGAACATGACCTCCGGAACCGCTGACCCCGGGGTCCGGGAGATGCTGGCCATCCAGTACCCGGGATGCCGGTTCTACATCGACCGGGCGGCGGTGACGTCGAGCCTCTACCTGGAGGCGGTCCGCCCCCTGGACGCCCCGGTGGGCGGCCTCCGGGAGCGGGTGGACCACGGCGGCCGGCCCGCGGCCATCTTCAACCTGGACGAGCGGCTGTGCGACCTCTTCGGGCTGCCCAAAAGCGATCGGGTGGTCTTCGCCCTGGTGGTGGACACCGGGGACTGGGATCTTTTGTTTCGCAAGCGTTTCCGGGAGCGGGTCCTGTCGGCCAACCCCGACCTGTGGGACCGCCGCCTGGTGCTCAGGATCCGCTCCGCCCTGCTGGAGCGGATGGCATTGTCGGCCCTCCGGCCGATCCCCAAAGGCTTGAGAGCGCGGTATTACCGGGAGGGGATCATCGCCTGCCGGTTCCCCGAAGAGGGCGGGACGGCCTTTCTGCTGGACATCGAACGACTGATTTTTCAACCCGTGGCCGGAGACTGACGTGCGGATTCTCATCGCCGACGACTCGGCGCTAATGCGCTCCATCCTCAAGCGGCTCCTTCAGTTCGATGCGGATTTCGTCCTTATCGGCGAGGCGAGCAACGGACTTCAGGCCGTGGAGCTGAGCCGGACCCTGACGCCGGATTTGATCATCATGGACATCGACATGCCGCTGATGAACGGCCTGGAGGCCACCCGGCGGATCATGGCCGACCAATCCCTGCCCATCCTGATCTTCTCCAACGACCTGGGCCCCGACACCGCCTACGAGGCCATGGCCAGCGGCGCCATCGAGGCGATGCGGAAGCCCGACATGGACTGGTTCAACGAGCCGGCCTTCTACGCCAATTTTTTGAAAAAGCTCCGGTCCCTGGCCGAGGCCCGGCCGTATCCCCGGCGGGCGCCGGCATCGGATCGGTGGGCGAACGGCGGGCGGGACCGGTTCCGGCTCCTGGTCATGGGCGCCTCCACCGGCGGTCCGGCGGCGGTCCGGGAGGTCCTGTCGAAGCTCCCCGCCGATTTCCCCCTGCCCATCGCCCTGGTTCAGCACATGGAGACCGGGTTCGACGCGGGCTATGTCCGCTGGCTGGGGGACGGGACCGCCCTGCCCGTCCGGCTGGCGGAGCGGGACGGGGTCATGGAACCGGGAGTCGTCTGGGCCGCGCCCGTGGACCGGCACATCCGGATCGACCGGTCCGCCGCCCGGCCGACCCTGATCCTGGACGACGGGGCCAAGGTCCTCAACCAGCGGCCCAGCGTGGATGTGCTCTTTACGTCGGCAGCCGAGGCGGTGGGGGACCGGCTGGCGGGGGTCCTGCTCACGGGCATGGGCCGGGACGGCGCACGGGGGTGCCTGTCCATCGTGGAAAAAGGGGGCGTCACCCTGGTCCAGGACGAGGCCACGTCGGCGATCTTCGGCATGCCCAAATCGGCCATCGAGCTGGGCGGGGCCTCCCGGGTGCTGCCGCTGCCCGAAATTTCCGGGGCGATCCAGTCCCTGCTTCTCCCGGCCCGACGAGGGGAGGGGGCGCGATGATGGCCGTGCCGCCGGCGGATGTGCCCCGGCTAGACTTCGACCGCCTCAAGGGGTTCATCCGGTCCGAGACCGGCATCGACCTGCCTGAATCCAACGTCAGGACGGTGCGCCATTTCCTGCTGGAGCGACTGGCGGCCCTGGGCGGCGACTTGGCGGGCTACCTCCGCCGTATCCGGTCCGACCCGGCCGAATGGGACCGGTTCATCGATGCGGTCACCATCAACGAGACCTATTTTTTCCGGGAGGAGCGCCATTTCGGCATACTCGCCTCCCGTTTTTTTCCCAACATACCGGATCGGGAGACGATCCGGTTCTGGAGCGCGGCCTGCGCCACGGGAGAGGAGGCCGTCTCCCTGGCGGCCATGGCCTCCCATTTTCTGGAGGGCGGGGGGCGGCGGTTTTCGGTGCTTGCCACCGACATCAACCGGCGGTCCCTGGAGATCTTCCGGGAAGGCGTCTATTCGGCCAACGCCTTCCGGCGGGACGGGGCCAGGTTCCACCATTTGCTCGATCCCCACCTGGAGACCGAGGGGAATCGCCGCCGGTTGACCGCTTTCCCGCGGTCCGCCATCGAGATCCGGCATCTCAACCTGTTCCGGGACAGCCTGGCGGACCTGGCCGACGAGTTCCACGCCGCCATGTTGCGCAACACCCTCATCTATATGGATCTGGCGACCCGGCGGGCCATCCTCGACAAGGTGGCGGCGGCCCTGAAGCCCGACGGCCTCCTCTTTCTGGGGGCGGCGGAGGTGCCCCTCATCGGCCATCCCCATTTGACGCTGGAATCGGTGGACGGCGTTTACTTCTTCCGCAAAAAGCGGCTGGAAGAGAAGATGGCCGGGGCGACGCCGGATGCCGACGCGGTTGAGAGGGAAAGACGCCGCCAGGTAGAGCGGGCGGTGCGGGAGCGGATGCCGGGGACACGGAAAACACCCTATCCCATCGATTCGGAAACGATCATGGTCTACGCCTGCCAGCGGCTCGACAACCGGCTCTTCGAGGTGGAAAACGACCCCCATTTCTCCTTCGCTCTCCAGTTTCTCCAAATCGTCCACCTCATGAACGCCGACGGGATGGCCGAGGCCCGGGACCTGCTGGATCTCATCGACGCCGTGCTGCCGGAAAACGCCATCTCCCACTATCTGTACGGCCACATGGAGATGGCCGTCCATCGCGACGATGCGGCCCGTCGCCGGTTCGGCAAGGCCGTGGCCAGGGATCCGGCGTTCTGGCCGGCCCGCTTCCACCTGGCCATGCTGACCCGGGCCCGGTTTCCCCAACAGGCGGCGGCGGAATACCGGCGGTGCGAGGGGGACATCCGAGCCTATATCGACGCCGGCAGCTACC
>JAABTM010000567.1 GCA_011389855.1 Desulfobacteraceae bacterium
GTCGGGCCGGTGCCCATCGTGCTCCAGAACATGTTCGTGCTGCTGGCCGGACTGCTGCTGGGCTGGCGGTGGGGGCCGGCGGCGGTGGCGGTCTATCTTCTGGCGGGCGTCTGCGGACTGCCGGTGTTCGCCGGCGGGACCGGCGGGATCGGTCGTATGGCCGGTCCCACGGGCGGATATCTGCTGGGGTATTTGCCGGCGGCGGCGGCGGTGGGCTGGATTTCCCAACGGGCGGAGAACAGGACTTTCCTGGATGTGGCCGGTCTCATCGTCGGCACGGCCATCGTCTATCTCTGCGGCGTGCCCTGGCTGAAAATGGTGACCGGCATGTCGATGGAAAAGAGCCTGGCCGTGGGCATGGTTCCGTTTCTGCTGGGAGACGGGCTGAAGATAGTCACGGCGGCGGCCATCGCCAAAGCGATTCGCCCGGTGATCCGGAAAGAGAGCGGGGCGGCCCCCACCCATGACTATTCTCGAAGTTGACCGCCTTTCCCACCGGTTCCCCGACGGATCCATGGGGATACATGAGATCAGTCTGACGCTGCGCAAGGGGAGTTTCACCGTCCTCGCCGGCCCCAACGGATCGGGCAAGACCACGTTTCTGCGCCATCTCAACGGTCTGCTGATGCCCACGTCGGGGGATGTGCGGATAGAGGGGATCTCGGCACGGGAAGACCCCCGCCGGGCCCGGCGACGGGTGGGCATGGTCTTCCAGGACGCCGACAGCCAGATCGTTGGGGAAACGGTCTATGACGACGCGGCCTTCGGTCCGGAAAATTTGAAGCTGGACCGGCGGGAAATCCACCGCCGGGTCCTGGCGGCCCTGGACGCCGTGGGCATGTCGCACCTGGCCGGTCAACGGCCCCACCTGCTGTCCGGGGGCGAGAAGCGGCGGCTGGCCATCGCCGGCATCCTGGCCATGGGCTCGGAAGTGGTGGTCCTGGACGAGCCCTTTTCCAACCTCGACTACCCCGGCATCCGGCAGGTGCTGGGGGCGATCCTCGATCTCCACTCACGGGGGCGGACGATCCTTTTGTCCACCCATGATCTGGAAAAGGCCATCGCCCATGCGGACCGCCTGCTGCTCATGGAAAAGGGGCGGATCGCGGCGGACGGCCGCCCCGGCGCGGTTTTGGGGCAAACCGAACGGTACGGGGTGCGCCAGCCCTGCGCGGTCCGGTGGGGGAGGGCGGTGGATTCGTGGCTGAACTGACCGCCTTCGGATACCATCCCGGCGCTTCGATCCTCCACCGGCTCGATCCGCGTTTCAAGCTGGGCGGCCTCATCGCGGCCAGTCTCACGGTTCTCGACAGCGGCATAGCGGCCCTGGGGCTTTGGTCCGCGGCCTGCGCGATCCTTTTGGTAAAAACAGGGGTTTCCATGCCAAGGCTCCTTCGGGAACTCCGGTACTTCGGGGTTCTGATCCTTTTTGTTTTCGTCGCCCGGGCCCTTTCGGCCGGGGGCGACCCCCTGGTCCGGTTCTGGGGGATCGGCCCGAGTCGTCAGGGGATGATGGAGGGGGCCGTGGCCGGTTGGCGTCTGGGACTGGTGGTTTTACTGGGGCTGTTGCTCATGGCCACCACCCGATCCTGGCAGGTGAAAGCGGCGGTGGAATCGCTGCTGAGACCGGTTCCGTTCATCCCTCACAAACGGGCGGCCACCATGATCGGACTCCTGCTCCGGTTCATCCCCCAGATCCTGACGGCGGCCCGGGAGACGGCGGACGCCCAACGGGCCCGGTGCATCGGGAACCGGCGCAATCCGGTTTTTCGTCTGGTGAAACTGACCGTCCCCCTGCTGCGCAAAATCTTTCTGGACGCCGACCGGCTGGCCGTCGCCATGGACGCCCGGTGCTACACCGAGGATCGGTCCACGCCGCTTTTGGCCGCGGCGGCCGGGGACTGGGCCTTTCTGGCGGCGGTGGGCGCCCTGTCGGCCATCGCCTGGATCCTCCCTGGGCTTTGAGAAGTCAATTGACACGCACGCCCGCCTGTAGTAATTCCTCC
>JAABTM010000270.1 GCA_011389855.1 Desulfobacteraceae bacterium
CATCTACGGCGCCCTGGAGCGGATCATTCTCGACTACGTCCCCGACGCCAACAACCGGGCCAAGTACCTGGAGGATTTGAAAATCGCCAAGGGCCTTTACCGGGAACGGATCATGACCGAGATGTTCAACGCCTACATGGACGAGCCCCTGGCCATCCGCAAGGACGTCATGAACTACGTCAATATGATCATCGGCATCGACGCCGAAAACCTGGGCCCGGACAAGATGTGGAAGTACAAGGACCCCCAGACCGGCGAACTCAAGGCCCTCAAGGTGGACGAGCGGTACATCAAGAGCGTGGAGGAGCGGCTGGGCCTCAAAACCGAAGAGCAGCGGGAGACCTTCCGGACCTCCATCCGCAAGATCTACGGCCAGAAAATTTCGGTGGACCCCAATTACGATTTCATGGACAACCTGGAACTGGTCAAGGCGGTCACCGACGTGCGGCTCAAGTCCGACATCGCCGGCGCCGGCTCCCTCATCGGCGCCCTGGCCAACCGGACCAACGAGGAGAACCAGAAACTCTACGACCGGATGATCGAGACCATGCTCCACAAGCTCAACTACTGCCGCACCTGCGCCCAGAAGACCATCGAGTATTTCTGCACGCAGGAGGATGAGAAATAAAGATTACCGATCGCATCATGCCGACATTGAACAGCAGATTCAGGACAACGAGACCGCCTAATATCGGCCTTAACATTTTGCCCGTTTAAGGGTGCCAGACATGAAAGACAACCGACACAACCTGTACGAACGCCTGAAGAACCGGGGCCTGACCCCCGAACAGGAAGACGTCATCCTGGCGGAACTCCACGACGACGGCGACCACGGGATCCCGTATACTGAAGATGGCGATCCGGCGGCCGAGCCGAACACCGGCAAACCGATCTACGCGTTCGCCGACCTGCCGTTTCTCCAGCGGATGCCGCCGCCCCGGGGCAGTTACACCACCGCCCTGAGATCCCTCGACGAGCTGCTGGAGCGGGACAAGCTGCGGGAAAAGGACGGCTTCCCCCGGAAGATCCGGGTGGGCCGGCTCATCAAGCCCGGAAAAGGCGGGAAGGACAAGGTCGTGGTGGTGCCCAGCACGGTGGAGGAAAAATTCATCCACGACGCCGTCAAACCCCCGGATGAGGACGGCGACGCGGGCGGATCCGGAGAAGGCGAGGAAGGGGAGGTCATCGGCGAACAGCCGGTGCGCGAGGAAGGAGATTCGGGCGCGGGGCCGGGCCAGGGCGAGGGCGGCCCCCACGAGATGGAGTCCAACGCCTACGATCTGGGCAAGATCCTGACCGAGAAATTCGAGCTGCCCAACCTCCAGGACAAGGGGAAAAAGCGGTCCCTGACCCGGTACACCTACGACATGACCGACCGCCACCGGGGGTTCGGACAGCTCCTGGACAAAAAGGCCACCCTGAAAAAAATCCTGGAGACCAACATCGCCCTGGGCCGGGGTCCGGGATTCGAGGCGCCCGAGACCATCGATCCGTCCGATTTTATCATTTCGCCCAGAGATAAAATCTACCGGATTCTATCAAGGGAAAAGGATTATGAATCCCAGGCCATGGTCTTTTTCCTGCGGGACTATTCAGGGTCCATGTGGGGAAAGCCCACGGAGCTGGTGGTGGGCCAGCACGTGCTCATCTACAGCTGGCTCCTGTACCAGTACGAAAAACAGGTGGAGACCCGGTTCATCCTCCACGACACCGAGGCCAGGGAAGTGCCGGATTTCTATACCTACTACAACTCCAAGGTGGCGGGCGGCACCCAGGTCGCCTCGGCCTACCGCCTGGTCAACGAGATCATCCAGGAGGAGAGTCTGTACCAGGATTACAACATTTATATTTTTCACGGCACCGACGGCGACGACTGGGACACCGACGGCCGGCAGGCCCTCCCGGAACTGGAGCGGATGCTCGCCGTTGCCAACCGGGTGGGCGTTTCCATCGTGGAACACGGCCGCGGCGGCGCCGAAGTGGCGCGGTATATCAAAAACTCCGGGCTGCTGAAAAAGTACGCCGCCCTGCTCCGGCTCGACGTCATGGGGCAGGACGCCGACGAATCCCGGCTCATCGAAGGGATCAAACGGCTCATCTCCACCGAAAAGGTCGCCGCCGCCTGACGGCCGATCACTCGCAAAGGCAGCGCAAACGCTTATGGAACTGATCGATCAACATACCAAATCCATCATGGAAGGGTGCAAGGAACGGGCCCGGGACGCGGGGCTCCGCTTCGGGGACGAGACCCTCGAATACATTGTCACCAACCGCGACCTGCTGGAGCTGTCGCCCAAGATGATGATCCCCACCCTCTACGATTACTGGGTCCACGACGTGGAAGTGCTCAAGGAGCGGGGGAAGTACGAACTTTACCCCAGCAACCCCTACGAGACCGTCATCAACACCCGGCCGGCCATCTCCTTTTACAACGACAACAACCCGGACTGGCTCAACGTGATGATCTTCTACCACGTCCTGGGCCATATCGATTTCTTCCAGAACAACGTCTATTTCAGCCACACCTGGGACATGGATTTCGCCGGCCAGGCCCTGGCGGACAAACGGCTCATCGCCCGACTCCGTTCGGAAAAAGGACGATGGGTCGATTACGTGATCGAATTCGCCCGGTCCATCGACAACCTGGTGGGATATCACACCGAACTGTCCCGGATGGACCGGCCCCAGACGACCCGGGCGGGAAAGCGGCTCGATTTCTATTTCGACGTTTTTCTCCAGTCGGAGAAAAAAGTGCGGATCGGCGACTACATCAAGGAGATCGAGCGATACAACGAAAGCGTCCGGGAGTTCGGCGGCGTGGGGGAGGAGGCCTTTTTCTCCGAGGTGACCCAAAAACATCCGGAATTCGAATCGATCTTCCAGAAGAGCCTGGAAGGGAAATCGAAACGGAAGCTGGATCTTCCCCAGTTTCTCCTGGAGCACTCCGATTTCCTCAATAAGGAGGAGAACAAGTGGATGAAATCGGTGATCCAGGTGGTGCGCAAGACCTCCCTGGTCTTCCAGCCCCAGATCCGGACCAAAATCATGAACGAGGGGTGGGCCAGTTACTGGCACGAAACCCTGTTTCTGGACGACGACCGCATCGACGGCCACGAGGTGGCGTTCGCACGGGTCAACTCCGGGGTGACGGCCATGCCCCGGGTGGGCCTCAACCCCTATGCGCTGGGGATGCGGCTGTTTTATTTTCTGGAAGAGATGGCGGACAAGGGCAAGTATTCCTTCGCATTCCGGAAGCTGCTGGACGCCAACGAACGGGAGAAATACGACAAGGGCGGCCAAGAATGGCGCGGGCGGGATTTCATCTTCAAGATCCGGGAGACCCTGTCCGATTTCAGCTTCATCAACACCTTCGTGGACCAGGACTTCGTCAACGAAAACAAACTTTTCGTGGCGGGCCGGCGGCTCAACCGCCAGAAGCAGGTCTGGGAATATTTCGTCAAAAGCCGGAAGGCCGAAGACTACCGCCAGATGATCATCGATGGGCTTTACCATCCGCCCGCCATCCGCATCGACGCGGAAAAGTCGACCGACGGAGATCTCTACCTGAATCACGTTTTCGAGGGGTATCCCCTGGTCAAGGATTTCATCCCCAACACCATGCTGGGCATCGAATTCCTGTGGGGCGGGCCGGTCAAGCTGGAAACCAGCGAGGTGGCGGCGGCGACCGAACCGGTGCGGCCGCCGGTGATGATGATCCCGGGCATGCCGCTTCAGCCCCAGCCGGAACGGGAGGACTACGAGGTCAAATGGCAGCGGGTTCTATACACCATGGAAGACCGGAATCTTTCCAAGACAATCCTTACCTAAAGAGGCGACCGACAGGATGGAAAGCATCAACAAGGCAATGGAGAACCTCAACCTCAACATGAAGGAGCGGGAACAGTCCGACCCGATCCCCTTCGATGCGTTTCTCGAAACTCTCAGCAGGAAGCCGTCCGACGCGCTCCGGAACGTGTTTCAGGTGTTCCACGACATGATCCAGCATTATGTGGGCGAGGGGGTCGATGAATACCCGGATGATCCGGAGAGCATCAATTATGTGTTCTACGACTGCACCCGGCTGTTCGCCGAGGACTCGGACCATCCCTTTTTCGCGGACCGGCTGTTCGCCAACCGCTTCATCGGCCATATCGAAGCCCTGAAGCGGGGGGCCCAACAGAACAAAATCTATATCTTCGACGGCCCGCCGGGGTGCGGCAAGAGCACATTCCTCAACAACCTGCTGAAAAAATTCGAGACCTACGCCAACCTGGAAGAGGGGCGGCGCTACGAGGCGGTCTGGCGTCTGGACCGGCGGATCCTGGGCGGCGGGAAGGAAAACGACGTCCCGCTCATGAAGCAGATCTCCCAGCTTTTGGGCAACATGGGGTCCAACGGCCGGCACAACGCCGACTACCCTTTGGTTAACGACAGCGTCCCGGAAAACGGGCTGGATGAAGAAAAGCTCCCGGAAGACTTCGAGATCGGCCATTTTACCGAAGATTACGTGGAGGTGCCGTGCCCGAGCCACGACCATCCCATTCTGATGATCCCCAAGCGGTTCCGGCGGTCCCTGTTCGACGATCTGTTCGACAACGACGAGTTCAAGTGGAAGCTCTTCACCGACAAAGAATACGAATGGATCTTCAAGGACAAACCCTGCACCATCTGTTCGTCCCTTTACCAGGCCCTTCTCAACCGGTTGAAGAGTTCCCAGGACGCCTTCAGGATGCTCTACGCCCGGCCCTATCGGTTCAACCGGCGCCTGGGGGAGGGAATCAGCGTCTTCAATCCCGGCGACAAGCCCGTCCGCCGGGAATTCCTGGGCAATCCCATGCTCCAGCGCCGGATCAACATGCTGCTGCGGGACAGCAACCAGGTCAAATACATCTTCTCCCGGTACGCCAAGACCAACAACGGCATCTACGCCCTCATGGACATCAAGTCCCACAACATCGAGCGGCTCATCGAACTCCACAATATCATCTCCGAAGGGGTCCACAAGGTCGAGGACATCGAAGAGACCGTCAACTCCCTGTTCATGGCCCTCATGAACCCCGAGGACAAAAAGAACATCCAGGACATCCAGTCCTTTTCCGACCGCATCGAATACATCCGGATCCCTTATGTCCTGGACATCAAGACCGAGGTGGAGATCTACCGGAACATCTTCGGCCGTCACATCGACGCCCATTTCCTGCCCCGGGTGCTCCACAATTTCGCCCGGGTCATCATCGCCTCCCGGCTCAACACCCGTTCCGAGGCCCTGCTGGAGTGGATCGGCGACCCCCGGAAATACCGGCTCTACTGCGACGAGAACCTCCTGCTGCTCAAGATGGAAATCTACACCGGATTTATCCCCACCTGGCTCAACGAGGAGGACCGGAAGCGGTTCACGGCCAAGCGGCGGCGGAAGATCATCGCCGAGTCGGAGACCGAAGGCGAAGCCGGATTTTCCGGCCGGGACGCCATCAAGATATTCAACGACTTTTTCTCCACCTACGGACGGGATAAACGGCTCATCACCATGGCCCACCTGTTCAGTTATTTCACCAAAAACCGGAACGATCTGGGCCAGTCGATCCCCGAAGGGGTTCTTGAAGCCCTCCAGCGGATGTACGACTACACCATCCTCCAGGAGGTGAAGGAGTCCCTCTACTACTACAACGAGGAGCAGATCGGTCGGGACATTCAAAACTACATGTTCGCCGTCAACTTCGAACTCGGGTCGGTGGAGACCTGCAAGTTCACCGGCGAAAAACTCGACATCACCGAGGCGTTTTTGGAGAGCATCGAAAACCGGCTGCTGGGCGCGGTCATCTTCGCCGACCGGCGGCTGGCCTTTCGCCGGGAAACCCAGAAGGAGTACACCTCCCGGACCCTGACCCAGGAGATCCTGGTGGACGGGAAAAAGGTGGAGGAGACCGCCCTGTTCAAGGAACTCTACGAACGGTACGTCTACAACCTCAAGGAGAAAGTCCTTGATCCCTTCCTGGAAAACGAGAATTTCCGCCAGGCCATCAAGGACTACAACGAAGAGGATTTCAAGACCTACGACAAGCGGATCCGGGACGACGTCGCCTTTCTGATCAACAACCTGTGCAACAAATACGGCTACACCGAACAGGGCGCCCAGGAAGTCTGCATGTACGTGATGGACAACAACCTGGCGCGAAAGTTCTCCTGAAGCAGAACCTGACCGCGGATCTCCCGGTCCTGCCCGTGATCCCCGAGGTGCGCCGGGCGCTCTCGGATGGGACCGGCGCGGTGCTCATCGCGCCGCCGGGGGCCGGGAAGACCACCTGCACGCCCCTGGCCCTGCTGGATGAGCCCTGGCTCGCCGGCCGGAAGATCGCCGTGCTCGAACCGCGCCGGCTGGCGGCCCGGGCCGCGGCCCGGCGGATGGCGCGCCTTCTGGACGAGCCCGTGGGCGAAACCGTCGGGTACCGGGTGCGGCTGGAAAGCCGCGTGGGCCCCCGCACCCGGATCGAGGTGGCGACCGAGGGCATCCTGACCCGGTGGATTCAGCGGGACCCTGAACTGTCCGGCGTGGGGCTGGTGATCTTCGACGAGTTCCACGAACGGAGTCTCCAGGCGGACCTGGGGCTGGCCTTCTGCCTGGAGAGCCGGTCCGTTTTCCGAAAAGACCTCCGAATTTTGGTCATGTCCGCCACCCTGGCGGGGGAACCGGTGGCGCGGTTGATGGGGAACGCGCCGGTGATCGAAAGCCATGGCAAAAGCTTTCCGGTGGAAACCCGGTACCTGCCGCCGGATGCGTCGGCTTTGCAGCGGGGCAAGCGGATGGAAGGCCAGGTGGCCGATGCCGTGATGCGGGCGGCAAGGGATGAGGAGGGTTCTGTCCTGGTCTTTCTGCCCGGGGCCGGCGAGATTCGACGGACGGCGAGATCGGAAGAGCGTCG
>JAABTM010000039.1 GCA_011389855.1 Desulfobacteraceae bacterium
CGTCAAGCGGCTCCTGCAAAAGGCGAATTCTTTATTAAACTATCTCGACCGCGTTTGTCAACAAGTTTTTGCCGCCAACCTCACTTTTTTTCGGCCAGCGACCTCGTTGACTTCGCTGCGGCAACCCCTGTAATCTATTCTTTCTCGGCGGGGTTGTCAAGATGTTTTTTTCGAAGAACTTTGACGGGGAACCAGCGTCTCTCAAGCCGGCTCCCCATCGGCAGCATCGACTTTTATATGCTTTCGCCGAGGGTGTCAAGCATTAATTTTCGACGATGAGTTTATGGAACCGTTTTTTTCCGGCCCTCAAGAGTATCTGCCCGTTATCAATGTCTTTTTCGCTCAGCATCTCTTCGGCGGAATCGATGCGCCGGCCGTTGATATACCCGCCGCCCTGGGAAATCAGGCGTCGGGCGGCGCCGCCCGAGGTCGCCAGTCCGGCTTCCAGGAACAGCTTAAAAACCGGCACCCCTTCTTCAAGGCGGGACCGCTTCAAAGGCGAAGAAGGCGCCGATGCGTCGCCGGCGTCCCCTGCCTCCCGTGGAATGGCGCTGGACGGCAGTATCTCCGGCGGGACCTGTCGGGCCCCGAAGACCGAAGCGGCGGCTTTATGCGCTTCAACGGCCGCATCCCGCCCATGGGCAAGGGCGGTCGCCTCAAAGGCCAGGACCGCCTTTGCGCTGTTCAGCCGGGCGTCCGCCAAATTGCCCACCCCCTGAATCTCTTCCAAAGGCAGGAAGGTAAAGAGGGACAAAAACCGCGCCACATCCCGGTCGTCCGAATTGATCCAATATTGGTAGTATTCATAGGGACTGGTCCGTTCGGGGTCCAGCCAGACGGCGCCTTCCGCGGTCTTGCCCATTTTGGCGCCGCTGCTGGTGGTGATGAGCGGAAAAGTGAGCCCAAAGGCCGGCCGCTGGCGCATTCTTCTGATGAGATCGATGCCGGCGACGATATTGCCCCACTGATCACTGCCGCCCATCTGCAACTGGCAGCCGTAGGTATCGGACAGCACGAGAAAATCATAAGCCTGGAGCACCATATAATTGAATTCAATGAAGCTCAGGCCCTCCTCCGAATCCATCCGCATCCGGTAGCTTTCCGCTTTGATCATCCGATTGACGCTGAAATGCCGCCCGATATCCCTGAGAAATGGGATATATTCAAGTTCCGTCAACCAGTCGGCGTTGTTGAGCATCAGCGCTTTGCCGTCGGAAAAATCGAGGAACCGCGAAAGCTGCTTTTTTATGCCGGCGACGTTTTCCTCGATGGCTTCGAGGGTCAGCAGTTTCCGCATTTCGGTTTTGCCGCTGGGATCGCCAACCAGGCCGGTGCCGCCGCCTACGAGCGCGACAGGGCGGTGTCCCGTTCGCTGCATGTGCGCCAGGGCCATAATCGGGATGAGACTGCCCACATGGAGGCTGGAAGCCGTCGGATCGAATCCGATGTAACAGGTGGCCCGCCCCTCTTCGATATAGTCATCCAGCTCCGTTTCATGGGTGGTCTGTTCGACAAAGCCCCGCTCGCGAAGTGCCGTGACCGCATTCTCCATCGCTTCATCCTCTTCTATTTGTTGGCATATTCAACCGCCCTGGTTTCCCGGATGACCATCACCTTGATCTGCCCCGGGAAGGTCAGGGACTCTTCGATCTTTTTTGCAATATCCTTGCTGAGCAACGTGGCCTCCTCATCGCTCAGGATGCCGCTGTCCACCAGCACCCGCATCTCTCTCCCGGCCTGGATGGCATAGGAATTGCTCACCCCATCGAAAGAATTGGCGATTTTCTCCAGATCCTCCAGCCGCTTTACATAGTTCTCCAGCAGCTCTTTCCGGGCGCCGGGCCGCGCTCCGGACAAGCCGTCCGCGGCCTGGATCAGAAAATCATAGACCGAAGAAGGGGGCGCCTCTTCATGATGGGAGGCGATGGCCTGGATGATCTTCTGGGATTCTCCGTATTTTTTAGCGAGTTTGGACCCGATCAGGGCGTGGGGGCCTTCCACTTCGTGATCGATGGCTTTGCCGATGTCGTGGAGGAGCCCCATCCGCTTGGCCAGTTTCTGGTTCAACCCGAGTTCCGCCGCCATGATCCCCGAAAGAAATCCCACCTCAATGGAGTGCTGGAGGACGTTCTGAGCGTAAGAGGTGCGGAATTTCAGTCGACCGATGACTTTGATCAGTTCATTGTGAATGCCGTGGACCCCCAGATCGAAGGCGGCCTGCTCCCCCGCCTCTTTGATTACCACATCCACCTCATGCCCGACTTTTTTGACTACATCTTCGATGCGGGCCGGATGAATGCGCCCGTCCGATATCAGCCGCATCAGGGAAAGCCGGGCGACCTCTCTCCGGACCGGGTTGAATCCGGACAGGATCACCGCCTCCGGGGTATCGTCGATGATCAGGTCAATGCCGGTGGAGGCCTCCAGAGCGCGGATGTTGCGCCCTTCCCGGCCGATGATCCGGCCCTTCATCTCGTCGTTGGGCAACTGAACCACGGAAACGGTGCGCTCGGCGACAAAATCTCCGGCATACCGCTGGATCGCCGTGGCGATGATTTTCTTCGCCCGTTTGTCCGCCTCTTCCTTGGCCTCGTTTTCGATCCGCTTGATCAGCTTGGCGCCTTCGTACCGTGCCTCGTTTTCGATGGCCCGGATCAACAATTCCTTGGCCTGTTCCGCGGTCAGCCCGGAAATCTTCTCCAACTGCTGCTTCTGTTCCTCGAGCAGTTCGCTGTATTTCAGCTCGGCCTGTTCAACCTCGGCCTCTCTTTTAGCGATCTTTTTTTCTTCCCGGCTTAACTCCCGCTCCTTGCGATCAGCCTGTTCGATTTTTCGATCCAGATTCTCTTCTTTCTGGATCAGTCGGCGTTCCTCTTTTTTGAGTTCGTTGCGCGTTTCCCGTGTTTCAGCATCGAATTCGCTCTTCATCTTGAAAAGCTTATCCTTTGCCTCCAGCTTCGCCTCCTTGAGGAGGGTGTCGGACCGCCGTTTGGCGTCATCAACAATCCGATGGGATTCTTCTTCCGCCGCCCTCATCTTTTCGGACGAAAGCTTTCCTTTCATCCAGTAGGCGACGGCAAACCCCAAGCCGATGCCGATAACGCCGATGATAAAACTATATTCATTCATACCTTTTTCTCCTCATCCGAGAGCCTATGGATTAACGCCGTTATGTCGCCGGCGTTGATAAAACTTACGGGTATGTCCATCCATTGAGTTTGGAGGCGTTTTCTACAGCAGGCGGAGCGATGCGCGACCGCATCGCACTATGATAGGGATGAGACGAGACAGGGCGGCAATCGCCGAGAAGAGCAAAAAGGTATGGTACGCACAGCCCGCATCCTTAAAAAAGGATGCAGGACCGCCTCCGGAGAGGTAAAATCAGACGGTATTGGAGAAAATGAGGGAAAATCCCCCACCCTAGTGCCGTGTTGGCAAGGTCTTTGAACCGATAGTTCAAAGTGGGCGCCTTATCGCTTCTTCAGGCTTTTCTGTACGAGCAGAACTTGCACACCAAAGCGAGGAAAGGCCCCCTTGTAAATATGCGTTGGGACAAAGAACATCTTCCAATCACGAACACGGCAGGGGATGTGCTCCATCTGTATTCTATTGCTTTCAATCCTTCAAACGGCCATCATGAAGCAGCCAGTGATCGATTTTGATACGTCTTGGTTCTGGTTACGCAACAAATTGCGTTTTAAACTTTTTGCGCTTTACAGCCGGGTTTCAAACACACATTTCATCATCGAATTTAATCAGACTGTTTCATATAGCCAGTAGGACATTGATTCCGGACGAATTCCTTATCTTTTCTCGAATACGGCACTCCAGGCGATTTTACCCGTGCTATTTATCTATCTGCTCAATCACTGACGATATCGGTCCGTCGTTATCCGCTACCAGCCTAAACGGTGAGCGATGGCGCTTCCGCGCTTCTCCCATGCTCATGCAATCTGCATTTCGCATTGAATGCGTCGCCTCATCCGTGTGATGTCAATATAATCTTTCCCGCACCATTTCGTCAAGAGCTTTTCCCAACCTCTCTCATGATCGCAGTCACCTTCCGCAAGTCCTGCTGGGTGTTCACGCCAATAAATTCTTCCACATTCGAAGACACCAACGCGCCGAGCTTCCGCCCCTGCTCATGGCCGATTCGGATAATATCCGTCAGATAGAGTTCGCCTTGCTGGTTGTTCGTATCCAGCAAGGCCAGCGCACGGGTTAGAAACGGCTTTCGGACGCAGTAGATCCCGGTATTGATGGTGCGAATGGCCTTTTGTTCATCCGTTGCATCCGCCTGTTCCACTATGCTGCGGACCGCTCCCTTTTCATCGAAGACGACGCGCCCGTATCCACTGGGATCCTCCGCGTCCACCGCAAGGATCGAAACGTCCCGTTTCGCGGACACATGGTCTTCCACTAACCATTGCAGCGTCTCGTGACGAACCAACGGCACGTCGCCGCACAGGATCAAGACGTTTTCCACATGATTCTGGATGAAGGGAACAGCGCACCGGACCGCATGTCCGGTACCCAGTTGTTCGGCCTGCAGGGCATAATAGACCTTGTAGCGGGGTGTGACCATTTCTTTAACTTTTTCCGCCTGATTGCCGATGACCAGCACGATGTCGTCGCCCGAAATGCGTTGGGCGGCGTCAAGGACATAAAATATCATCGGAATTCCGAGAATTTCATGCAACACCTTGGCGCGTCCCGATTTCATGCGGGTGCCGAGTCCGGCGGCCAGAATGACCGCTGCGATGGTATGCTTCATGAACCGTTCCTTGGCTTGAGAAAATAGAAAAAGGGGCACGCCATATCAACACATGGCGTGCCCCTTTTTGGTTTTTCAGTCGAAATCGGGTACGACGCTATTTATTGGCTTCCAATGCCCTCAGCCGGTGCATGGCGCGTTCCAGGGCCGCCCTGGCCCTGGCGTAATCGACATCGTCCTGTTTCTGAGCGAGCCGTTTCTGAGCCCGTTCCAGGGCGGACCGTGCGCGTTCGATATCGATATCGCTTCTGCGTTCCGCGGATTCAGCGAGCACCGTCACCTTGTCCGGCAGGGCTTCGGCGAATCCTCCGCTCAAAAAAACGAACCGCTCGCGGTCGCTTGCATCCTTATACCGTAAGGTCCCCATTTTGAGAGTCGTCAGAAAAGGCGTGTGGCCGATAAGTACGCCAAATTCACCGAGGGAACCGGGTGCGACGACAATCTGAACGTCCTCGTCCACCACGGCTTTCTCCGGGGTAACGACTTCTAATCGTATATTTCCAGCCATAGTTTGCCCTCGTCAGCTCTCTTTTATTCAGCCATGCTCTTGGCTTTTTCAACGGCTTCCTCGATGCCGCCCACCATATAAAACGCCCGCTCGGGGAGGTCATCGTGCTTGCCGTCGACAATTTCCTTGAACCCTCTGATGGTGTCTTCGATCTTCACGTATTTTCCGGACATGCCGGTGAAGGTCTCCGCGACGTGGAACGGCTGGGAAAGGAATCGTTGGATGCGCCGGGCCCGGGCCACGGTCACCTTGTCTTCGTCGGAAAGCTCTTCCATGCCGAGAATGGCGATGATGTCCTGGAGTTCCTTGTACTTCTGGAGGATCTGCTGAACCTGCCGGGCGACGAAGTAATGCTCCTCGCCGATGAAGTTGGCGTCCAGAATCCGCGAGGTGGAGTCGAGCGGGTCCACGGCGGGATAGATGCCCAGCTCCGCGATCTGACGGGAGAGCACCACGGTGCCGTCCAAGTGGGCGAAGGTCGTGGCGGGGGCCGGGTCGGTCAAGTCGTCCGCCGGCACATACACGCACTGAACCGCGGTAATGGACCCCTTGTCGGTGGATGTGATCCGCTCCTGGAGTTCGCCGAGGTCGACCGCGAGCGTCGGCTGGTAACCGACCGCAGAGGGCATCCGACCCAGCAGCGAGGACACCTCCTGTCCGGCCTGGGTAAACCGGAAAATATTGTCGATGAAGATCAGCACGTCCTGGCCCTCTTCATCCCGGTAGTATTCCGCCGCGGTCAGCGCCGACAGGGCGACCCGGGCGCGGGCGCCCGGCGGTTCGGTCATCTGGCCGTAGATCAGGGCCGCCTTGGGCAGAACGCCGGAGTCCTTCATCTCGTGGTACAGGTCATTGCCTTCGCGGGTCCGCTCGCCCACGCCGGCGAACACGGAGATGCCGCCGTGCTGCATGGCGATGTTGTGGACCATTTCCATCATGATAACCGTTTTGCCGACGCCGGCGCCGCCGAACATCCCCATTTTACCGCCCCGGGGAAAGGGCACCAGCAGGTCGATCACCTTGACGCCGGTTTCCAGAACCCGAACCGAGGTGTCCTGCTCGGTAAATTTGGGCGCCGCGCGGTGGATCGGCATCATTTTTTCCTGGCTGACCGGTCCCAGTCCATCCACCGGCCGTCCCACGACGTTGAGCACCCGGCCGAGACCGGCTTCGCCCACCGGCATCATGATGGGAGAGCCGGTGTCCTTGACGGGGGCGCCCCGCACCAGCCCGTCGGTAACGTCCATGGCGATGGTCCGGACCACATTGTCGCCCAGATGCTGCGCCACTTCGACGACAAGGTTGTCCTCTTCGTCGCTGATAGTGGTGTTGGAGATTAAAAGCGCCGTGAGAATCGTCGGCAGCTTGCCCTGTTCAAACTCAACGTCTACCACAGGCCCCAGGACCTGGGTTATTCTTCCTATATTTTCAGCCATTTAAAGACCTCCTGTAAACTTTCGTGCAGTCAATTGTTTGGGCTAACCCTTCAGCGCCTCGGCGCCGCCGACGATGTCCATCAATTCCCCGGTGATTGCGGCCTGACGGGCTTTATTGTAGATCATGGTCAGATTTTCAATCATATCGTCGCAGGCCTTGGTGGCGTTGTTCATCGCGGTCATCCGGGCGGCGTGCTCGCTGGTGGACGTCTCCAGCAGGGCGCTGAAAATCTGGACGTAAACGTTCCGGGGCAGCATTTCGTCGAGCAGTTCATCCGCCGACGGCTCGGTGATGTGTTCGGCCAGGTAGGGTTCGTTCTCGTCCGCGGGCGCGCCATCCTCGGCTTCAATGGGCGGGATCGGCAACAGCTGTTCGATCATCGGAATCTGTCTCGCGATTCCCTGGAATTCGGAATAGAGGACATAAACCTCGTCATATTCCTCGTTCAGAAATGCATGGATCAGCTTCAACCCCGCATTGGACGCCACGTTGAATTCGACTTTGCCCCCAACCACGCCCAGGTATTCATCGGCGATGGTTATCCTGTTCTTTCGGCACCAGTCGCGCCCCTTCTTCCCGAAAGCGGTGAAGGAAACATCGACGTTGCGGTCCTTTTGATCGGCGACGAAAGCTTTGGCCTTCTGATTAAGGTTGCTGTTGAACCCGCCGCACAAGCCCCTGTCGGAGGTGCAAAGGATCATATGCACCTTTTTTACCTCGTCCCGGGGCATCAAAAGCGGACTCGCCTCCTCGCCGGCCTTTTCCGACAGGCTGCCAAGGACATCGGCGAACTTCCGGGCATAGGGACGAAACGCTTCCATCCTTCCCTGGGCGCCGCGGAGTCTGGAAGCGGCGACCATGTTCATGGCCTTGGTGATCTGCTTCGTCTTCTTGACCGCGTTGATCTTTGTCTTGACATCTTTTAATGTCGCCATACGAATCAGCCCTTTTACTTAATGGTGTCCTTGAATTCCTCGTCGTATTCCTTCAGCGCCTGGAGCATCATGTTTTCCAGATCGTCGTCGATGGCTTCCTTTTCCGCCAGGGTCTTGAACACCTGGGGGTGGCGCTCCTCGATGAAGGAATAGAGACCGGACTCGAATTTATTCAGAACATCGACAGGGTATTTGTCGAGGAATCCCCTGGCGCCCGCGAACAGGATCGTCACCTGCTTTGCCATGGGCAGGGGCTGATACTGGGGCTGCTTCAGGATTTCCACCAGCCGGGCGCCCCGGGTCAACTGCTGCTGAGTCGACTTGTCGAGGTCGGAACCGAAGGCCGCGAAGGCTTCGAGTTCGCGGTACTGGGCCAGATCGAGCCGCAGGGTGCCGGCCACCTGCTTCATGGCCTTGACCTGAGCGGCGCCGCCGACCCGGGAAACGGAAAGGCCGACGTTGATGGCGGGGCGGACGCCCGCGAAGAAGAGACTGGGCTCAAGGTAGATCTGCCCGTCGGTGATGGAGATCACGTTGGTGGGGATGTAGGCGGAAACGTCTCCGGCCTGGGTCTCGATGATGGGCAGGGCGGTCAGAGAGCCGGCGCCGAGTTCGTCGTTCAGCTTGGCGGAGCGCTCCAGCAGACGGGAGTGGTTGTAGAAAATGTCGCCGGGGTAGGCCTCGCGTCCCGGCGGACGCCGCAACAGCAGGGAAACCTGACGGTACGCGGCGGCCTGTTTCGACAAGTCGTCATAAACGATCAGGGCGTGTTTGCCGTTGTCCCGGTAGTATTCTCCCATGGCGCATCCGGCGTATGGCGCAACGTACTGAAGGGTGGCCGGGTCGCTGGCGCAGGCGGCGACAACGGTTGTGTATTCCATGGCCCCGTGTTTTTCGAGAACGGACACCACCTGGGCCACGGTGGATTTTTTCTGTCCGCAGGCCACGTAGATACAGTAGACTTCGGTATCTTTCTGGGCGAGGATGGCGTCGATGGCGCAGGCCGTCTTCCCGATTTGACGGTCGCCGATAATCAGCTCCCGCTGCCCTTTTCCCACGGGGGTCATGGCGTCGATGGCCTTGAGGCCGGTGTAGCAGGGCTCATGCACGCTCTTCCGGGCGATGACGCCGGGCGCGACCATTTCCACGCGCCGGTTCTCCTGGGCGTCGATGGGGCCCTTGCCGTCGATGGGCTCGCCCACAGCCGTCACAACGCGGCCGAGCACCGCATCGCCCACGGGCACCTCCGCGATGCGGCCGGTCCGTTTGACGATGTCGCCCTCTTTAATATGGATGTCTTCACCCATAATGGCGACGCCCACGTTGTCCTCTTCGAGGTTCAGGGCCAGGCCGAGGATGCCGCCGGGGAACTCAACCAGCTCGAGGGCCATGGCCTTCTCGAGACCGTAAACCCGGGCGATGCCGTCGCCGACGGACAGCACCACGCCGGTTTCGCTGAGTTCGACTTTCTTGTCGTAATCCGCAATCTGGTCTTTAATTATCTGACTGATTTCTTCCGCTCTTAGTTCCATTAGACACTCTCACCCCTTTTTAAAGATTCTCTCATATTGAGCAATTGCGTTTTAACGCTGCCATCCAATACAAGGTCCCCTATCCTCGTTACGATTCCGCCAATGAGCGACGGATCCTGTTTCACCTCGAGGAGGACTTCTTTCCCGGTCCGCTTCGCCAGGGCCTCGCGGATCTTGTCCACCGTTTCGTCCGGCAGTTCCGCGGCCGACACCAAATCGGCCCGGGCCACGCCTTTCAGCTCGTCGGCCAGCATCTGGTAGAATTCGTTGATGCTTTCCAGGGACCCGATCCGGTTCTTGTCGAAAAGCAGCAGGATGAAGGCCCTCATGACGTCGGACAGCTCCAGTTTTTCGACGACCGCCTTCAGAACCCGCTTACGGCTCGCCGTATCATAGAGCGGATTGGTGATCGCCGCCTCCAGCGCCTTTTCTCCGGAGATGAGGTCCGCGAGCCCCTCGAGTTCCTCCCGATACGTCTCCGCCTGACCGTCCTCTTTCCCGATCAGCAGAAGTGCTTTGGCATAACGCCTTGCGATTGCGAAATTCTTCATTACGCTACCACCTTCTCTAAGTATTCATCAACCAGTCGTTCCTGATCCTCGTCGGTGATTCTCTGTCGGATAATCTCTTCGGCCTTGGCGATGGCGCTTTCAAGCACCTCTTCCTGCAATCTCTTCCTGGCCTGGGCGAATTCGTATTCGATGTTCCGCTTGGCCTGTTCCTCCAGCTTGTCGGCCGCGGATTCCGCCTCTTTGATGATCCGCTCCCTGGCCTCTTTGCCCTGCTGGATGTACTCCTCGACGATCTTTTTGGCCTCATCGTCCAAATTGGCGATTTTCGCCTCGTATTCGGCCAGCGCTTTCTCCGCCTCCCGTTTCTTGTTTTCCAGATCCGCCAGTTGCTCCCGAATGCCCTGGACTCGGGAACCGAGCGCCTGGGAAACCGGTTTGCGGAGAATGAAAAACAGGGCAATGGCCAGCACCGCGAAGTTCATCACCCGGTAGGTGTCGGTGGCGACCCAGCCTTTTGGCGCGGCCTCGCCGTGCCCGCCGCCTCCCGTGGCCGCCAGCGCGACGGACGCGCCCATCAGGAGCAACGGGACGAGGCAGAGCAACAGCCCTTTCCGAACCGTCGTCCACCCGGCATTGCAGCGATCCTCTTGAGATCGAATTGCCCGCATCAGACTCATTAAACAGCCCTCCCCAGTATTTTTTTACCAATATCACTTGCAAAGGCATCGACTTCCTTCATCAAGGCGTCTCTGACCTCCTGAGCCTCTTTTGCAATCTTGTCTTTCACCTGGGCGAGTTCCGCCTGGGCTTTTTCATTGATCTTGCCGACAATCTCTTTTTCTTCGGCCTCCGCTTCCTCGATCAGGGAATCCTTTTCCCTGAGCCCCTTGGCGCGGGCATCTTTGATGCCCTTGGAGAAGGCGTCGTCTTTTTCCTTCATCCGGGTGTTGGCGGCCTCGATGTTGCCCTCGAGACCCGAGACCTTTTCCCTGCGTTGAAGCAAAATATTGCGAATAGGCCGATAGAGCACTATGTTGAGAATCCAGATGAGAACAAGGAAATTGACGATTTGAATAAAAACCGACCCATCTATGTTTACCATAATCGCTCCTCCAATAAGTACAGTTAGTTAGACCCACCCGACACCCGTTGGTTCGCGGTGCGCCCGCTCATAATTTGGGCGTATGTAACATCAGCCCCGATATTTTGTCAAAGGTTTTTTGAAAATTGTGCAATTCATTCCATGATCCCGTCCCTCTTTTGGATTTCCGGAGAATCCGGCGCCTTTTCCTCTGGGCGCCGATTTTTTTTCATGCCGCAGTTGCCGTTGAACACCGCCCCCGGATCGATGGAGATAACCGGCGCGTACATCTCCCCCGTCACGCTGGCCGACCCAGTCACGTCGATGCTGGATTTGGCCTCCACGATCCCGTTGACCGCGCCTTTGATGATGGCGCTGTCCACGACGATGCCGGCCTCCACGACGGCCGACTCCCCGACGATGAGTGCGCCGTCCTCGCTCCGGATCTCGCCCCTGATGGTCCCTTCCAGATGGAGCACTCCCTGAAATCCGACCGCCCCCTCGATGACGGCGTCGGCCCCGATAAATGTGGATATCGCCCCGATCTTCCTTTTCTTTTCCGCTTTTCTCTTTCTCATCCGATCACCTGACCGTCCCGGGCAATAAACCGCCGGGTACTGACGTTCAACAAAATGCCCACGCAGACGATGACGGCCACGATGGACGACCCGCCATAGGAAATAAACGGCAGCGGCATGCCCACCACCGGCATCAGCCCCATGATCATGCCGATATTGATCACCACCTGCCAGAAGATCATGGCCGTCACTCCCACCGACAGGGTCGTTCCAAAGGGATCCCGACACTCGTGGGCGATGCGAAGCCCCCAGATAATGAGAATCATAAAGGCCAGAATCACGCAGGCGGAACCGATGAAACCGACCTCCTCGGCCCAGACCGAGAAGATGAAGTCGGTGTGCTGTTCAGGAATGAAGGAGAGCGTGTTCTGGGTCCCCTGGAACAGGCCCTTGCCGGAAATGCGCCCGGAGCCGACTGCGATTTTGGACTGGATGATGTGGTACCCCGTCCCCAGGGGATCGCGATTCGGGTCCAGAAAAGTCATGATCCGTTGTTTTTGATAGCTTTTGAGAAAAAAAAGCCATGCCATTGCCGCCGATCCGGCGCCGGCGAAAATAAAGAAGATAAGCGTCTTCCACTCGATTTTGACAAAAACGGTTATGGAGGCGGCGATCAACACCACCAGCATCGCCGTGCCGAGATCCGGCTGTTTGACGATCAGAACGAATGGCAGACCCACCAGAATGATGGGCTTGATCAACTCCCGCAGGGTGAGCCCCCTGGGTTCCATGACCCGGGAGTAATAATGGGCCAGAACGAAGACCACCGCGATCTTGACCAGCTCCGACGGCTGGAGATGGACCGGGCCGAACCCCAGCCACCGTTTCGATCCGCCGCCATAGCGGCCGAAGAGCAACACCGCCGCCAGCAGAATCAGGCATGCGCCGTAGACGACATAGGCCCAGCGGTCGAAATAGCGGTAATCGATCATAAAAACGATCGCCAGGATAAAAAGGCCGATCCCATACCAGGTAATCTGCTTGATATACAGGGTGCTGGGCGGACCGGCGGTCCCCACCGCCACCGCGCTGTAAAGGGTCACGATCCCCACGCAAACAAGGGAGAGGACCAGCCCGAAAAATCCCCAGTTAAAGTAGATGAGCAACCGCCGGTCAAACATCCGCCGTCTCCGTCCTCTCGTCCCCGGAGACAAGGTGCATGCGGATCAGTTCCCTGGCGATGGGCGCCGCCGTACCGGACCCGTGTTCGCCGTTCTCCACGATCACCGCCACGGCGATTTGGGGATTTTCCGCCGGCGCATAGGCCACGAACCAGGCATGGGGCATGAGGTGGGCCGGCAGCGCCACTTCCTGGGTATCCTCGCTCCGATCCCGCCCGATGACCTGTCCGGTCCCGGTTTTCCCGCAGATCTCGATCCCCTCTATTTTAGACCCTCTCGCCGTGCCATGAGGCCCGTTGACCACCCGCCGCAGGCCTTCGCGAACGAGATCGAGGTTTTCCGGACTCACCGGGAGAAACCGCATTTCCGTCCCGGCCGCTTGCGGATCCTTCCCCTCGACGACCTGTCCGTCGGCATTTTCGATGCGATCCAGAAGGGTCGGTCTGGGGATCGGCCCGCCATTTCCCACCGCAGAGGTCAGACACGCCATCTGCAGCGGCGTCGTCAGGTTGAAACCCTGGCCGATGGCCACGGGCAGGGTCTCCCCTTCGGCCCAGGGCTCTCCGAACCGGGCCAGCTTCCAACGCGACGTGGGGATCAATCCGTCCGCCTCCCGGTCCAACTGAATGCCCGTGGCGCGCCCCAGGGCGAAGGCGAGGGCGTAGGCGGCCAGGCGATCCACGCCCAGTTTTTCCCCCACCTGATAAAAGAAGACGTCGCAGGATTGGGAAAGGGCGGAGATCACGTTGACGGTCCCGTGACCGCTTTTTTTCCAGCAGCGGAAAATCCGATCGCCGAATTCATAGTAGCCGGGGCAAAAGGCCGTACTCTTTTCGTCGATGACCCCTTCTTCCAGCCCGGCCATGGCGGTGACGATCTTATAGGTGGAGGCCGGCGGATACTCGCCCTTGATGGCCCGGTTTTCCAGGGGGGCGTGGGGATTGAGCAGCATCTCGTCCCAAATGGCGGCGTCGAGACCCCCGACGAAATCATTGGGATCGAAGGAGGGGGAACTGACCAGCGCCAACACATGGCCCGTGGCCGGATCCATGGCCACCACCGAGCCGGTGATCCCGTCCATCAACGCCTCGGCCTTGGCCTGAAGATCGTGGTCGATGGTCAGAAAGAGGTTCAGGCCCGGTTGGGCCTCCACCGTCCTTAGCACCTTGACCACCTGACCGGTGGCGCTCACCTCCACCTGCCGGCCGCCGGGCTCTCCCCTCAAGAGCCTGTCCATGGATTTCTCCAAACCGAACTTCCCCACGAAGTCGCCGGAGGACAGATCGCCGTACAACGCCTCATCCGCCAGTTCTCCGGGGCTGACCTCTCCGATGTAGCCCAGCAGGTGGGCCGCGCTGGGCCCGTGAACGTAAAACCGTTTGGGTTGAGGGTCGACCACCACGCCGGGCAGGTCGTACCTATTGACCTCGATGGCCGCCAGCACGTCCCTGGAAATATCCGCTTTCAGCATCACCGGCTTGTAGGAATTCCGCCGGTTCCGGACATTGACGGCTTCCAGAAGTTCCCCCTCGGGCAGGCCCGTATACACCGACAGCCGGTGGATCGTCTCATGGACGGGCGCCGCATCTTTCAGCACCATCAGGAGGTTGAAGGAGGGACGGTTGTCCACCAACAGCCTGCCGTCGCGGTCGAAAATCAGGCCCCGTGAAGGAGGAACGGACCGCAGCCGGATGCAGTTGTTAAGGGAAAGCCGCTGGTACTCCTCGCCCTCGATGATCTGGAGGTGAAACAGTCGGGCGATCAGAATCGAAAAAGCGGCGACGACGCAGAGGATGCCGCCGTTGAGGCGCTTTTTGTACCATTCCCGGTCGCCGGATCGGATATAGGCGCTCATGCGCGGCCCTCCTCCCGCTCGGACACCCTGGGAAAAAGATCGTCCATCCAGCCGGTCCAAATCCGGTGGAGAAAACGGATACCACTGATCAGAACGGCGCCCGTCAGCAGCCCCCACAGGACCTGTTCTCCCAGGGACGCCAAGCTGTCGGCCGGGGGCCGGACCACCGATCCCGGCAGCAGGCAGACGGACCAGAAGACCAGGTTTTCCACCGCCACGCCGTACACGACAAAAAATGGCAGCAGCCAGCGGTTTCCGGAGTGGAGAAACCGCACGATCCACGTTCCCGATATGAACACCAGCAGATACGTCATGGAATAAATGCCGAAAGGCCCGGCGGATATGCTGTCCATGGCGGCGCCGACGAACACCGCCCCGAAAACGGTCTCCCGGAACGGCCGAAACAGGATCAAATAGAGCATCAAGGGGATTTGGAGGTCGTACATATCGCCCGGCAGGGCGGCGAACGGGGCGAAACAGGTCTGGAGAACGATCAGGACGAACCCGATAATGACATAGAATCCATAGGTCATCGGCCGACATCGCGCAGATCGGTCGCCCGCGGCAGCAGGACCATCACCTCTTCCAGCTTCTCGAAATCGACAAAAGGTTTGATATAAACGGTCTGGAACACGCCTGCATTTTTCTTGATCACCTTTTCCACCGTTCCGACCCGCAATCCCTTGGGAAACACCCCGTCAAGCCCCGAGGAAATCACAGCGTCGCCCACGTCCACTTCATATTTACGCAACACATAATCGAGGCTGCACCGGTCCACGGACGCCCCTTTGCTCACGCCCCGGGCCCGGTTTTTCTGGAGCAGAACGTCCACCGCGCTGTTCTGATCGATGATGAGCAGGACTTTGGCATAATGGTTCGCCGCATCGGTCACCATGCCCACCACTCCCTCGGCCATAACCACCGGCGCGCCCCGCGCGACCCCTTCGGATACCCCTTTGTCGATGGTGACGCTTTTAAACCAGGGGGATGGATCCCTGCCGATTACCTCCGCCGCGATGAGCGGCCGGGGGTTTTTCTCCTTGAAATTGAGCAGATATCGGAGCCGCTGGTTGGAGAGGGCCAGCTCCATGCACTGGTTCTGATACTGGGCGGCGCCCTTCAGCGCCGCCTCCAGTCGGTCGTTGGTCCGGGCCACGGCGACAAGATAGAAATAGTGATGCCAGATTTCCGATGCGAACCGAATGGCGTGGGCCGCGATCTCCTGGAACGGCCCTGTAAAGGAGACGGCGACATTGGCGGGCCCCGCAAAGTAGTACCGGCGGCTGGCGGACACGCTCAGGGCCATGAGGTTGACCGCGATCAGCAATCCGACCCCCACCACCATGGCCGTTTTTTTTGAAACCATACCTTAGGTGATGACAACCTGCCTGAGGATTTCGATGCTGTCGAGGGCCTTGCCGGACCCCAGGGCCACGGTGGACATGGGCTCGTCGGTCACGGTGACGGGCAGCCCGGTCTCCTCGCGCAGGAGTTTGTCCAGGTTCTGAAGCTGCCCCCCGCCCCCGGTCAACACGATGCCCCGGTCGACGATATCCGCCGACAGCTCCGGAGGGGTCTGCTCCAGGGCGATCTTGACGGTTTCGATGATGGCGTCGATCTGCTCGGAGATGGCGGTGCGGACCTCCTCTGTGTCGATGGTCAGAATTTTGGGAATGCCGGACACCAGGTCCCGCCCCTTCACCTCGATGGACTCCAGCTTCTGGGGGTCGGGATAGGCGTTGCCCACGGTGGTCTTGATAATCTCGGCGGTGCGTTCGCCGATGAGCAGGTTGTATTTCCGCTTGATGTGCTGGATGATGGCCGCGTCCATTTTATCGCCCGCCACCCGGATCGACCGGCTGTAGACAATGCCGGCCAGGGAGATGACCGCCACCTCGGTGGTGCCGCCGCCGATGTCGACCACCATATTGCAGGTGGGCTCCGTGATGGGGAGTCCGGCCCCGATGGCCGCGGCCATGGGCTCCTCTATGAGAAACACTTCCCGCGCCCCGGCGGATTCCGCCGATTCCCGAACGGCCCGTTTCTCCACCTGGGTGATGCCCGAAGGCACCGCCACGATGATGCGGGGGCGCACGAAGGTGCGCCGGTTGTGGACCTTGTGGATGAAATGGCGGATCATGGCCTCGGTCACTTCAAAATCGGCGATGACGCCGTCCCGCATGGGGCGGATGGCCACGATATTTCCCGGGGTTTTGCCCAGCATGTTTTTCGCTTCCAGGCCCACCGCCAGAACCCGGCTTTTGAGCCGGTTGTCGGTCCGAACGGCCACCACGGACGGCTCGCTGAGGACGATCCCTTTGCCCTTCACATATACCAGCGTATTGGCCGTGCCCAGGTCGATGGCCAGGTCATTGGAAAAAATGCCTAAAATCGTATCTAAAAACAGACTCATGTTCCCTCGATCCGCAAATGGGGTTCCCGAAATTCCGCTATCGCCTCATCCTCCACGCCCGCGACGTTCTCGACAACCGTCTGGCTACCAAAATCCGATTTCCATTACAAGCATAAAGTAAGGGAGGATACGCGAATTATGATCCCTCCGCAAGGGTTTTCATGATCTCGTCATGGACCAGCGGCCGAAACGCTTTGATTTTCAAATTTTTCCGCGAGGGGTGGACCCGGTTGGTCAGGAGAACCACCATCGCATCGCTGTCGGGATCCACCCAGAAACTGGTCCCCGTAAACCCCAGATGGCCGATGCTCCGGGGGCCGAAAAATCGTCCCGCGCTGGAGCCCCGGGGAGATGGCGCATCGAAGCCGAGAGGCCCCTCCCCTCCCCTTCCATTGAAAAACCCCGCCACGGTCTCCTGTCGAAGCCCCCCCGTCTTTGTGCGGCCTTTGTAAGCATTTGTCAAGTCAACGAGGAACCGCCAGACCGCCTCGGCCGTGCCGAACAGTCCGGCATGACCGGCCGCCCCCCCCAGGACATGGGCGTTCTCGTCATGGACTTCCCCCTGAATGATCCGCCGCCGAAGCCCGCACCGCTCGGTGGCGGCGAAAGGCAGGATCGTTTCCCGGCCGGGCTCCGGAAAGAAGAGCCCTTCGGCGCCCATGGGGTCATAGACCGTTCTCTTTACAAACCCGTCCAGGGATTGCCCGCTGATCGATTCCACCACCCACTGGAGCACCATGAAGCCGATGTCGCTATACAGACGACTCTCTCCGGGGCGACCGACCAAGGGTTCCCGGAGGAGGAATTTTCTGAGAACCGATTTCCTGCGACAGGGCTCGATATTCGACAGCGGGATAAAATAGGGTCGGTAGGCCGGAAGGCCCGACCGGTGGGAGAGCAGTTGCCGCACGGTGATCCCGGATTTGCCGGACCCGTAAAACGGCGACAGGATGTCTCCCAGACGATCCGCCGGATCCAACCGCCCCGACGCCATCAAGGCCATGACCGCCGGGGTCGTGGCCAAAGGCTTTGTCAGCGACGCCAGATCGAACACCGTATCCCGGGTCACGGGCGTTCGGGTCCGCAGGGATGCGACCCCGTAGGCCTTGAAAAAACGGATCGTGCTCCCGCAAGAGACCAGCAGCACGCCGCCCGGAAACACCTCCCCCGCCACCGCTTGCCGCATCAAGCCATGGACGCGCTTCATGCCCATCCGCCTTCGGTCCCCGGCTGATCGCCGCGGTCATAGATGAGCCGCCGGGCAGCCGTATCCAGAACCGCCCTCATGCCGATGGGCAGTGTCAGATTGACCGTTCCGTGCCCCACATCGACCCCGGCCATGATGGGGATCTCCCACGCATCGAACAGTTCCGCCACGACCTCGAAGATCGCCTCCATGGGGCCGCAGTCCGTAAACGCGCCCAGCACAAGCCCCGACAGATCCTCGAAACATCCGGCCAGCTTCATCTGGGTGAGCATCCGGTCGATCTTGTAGGTGGGTTCGTTGGTATCCTCCAGCATCAGGATGCAGCCGCCGAAGCGGGGCGCGAACGGGGTTCCCAGCATGTGACTCAAAGTGCTCAGATTGCCGCCCACCACCGGCCCTTCGGCTTTTCCTTCCTTGATAACGGCGGCCCCCTTCAATTGAACCGATCTCCCGGAGCAGAGGGCCCGCGCCAGAGCGTCCCGGGTCGGCGCGTCGTTCCCGGCCAGAGAGGTTACCACCGGGCCATGGAACGTCGCCATCCCACAGTATCGGTAAAATGTCCATAGCAATACCGAAATATCGCTGAACCCGATGAAGGGTTTGGGATGGCGGCGGATCAGGGCCGGATCGAGATACGGCAGGAGCCGCAGGGCTCCATACCCGCCCCTGGCGCAGATGACGGCGTCCACGGCCTTGTCCATAAAGCACCGGTGGAGAGCGTCCGCCCGCTGGCGATCCGTCCCGGCCAGATATCGATGACTGCCGAAAACCTCCCCATGCACCCGCGTTGAAAAGCCCATGGATTCGATAACGGCAATCCCTCGTTCAAACCGGTCCCGGGGAACCGCGCCTGACGGGGCGACGATGCCGATCCGGCTTCCCGGCCCGATGCGCCCGGGTATCCGCACCCCATTTTCAATGGTCACGGCGCCTCCTCGCGGCGGCGGGATCCAGGGGCATAAAAATTCCATAACACATATTGACATGCTCCGGAGTTCGTACTATATATCCTTCCAGCGTCGGGGCGTAGCGCAGTCTGGTAGCGCACTTGAATGGGGTTCAAGGGGTCGGAGGTTCAAATCCTCTCGCCCCGACCAAGATTTCTCAGAAAATGAACGGGTCGGCCAGTGGCCGGCCCGTTTTTTTTATGCTGAAGTCATCTCCGTCCATCATGCCCCTTCCCTGACCGCTTACCGCCATTCTCTAATCGATCATTAATATTTCCAGTCTATTGCACCGCCACACCTTGCATCGTCGAAACGGGGTCATCGGCATCAGGGCTCTGCACCGCCCAGGGCCGGCCGCGGGCTTTGCGGGATTGCCGCGGGCAAGTGTTGACAAAATTGGGATATACTGTCTAAAGAGTATATAGCGGCGCGGTGGCGCGGAATAAAGCCATCGTCCCATTCTTTCATGCCTGCTGATGCGATGCAACCTTCTACGCCCCCGGTGACGCGCATGGAACCTTATTATCTCCTACGGAAACGCCCCACGGACGACAACGGGAGCAGGATGACCGCCATGACCAAAATCGGAAAGATTCAAGTTGACAGCGGACTCTATTTAATCGAAATCCCCGAAGCCAGCCTGTCGGTGCTCTGCGGATGCCCGGCCGACAGCGTCAAGCACCTCATGAAACGGGGCCTCATCGTCACCAAGGAGAAAGACGGCGTCTATTTCGAAACCGGCCCCAACGCCGTGCTACTCTCCGACGTCCTGGTCCAGAACGGGTCCTTTTCCAACCTCGCCGAATTCCCGGTATTGCAGATGCTGTACCGTCAGGGGATGATCATCCCCAAGCACCCCAACAACACCGGGGTCAAACCCATGCTCATCGGGCTTCCGGAACAGGTGAACGCCCAGATCCAGTACATCTACCGGGGCAATTACGGGCTGGTTACCGAAGAAGAGATCATGGAAACGGGCATCGATCCCGAAACGGCCCATGAGATGATGCGCCTGAAGCTGAAATTCGCCTTCGGCCGCATCAGTCCGGCCGAAGAACTGCTGGACACCCGCCTCGTGGACGCCGAACCGGTCGAGATCCGAAACGGGGTCGTCATTCATCGTGAGCGCCTCAACGTCTTTAGGTTCGAATACAAAGGGGAGACCGTCTCCGTCGACCTCAACCTCGCCCCCAACGAAAGCTACGGCGCGCCGTATCCCCTCGGGTTCCACCTCATCCGCCGGGAATATTTCGCCGTGATCCACTCCGGGGAGGGAGACGGATGGAACCCCAACCGGCCCTGCATGTCGAGCATCCTCATGTTCCAGGGGAAGGTCTACCTCATCGACGCCGGCCCCAACGTCCTTTACAGCCTGATGGCCCTGGGCATCGGGGTCAACGAGATCGACGGCATCTTCCACACCCACGCCCACGACGACCACATGGCCGGGTTCACCACCCTCATGCGGTCCGACCATCGCATCAAGTATTTCGCCACCCCGCTGGTCCGGGCCTCGGTGATCAAGAAACTTTCCGCCCTCATGTCCATCTCCGAGCGGAACATCTTCGACTATTTCGAGGTCCACGACCTGGAATTCGACCTCTGGAACGACATCGACGGTCTGGAGGTGAAGCCCATCTTCTCCCCCCATCCGGTGGAAACCAGCGTGATGATCTTCCGGGCCCTGTGGGAGGACGGCTACCGGTCTTACGCCCATTTCGCCGACATCGTCGCCCTGAGCGTGCTCAAATCGATGATCACCGAAGACAAAAACGAGATCGGCGTCTCTTCCGAATACTACGAGCAGGTCAGGCGGACCTACCTGACCAGGGCCGACATCAAGAAACTGGACATCGGCGGCGGGCTGATCCACGGCGACGCCAAGGATTTCCGGAACGACCCCTCCGACGTGATCTTTCTCTCCCACACCTCCCAGGACCTGGCCGACGAACAGAAAGAGATCGGCGCCGGGGCGCCCTTCGGCATGGTCGATGTGCTCATTCCCACGGCCCAGAACTACCTCAACACCTACGCGGTGGAGTTTCTCCGGTCCTACTTTCCCTCGGCGCCCAAACACCACATCCGGACCCTTTTGAACAACGAACTGGTCACTTTCAACCCCGAGTCGATCCTCTTAAAGGACGGCCAGGTCAACGAGGACATCTTCCTGGTGCTGACCGGCAACGTGGAGCGGATCCAGACGGAGATCGGCATTCATTGCATCCTGTCGGCCGGGGCCCTTCTGGGAGAGATCTCCGCCCTGGACCGGATTCCCCTCACCGGCACTTACCGGGCCGCCAATTTCGTCCAGGCCCTTCGGCTGCCCATCTATTTATATGAGGAATTCGTCCGGCGCAACAAGCTCTACGACGAGATCAAGCAACTCCAAAGCAGCCGGGAATTTTTACAGATGACCTGGCTCTTCGGCGAGGTGGTCTCCTACCCCAGCCAGAACCGGCTGGCCCAGGCGGTGCAGTTCCGCCACTACGAAAAAGGGGAGGTCTTCCCCAGGGATATCCTGCCGGCCATTTTCATGGTCAAGACCGGTAAACTGGAACGGGTCTCCGAGGAAGGGGCGGTGGACACCCTGACCGACGGCCAGTTTTTCGGGGAGGAATGCGTGCTGTTCAAGCGGCCGACCCTCTACAGTATCCGGGTCGCGGCGCCGTCGGACATCTACCAGATCCCCGGCCATCTGCTCCTGGGCATCCCGGTGGTGCGATGGAAACTCTTCGAAACCTTCCAAAAGCGGATGGAAATGGACGTCAAGGCCCGGTTCAGTAGCCCGCCGCCTGCCCGTCCTTCCGCGGATCGGACCCCGCGCAATAGCCCTCCCCCAACTTCATGATGAGCTGCGCCCCGCCGTAGCCCCAGTCCGGGTCGCCCACCACGACCCGATGGCCGAGACGGCGAAGTTGACCGATCACCCAGGGATTAAAACCGCCCCCTTCCAGGTAAACGGACATGTCCTTGCAAATCTGCCACCTGGGCGCGTCCGCCGCCGTCTGGGGGTTCTGCCCGTAATCGAAGATCCGGGTCATCATCTGGACGTGGCCCTGGGGCTGCATGTGGCCGCCCATGACCCCGAAACTCATGACCGGCGCCCCGTCCCTGGTGACGAAGCCGGGGATGATGGTGTGATAGGGCCGCTTGCCGCCGCCCACCCGGTTGGGATGCCCTTTTTCCAGGGTGAACCCGTACCCCCGGTTCTGGAGGCTGATCCCGGTCCCCGGGACCACGATGCCCGACCCGAACCCCGTGAAATTGGACTGGATGAAGGAGACCATCATGCCCTCCGCATCCGCCGCCGTCAGGTAGACCGTGCCCATTTCCGGGGGAATCCCGCAGGCCGGCTCGCCGGCTTTGTCCATCCGGATCGCTTTGGCGGCCGCTTCCAGGCGTCCCTCGTCCAGCAATTGTTCGGGCGTGTGGCGCATGAAGGCCGGATCGCCCACGCACCGGTGGGCAAGCGCGAAGGCGGCTTTCATGGCTTCGATCTGCACATGGAGGCTGTCCGCCGAATCGCGAGGGTAGTCGGCCATGTCGAACCACCGGAGGATCCCCAGGGCGATGAGGACCGCGATCCCCTGCCCGTTGGGCGGGATCTCGTGGAGGGCGACGCCCCTATAGGTCTGGGAGATGGGCGTCGTCCACTCCGACGCGTGGCCGGACAGGTCCGACGCCGACAGACGCCCGCCGGTGTCCGCCGCGTGGGCGGCGATCCGCTCCGCCAGGGCGCCGCGGTAGAAGGATTCCCCTTTCGTTTCAGCGATCTCCGTCAGGGTTTTTGCCTGATCCGGACATCGAAAAAAATTCCCGGCCCTGGGCGCGGCGCCGTTTATCAGAAACGTCCGCTCGAAATCCCGGAAGCCTTTGTAAATTTGCGCGGCGTCCGCCCACCGGGCCGCCGTGATGGGAGAGACCATGAACCCGTCGCGGGCGTATTGGACGGCCGGCTCAAACAGGTCGCCGAAGGGCAGGCGACCGAACCGATCCGACAGCCCCGCCCACAGGTCCACCGCGCCCGGCACGGTCACCGGGTCCCAGCCGTGCATGGGCATCCCGGCCATGTCGTCGAACCGTCCGGGGTCCAGGGCCGCCGGGGACCGACCCGATCCATTGATCCCGTGGAGCGACTCGCCATCCCACACCATGGCGAAGGCGTCGCCGCCGATGCCGTTGCTGGTGGGTTCCACAACCGTCAGGGCGATGGCCGCCGCCAGGGCCGCGTCCACCGCGTTGCCGCCCCTGAGCAGCATCCGGAGCCCGGCCTGAACCGCCAGGGGCTGGGAGGCGGCCACCACATTCCGGGCCAGGACCGGCATGCGTTGGGAGGGATAGGGATAATCGTTCAGGTTTATCGCCTCCATGTCAATGCACGTAGAGGGGCAGCATCAGGTCGGAGAGCTTGTCCGAGGTGCGCCGGAGATGGACGCTAAGGGACCGGGCGATGCCCTTCAGGAGCTTGATGCCCAGCTCGGGGTTCCGGTCCAGGAGGAACTCGAACTCCTCCCGGGTGAAGATGATGAGCGTGGATTCGGTTCGCGCCTTGACCG
>JAABTM010000271.1 GCA_011389855.1 Desulfobacteraceae bacterium
AAAGGGAATGATGCCCCGGATCAGGCCCGGCTTCCAGAACTGATTGGCGATCAACGCCACCACGATCAGGCCGAAGCTGTAGAGCTGGTTCTGGTAATCGAATCGGAGGTTCCATCGACTGTTGATCATCTCTCCGATGACCGGCAGGAGCCAGCCGTCCAGGGTCAGTCGGACGATGACGCTGGAGAGCAGGAGGGCGAAAAACCGGTCCCGGCCGAAGACGCTGTTCCATCCTCCCAGGCGGGCGCCGTATTCGAAGATAAAGAGCACCACGAGATAGGCCAGAACCCCTTCCGCCATAACCACGCCGGCGGAGACGGGCTTGATCATGAACAGAGGAACCAGGTAGCCGGGGACCACCAGGCCCGAAGCGCTCCAGCCGAACCGCAGGTTGAAAAAGGCGGCGACGCAGATGCCCACATAGACCGTGGTGATGATGGAGGCCGAAAGGCTTCCCGAGGGAAAGATGGCCAACAGCGCGTCGCCGTTCATGGAAACGCCGCCCTCTGATCTTCTTTATCCGGAGCGTCCGGGGTCGGCGTCATTCTCATTGGATCAGCTCTGAAATTCGCGCCGCGATGGCGGCCGGACCGGCCGGTTTGAACAACACCGCGTCTGCGCCGGCCGCTATCGCGCGGCTTTCGATATCCGCCCGCTTCAGGGCCGTGAGCACCAGTACCGGCCTATCGTAGCCCGCCTCTTCTCTCAACCATTTCAAAAACCGGGGGCCGTCGAGCAGGGGCGACGTCCATTCGGCGACGATCAGCTCCGGCGGGTCGGAGCGGACCCTGACGACCGCATCCACCGCATCGACGGCCGAGGGGCTGTAGCCCTCCAGGGCCAGGTACAGGCGGATCATCTCGCGGAAGTCCTCGTCGCTGTCGATGATCAGAATTCGGGGTTTCCCGTTCGCTTCGGTCATGGCGCTTCCGTCGGTGGCGATCATAAGGTGCAGAGTCGGGAGGTCAGGTGGAGGATGAACCGGATGCCGACGCCCATCTCGCTGGACCCGGTGAGTTTTCCGCCGCCCCTTTCCAGTTCGGCGGCCCCTGTCCGCAACCGTTGGAATTCCGGGGAAGAGACCGCGGTTTCGCCGGACAGGTATTCCTTGAAAATAGAGTCGGGCATCCCGAACCCGGTGTTTGAAAACGTAAAGATGAATTCGTCCTCGGTCTCGACCAGGTCGATTTGGAGAGATGTGTTTTCAACGGCGTCGTCGATGAGTACCGTCAGGACCGTCTGAAATATCGCCGGCAGCCGCTCCGGGTCGGCGCAAACGAGATTCACGGTGTCGGGAAAATGCCCGAGGGGAACGGCGACTTTCCGGGAACCGGCCCGGTCCCCGATCGCCTCCGCCGCCCCTTGAAGCGCTTGGACCGGGTCGATGGGGAAGTCCTTGGACCGGGCCGTGAAGATGTCTTTTCGCAGGTCTTCACCGGCCTGGTGGATATACGCCGCCAGCCCATCCATCCGCCGATCCAGGACCGCCTCCGCCCGCTTTCGATCCGGTTCCGGCAGATCCCTCCGCGACAGGAGAGCGGCGGCGCAGCGGATGGGCGCCAGATCGCGGCGGAGTCGATGATCGACGGCGTTCAGCAGCTCGGTTTTCAGCTGATTGAAGAGCTGAAGATCGGTGATTTCGTCGAGTTCCAACAGAATGCCGTAAGAATGAAAGGGATAGGCGAAATCGCTTTGTATGGTCTGGTCTTCGAGCAACAGTGCCCGGATGCCGAGCCGATATTGACGGTTGGGTTCACCCGGCAGGGTGGCCGGCAGGATCGCGGTCCGGCGCTCGAACAGGAATTGCCGGAGAATCTGCCGGGCCTCGGAGGCGGCGGCCGGGGTCGTCCGTTTGATAAATTCAATGACCGTCGTCCCGTAGGGGAGGAGATCGGAGGCGTTCATCAGGTCGGCCATCCGCTTGTTGAGGTGAAGGATCTGACCGAAATGATCGTACATAGCGACGGCGGCGCCGGTGTTGTCAAAGGCGGCGTCCATGAGATTGAGACGACGCTCCAGCAGCAGAAGGATCTTGTAGAGTTCCCGATCGAGAACCTTGGGTCGGGCCGGCCACAGAAAACGGCGCCATCCTTTAGGGGTGGAGAAGCGATGCTCGCGCCGATGCTCCCGCCGGAAAAGCAGCTCGCCGATCCGGCCGCCGAAATCGGAGATGACCGCCTCGAAATTTGGGATGTCGGCGGCCGCGCCATCCCCCGTCTTCATCCCGAAGACCCAGAACCCGAGCAATCGGCCCGCATAGATGAGGGGCGCCATATACTGTCGCTCCTCCGGCGGACCCGATTTGAAAAACGGGCGTCTATCGAGCCGGATCATGCCGTTTTCCCGGATGGCGTCGCTGTAAGGGGGCCGGTGGTAGTCCCGCCGTCTCTCGTGGATATCTTCGATGGAGCATTTCAGCGCCTTGATTTCACGGACCCGATGATCCTTTTCAAACGGCTCCAGCAGGATGGAGCGGGTCAGGTCGAGGGTCTGATCGAGCATGACCATAATCGGGGTCCACGGATCGTCTACCTCATAGAAGATTTCGGGGATGAGGCGCTCCTTGGATTTGGCCGATGCCTGAAACAGGAGATTTCGGAGCCGCTCTTCCTGCCGGACTGATCGGGACCGGAGGATAAAGACCAGGGTGAGGAGCACGGTCAGGAGCAGCTCGGCGGCCGGAATCCAGACGGAAAAGAGGCTCAAGCAAAGCCAGGCCGCGCCCAGCAGCGCGGCCCCCAGGGCGAGGGCGAACCAGGTGAGCAGACCGATGCCGACGAAGCGGTCGATCAGCAGCAAGAAGAGAACAATCCCCCCGATCAGCGCGAGCGCCGTTTTTTGGGAAACATCCGTAACCCATTCACCGGAAAGCAGAGTGTCGAGGGCGCATCCATGCAATTGGAGGGAGGACATGCCGTTTTGGGGAGTGACCGGCGTATAATAGCCGGTTTCAAAAGGAGATTTTCCAGGCCCGATCACAACGTACCGGTCTTTTATCAGGGCCGGCACCAGGTCGCCCATGAGGGCCCGTTCCATGGAGACCGTCGGCAGTCCCCTCTCTTTGCCGATGAAGTTGATCCGGAAAAGCGACGCCGCCGGTCGCGCGGTCGCCGGCAGGGCCGCGGCCTCCAGGCTCGGCGCCTTTAGGCCGTCCCTCTCGAATCGTACATATTGCCGCCGGTGGACCCCGTAATCGGCGGGCGGCGCCGCCACAAAGCCGAGAGAGAGGCGGACCCCTTCGGCCGCCGGCGGCAACGGTTCCAACAGTGGGGCATCGGAGCGCTCCGGAGACCGGGATATCCGGCGACCGAAGATGACGTTGCCCTGGGCGGCGGCCCGCTCATAGAACAGGGGGGATACATCGCGCGGCAGAAAGGTGAACAGGATCTTCCGCGGGCCGAGGGACGTCAGTTCGTCGAAAAGACGTTCCCATGATCCGTCGTGGCGGCGACCGGACAGGGGGTCGAAGGCGATGAGAAGCACCTGATTGGAGACGTCCCGATGGGCCGCCCCCCACCGGGTGCAGAGGTCGTAGAAAACGGCGTCGGGCAGACGGAACAGACCGGCGGCGCCGGCCGTCCAGACCCCGATGGCGATGATTAAGCCGCCAATGATCGAAAAATACTTCAAGGCGCCTGGGCGGGCGCGCCGCAGGGGTTGGGGAGGCAAGAAGGGATCGCGGTACGCGTCACTATTGTTGGAATGGCATTCATTCTGTATATCCCTAATTTAACGAGGCCGCCAAGCGCGATTTTCTTCTTGGCCGGGGGACGCAAATGAACCTCCCCGACAGAGCGATCTACTTTTCCGTATGGGGTTGAGCGGCCTTTATCAGGACAAAAAGAATCCCTTCGCCCGGTTTCTATTGGTCGAATTATAGTGAAGGAAACGACCTGTCGTCAATGAGAAATCAGACGGAATACGGAATGATTTAAAAGGGCGGGCGGAAAGCCCTGACCGCGCCATGACAATCCGGTGGAGAATCTTTTTGACATCCATGCGCAATAAACAGTAAGGAATAGGTGTGAAATTAATTGCCAGTTTCCCGGCTTCCGGGGGCTGAACCCCCCGGCAATCAAGGGAACCGCCCTAAAGGGCAATACCCGTGAATGAATGAGATTCAGTCGGTTTTTTATCCGTAAAACAGCCTTCCAGGCTGTTTGAACAGCCTGGAAGGCTGTTCTACGGAGAATTCGTTCACGGGTATTGCTCTAAAGGGCGCTCGGGGAAGGCCGACGATTGGCGATATGTCAACAATAGCGAACAGGTCAGGAGAACGGGGATGGAGTGGTCGGAAGTGATGGAAATGAAGTTTTTGGAAGATATCCCCTTTAAAATCGAACTCAATGAGTGGGGCAATATCGTGATGAGTCCGGCGACGAATCGTCACAGCTTTTTCCAGGGCGCGATCGTAAACCTGTTGAACGAGCAGAAAGCGGATGGCGCGGTTTTCCCGGAGTGCAGCATCGAAACCCCGAAGGGCGTCAAGGTGGCCGACGTGATTTGGGGATCAACGCAATTTTTCAGAGAACATCAGCTCGAGACCCCCTACATTGTCGCGCCTGAATTATGCGTTGAAATCCGGTCTCCATCCAACGCCATGGGCGAACTGATCGAGAAAAAGGACCTTTACCTGGCGAAAGGGGCCAGGGAATTCTGGATTTGCGACGACGAGGGGTCTGTTTTGTTCTACGGGCATGCCGGGCGGATGGATTCGTCCACTCTTTTTCCAGGTTTCCCGGTGAAGATCGCATTCGATGTTATCTGACAGACCACGGCGTAAATACTGTCTTCCGGCGGTCAATCTACCAGGTATTGCGCATTTCGTTTTCAGCGACGCTACCCTATGATGGGGGTCGAAAGACGGATGGCCGTCCGGTTGCCATAGATCCGTTTTGGAACCCTTTTGTAAAGAAAGGAAAAAAGATGACGCCTTACCATTCTTTTTATCGAACATCAGCCAGGATCGCGGTTCTCTTCGTCCTGCTTCTTTTCATCGCATCCTGCGCCAGCGTGCCGGTGACCGGCAGAAACCAGCTCAATCTCATCCCGTCCCAGCAGCTCCTTTCCATGAGCAACGAGTCTTACCAACAGACAATTTCACAGTACCAGGTGGTGCATGGCGCCCGGGAAGCCCGACTCGTCACCGAGGTTGGCCGGAACGTCGCCGATGCGGTGGAACGTTATTTTCGGCAGCAGGGCAATGTCGAAGCGGTATCGGGGTACGCCTGGGAGTTCACCCTCGTCCGGGACGATCAGGTCAATGCATTCGCCGTACCCGGCGGCAAGGTGGTGGTTTTCTCCGGCATGATGCCGGTGGCCAAAAACGCCGCGGGGCTCGCCACGGTGGTCTCCCATGAAATCGCCCATGTCATTGCCCGCCACGGCAACGAAAGGCTCAGCCAGCAGTTGCTGACCCAGGTGGGCACCCAGGCCCTGGACGCCGCCCTCCAGAAGCAGCCCACCCGGACCCGTCAGCTTTTCATGGCGGCCTTCGGGTTGGGAACCCAGGTGGGGGTGCTGCTCCCCTACAGCCGTCTCCAGGAGTCCGAGGCCGACAAGCTGGGCCTGGTCTTCATGGCCATGGCCGGCTACAACCCCCAGGCGGCCGTCGACTTCTGGCAACGGATGGCCTCCTCCAGGGACGGACAGGCGCCGCCGGAATTCCTGAGCACCCATCCCTCCCATGGCTCGCGCATCCAGGACATCCGGGCGTATATGCCCAAAGCCATGCGATATTATCAGCGTTAGGCGAGGAGGCCCGGCCGTGACCCGCAGGATCCGAACCATCCAAATCAGCAAGATCGAGCCCAATTGCCGGTTCGTTTTCGAAAAAGAGACCATCGAAGCGCTGGTCCGCAGCCTCCGGGAGGAGGGCCAGATCAAACCCATCCGGGTCTGGTTCACCGGCCGGTGCTTCCGCATCGCCGACGGAGAGAAGCGCTGGCGTGCGAGCCGGAAAATAGGCGTCTCCACCATTCATGCCATCATCGAAGAAGACGACCCCGACAGCAAAACCGACCCCGAGGAATGACCATGAACATCGTCTGCTGTCTCAAACAGGTGCCGGATACGGCCCAGGTGAAGATCGACCCGGAGACCAACACCCTTGTCCGCGAAGGGGTGGAATCCATCCTCAACCCTTATGATCTGGTGGCCGTGGAAACCGCCGTCCGCATTCGCGGGGAACACGGCGGAAAGGTCTTCGCCATCTGCATGGGGCCGCCCCAGGCCAGGTCGATTCTGCGCCAGGCCGTCTCCATGGGCGCCGACGAGGCGATCCTCCTGTCGGACCGGGCCTTTGCCGGCGCCGACACTTTGGCCACCTCCTACACCCTGGCCAAAGCCATCGAAAAAATCGGGACCGAAAATCCGGTGGACCTGGTGATCTGCGGCAAACAGGCCATCGACGGCGACACGGCCCAGACCGGCCCCGGCATCGCCACCCGGCTAAAATACGCCCAACTGACCTACGTCGTTCGGGTGGACGGGGTCAATCCGGACGCCGGAACCATCGACGTGGTCCGTAAGCTGGAGGGCGCGACGGAGACGGTGCGCGGCAACCTGCCGGCTCTCCTGACGGTGGAACTGGAACTGGTCCGGCCCCACCGGGCGCCTCTCCCCGACCTCATCGCCTCCCTGAAGGCGCCGGTGACGGTCTGGGACGCGGCGGCCATCGACGCGGTCCGGAAGATGGTGGGCATCAAGGGCTCGCCCACCTGGGTTCGGAAGATTTCGTCCCCGCCGCCAAGGGAGGGCGGCCCCCGGTTCACCGCCGCGCCCGATCCCGCCAAGGCGGTGACCGAGATGCTGGACGTTCTGCTTTCCGACGAATCATA
>JAABTM010000272.1 GCA_011389855.1 Desulfobacteraceae bacterium
TCCGGGAGCGGGGCAGCCTGGACCGCCTCCTCAACCGGGAGCCCCGGGACGTATCGCCGCCCGCCGCGCCGCCCGAGGCATCCAAGCGGGACGACTGAGAAAAACCTTGCCCGGCTTCCCCGGCGTGGTTAAAATGATCCGGCAGGAACGCAAAGACTAAAATACGGGAAGAGAAGGAGGCATCCGAATGTCGAAAGAATCGCGGGAGGAACGGAAAAAGAAGGTCATCGAAGTCCTGAACAAGGCGAGGGCCATGGAATTGCAGGCGATCTACCAGTACATGAATCAGCACTACAACCTGGACGACAAGGACTACGGAGAACTGGCCGGCAAGATCAAGCTCATCGCCATCGACGAGATGCAGCACGCCGAAGATTTCGCCGAACGAATCAAGGAACTGGGCGGCGAGCCGACCACGGAACCGGCCGACAAGGTGGTCAAAGGCCAGGACGTGAAGCAGGCATTCGCCTTCGATTCCAACCTGGAAGACGGCACGGTGGACGCCTACAACGAGTTCCTAAAAGTCTGCCGGGACAACGGCGACAGCACCACCGCCAAGATCTTTGATCGGATCATCGACGAAGAGCAGGAACACCTCAACTATTTCGACGACATCGGGGAGCACATCGAAGAACTCGGTCAGGCATACCTGGCCAAGATCGCCGGCAGCTCTTCCGCCACCGGCCTCAACACCCAGGGGTTCGTGGCCCGGCAGGGCGGGGGCGGGGCGGAGGAATAACCGCCGCCCGAGACCGAAAGAACGGAGCAGCCCGACAACCATTCATCGGGATGGGGACAGCCCGACAACGGCCGTCCCCATTTTTTGAGGAAATGATCATCCCACCGTGACGCCCCTGAACCTCCCTCGAACCGGATACCGCACCGCTCCCGGAACCTTTGCAAGTCCCTTTGCAAAGTCCTTTCCGGGGCTCGCCTTCTACAGTCGGCTCATCTTCATCGTCTGGAAAGCCAGCATCAGGGCCAAGCGGGGCCGCTACGGCTACAAAGACTGGTCCCGCAGCAGCTTCGCGGCCCTCAAAGCTCTTGAGCGCACCGGCATTCGCGTCCGGATCTCCGGCGTCGAACACATCGCCGACCTGACCGGTCCCTGCGTGATCATCGGCAACCACATGAGCGTACTGGAGACCGTCATCCTGCCGGGCGTCATCCAGCCCCTGCGGAACGTCACTTTCGTGATCAAAAAAAGCCTGATGGAATACCCCGTCTTCAGGCACGTCATGGGATCCCGGGATCCCATCGTGGTAGGCCGGGACAACCCGCGTCAGGATCTCAAGGCCGTCATGAACGGCGGCCGGCGGCGGCTTGAACAGGGCGTCTCCATTATCGTCTTCCCCCAGACCACCCGCACTCTCGATTTCGACCCCCATCGGTTCAACACCATCGGGGTCAAGCTCGCCGGTAAAGCCGGCGTCCCCGTGATCCCCCTGGCCCTCCTCACCGACGCCTGGGCCAACGGCCGCATCGTCAAGGAGTTCGGCCGCATCGACCCGACCAAAAACGTCCATTTCGCCTTCGGCCCGCCGGTCTGGGTCGGGGGCCGGGGCGCCGGAGCCCACAAAGCCGTCATCGATTTTATCGGCGGGCGTTTGGAAAAATGGAGAGCGGCGCGAGCCTTTGATGGCGGCGCCTGAAATGCTGAAGTGTTTTCACAGGACGCTCTTATCGAAATGTTCCGACGCGCCATGGCCCAGCGTTAGGGCGTTGATTTGGTCGGGATCGAGGCGGCCGTTTTCCACGGAGAACCAGTGGAGATGATAGGGCTTGATCACCGCCGATTCCGACGACAGAAAGGCCCGGTCCAAAAACCGGTAAATCAGGGTTCTCAGAACCCCGCCGTGGGTCACCGTCAAAAGGGTTTCGCCGGGCCATTGGCGGGCGGCGTCGGCCAGGGCGTCCCGACACCGCTCGAACTGGTCTAAGCGGGACTCGCCGCCCGGCGGACAAAAGCCCCACCCCCTGACCTCCTGGGCTTCGAGCAACCCCGGAAACCGATCCCGGATTTCCCGGACGGTTTTCCCGGCCCATCCGCCCCAGTTCAGCTCCCGGAGCCGGGGCTCCACCGTCACGGGCAGCCCCAGGGACGCGTTGACGAGATCGGCGGTCCGCCGGGCCCGACCCAGGTCGCTGACCAGTATCCGGCCCCACGGCCGGCCCTTCAGGATCTCTCCCCAGGACCGGGCCGCCGCCTCCCCCGAGGCCGTCAGGTCCGAGTCCATCTGTCCCTGAATCCGCCCTTCCCGGTTCCACACCGTCTGGGCGTGGCGCATCAGCCCGAATTTTGTCGCGTCATCCGCCATGAATCCGCCTCGATTCCATTTGGGTTCGGTTTTTTTGATCCCCCTCCCCGACCCATGCCATGTCCGCCTCGGAAAGCCTTGCCGCGACCTGTCTTCCCGGATAGATTCCCTGTTTTTCCGCCTGCCCGGGGTCGATTTGAACGGACAGGTTGATGCCTGAAAAACGGGTGGTTGCGATTAAGGAGGGCGTCTTTGTTTTTGTTTTTAGATTGAGACCGGCGATGGTTCCCCTGATGCAACGCGGATCGTTGTGGAAAACGGACTCCGACCCAAGCGTGATCGCCTCGGGCGGGACGGTCAACACCGCATCGGCCGACGGCGGCGTCGGCACAACTAACCGCTGCCCATCCGAAAGCCGCTTCCCCCACACCCCATCCGCCCCCTTTTCCCAGGGCCCGTAAACGATATTCACCGCCGAAGACCCCAACGGCCGACCCCGAAACAGATGCACCACATCGTCGCAGACCGCGTGGAGCCATTCCCGGTCGTGGCTGGCGATCACCAATGTCGTCCCCCATTCCTTCCGGGCGTTCAACGCCGCCTCACGGATCATCTGGGCGCTGGCGCCGTCGACGCTGGCGGTTGGCTCATCCAGGAGCAGAACCTCGGGCCGCAGGGTCAGCCGGGCCGCCAGGGCCACCCGCTGAGCTTCGCCGCCGGAAAGTTCGTTCCATTTGCGGTGCGTGAAGGTGTCCGGTTCGAGGCCCACCATGGAGAGGGCGTCCGCCACCTGGGAACGGAAATCTTTCCGGCCGTGTCTGATGCGCAGGCCGTAAGCTATATTATCGAAAACCGACCGTTTGAGCAGATAGGGTTCCTGGGTGAGAAGGGTGACCTGGAAGCGGACCTCGTCGGAAAAGGGGACTTCGGGTTTCCCGTTGAACCGGATCTGGCCCTGGGTGGGGCGATCCACGAAGGCCAGGAGCTTCAGCAGGGTGCTTTTGCCGCTGCCGTTGGGGCCCACCAGCCCGAGAATGGCGGCTTTCTCCACGGAGAACGTATCCAGTTTAAGCACCGGTAGTCCATTATAATAGTGAGCCAGTTTATCTATCTGGTAGATAGGCGTGCTCATGATTTATCCGCGGAATCAGCTCAATCCGCGTGAATCAGCGGTTCAGACAGGCTCGTCAATGAAACTTCCCCCCCGGATCCACCTTCGCCAGCGTCTTTTTGGCGACGGCCCGGACATCCGGGATGCTGTCGGTGTTCATGACCTTGGCCAGGCGTGGGGCGATCAGTTTGGCGGCGGAGGGGCCGAAGATGCCCAGGGCTTCCACGGCTGCGGCCCGGGCGCTCCACTGGCTTTCTCCCAGGGATTTCATGAGTTCGGGGATTCGGTTTCGGGCCGCTTTTGTTCGCGGCCACTGGGGATCGATTTTTTTCAGGGCGGCCCGGACGGTGAGGCGGACGTTTTTATCGCCGTCCGCCAACCGATCCACCAATGGGGGCAGGGCTTCTTCGGAGGCGTCCGGCCCGATCTCCCCCAGGGCGCCGGCGGCGGCTGACCGTTTGCGCCAGTCGTCGGCGGTAAGGTCTTCCACGAGCGCGGGGATGGCGCCGGCCACCGACGGGTCTTCCCGCCATTTGGGGTTGACCCTGGTCAGGGCCGCCCCCGCGGCGGCGCGGACTTTCGGATCGTTGTCCGACAGTTTCAAGATCAGTTTGGGCGTCGCCTCCTTTGCCGCGGGACCGATGCGTCCCAACGTATCGGCCCCGGCGACCCGGACCGTTTCAAGGCCGTGGTCCAGGGCGGCGGTGAAATGGGGGATTGCCTCCCTGGCATGGTCCTGGACGGGCCATTCCGGCTCTACCTTTTCCAGCACTTTGGCGGCGGTGGCCTGGACGCTCTTGTCGCTGTCCACCAGGGCCTTGAGCAGGTCGGGGGCCGCTTTTTTGGCCTCCTGGCTCCCGAACCATTTGGGATCGATCTTTTTGAGAGCCTTGACGCCGGCGTTCCGGACATCCTTGTCCCCGTCGATGAGCACGGCGACCAGGTCGGGCAGGGCCTCCCGGGCCCCCGGGCCGAGTCCGGCCAGGGCCTCGATGGCGGCGATGCGCACGCCGCCGAAACCGGTGCGGAGGGTCTCGGTGAAATGGTCCAGGGCCTCCCGCACTCTGTCGCTTTGGGGCCATTCCGGATCGATGGCGTCCAGGGTCGCCACCGCCTTCCGGCGCAGGTCGTCGTCGTCGCTGGTCAGGGTTTTGACCAGGGCGGGGATCGCCGGATCGCCGATGGCGATGAGCGTATCGGCGGCCGCTTCCCGGGTCTCTTCATCGCTATCCGTCAGATGGCCGATGAGCGGATCCGCGGCCTTATCCGCCGCCGGTCCCATCTCCTTGAGGGCCTTTATCATGGCGGCCCGGACCTCTCCGTCCGGATCATTCACCCCGGCGGCCAGCCGATCCACCGCCGATTCCGCCGGCGGCCCGATGACGGCGATCACCTCGGCGGCGGCGACCCGGGTTCCCTTGTCCCGGCTTTTAAGGGATTTGATGAGGTCGGGGAGGACCTCTAAAACGGCCTCGTGCCGGGGCCATTCCGGATCGATGACGCCCAGGGTCTCCGCGGTCGCCCCCCGGACCTCCGGATTTTCGTCCGCCAGGGCCTTGATGAGATGCGGGATGGCCGGTTCGGCGAAAGCGCCGTACCGGGACAGGGTCCGGATGGCCTCTACCCGCTCTTCAAGGGGGTGCTCGGCGGAAAGAAACACCGCCGCCAGATCGTCGATGGCCGGTTTGGCGCCGCCGGAAAGGTGCTGATAAAGCCGTGCGCCGAGAACCATGAAAAGGCCCAGGGCCGCCAGCCGGAAGACGGCGGCGAGGGCGGTTAAAACGATTCCCGGATCGGGGTGATCCAGCCCTATACCGAAAATGGCGAGCAGATCGGGGAAATCGACCACCGTGATGAGGTTTTCCAGGGGCCAGAGAGCCATGGGGACCGCGGGCCAGTTGTCGAGCCAGGCGATCACCGCCATCAACACGGCCGAGGCGGCCAGGGCCCCGGTGCCGCCCCATTTCAGCGGCGCGGGCAGTTCGTCCTCGCCCGAGAGCCGGGCGGCCGTCCATTTCAGAAGGCCGACGACGGCCAGCCCGCCGATAAGGGCGGACATGACCCCGAGGCCGGCCGACGCCGCGGCGCTTTTGGCGGAGATGGCGGACAGATCGGTGAGGCCGAAGCCCGCCAGCAGATCCGGCAGATCCAGCGCGTCGATGACGCGGCTTCCCAGGAAAGCGAGCCAGTCGGTGGGGGCGGGCGTTCCGGCGGCGTCGTAATGGATTTCGGGGGAGAGGGCGAAGAGCTGGCGGTGGAGGAGGAAAAAAAGGAACAGGTGGACAACCGCCGAAAGGAAGACGGGTAGCGGTTGTTTTTCCTCCCGCAAAAAGCCGTAAAGGAGCAGGGCCGCCAGATTGACGCCGATGAGGGCGGCGGTGATCCAGACGAGGGATCCCGATCCACCCACCCACTCCGCAAGCTGTTCGCCCATAAAGAGGGCCGCGACGCCGTAGACTGCGCCTATACCAATGGTTACGATGATGTGCCGACCCCATCTCATATCGATACGTCCTCACGCCAGAATAGATCCGTTTTCGGAAAGCCGCCGTTGCGATGATGTTGTCTCTTGGAGCGACTTTTACCCGAATTTCGGACAAATGTCAAAAGCCAATACCCGTGAATGAATGAGACCCTACCGGTTCCGCAGAAACGAAAGCGAGAGGTTCACCACGAAGGCGATGGCCAGCAGCGCCAGGCCCAGGGCGATGCCCATGGCGAACTGTCCTTTGTTGGTTTCCAGGGCGATGGCGGTGGTGATGGTCCGGGAGTGCCATTTGATGTTGCCGCCCACCATCATGGAGATCCCCACCTCGGTGAGGACCCGTCCGTAGGCGGTGACGGCGGCGGCCAGGATGCTGAACCGGCCCTCCCACAGTGTGCTCAGGGCCAGTTGGCGGCGGCCGGCCCCCAGGGTCGTCAGAGTTGTGTGGAGACGGGCGTCCATGCTCTCCACCGCCGTGGCCGTCAGGGCCACCACGATTGGCAGGGCCAGAATCGTCTGACCGATGGCGATGCCGGGCAGGGTGAACAGGAGGCCCCATTCGCCCAGGGGGCCCCGCCGGGTGAGCAGGGCGTAGACCAGCAGGCCGATAAAGACGGTGGGCAGGGCCAGAAGGGTGTCCACCAGCAGCCGCAGCGGCCGCTTGCCCGGGAACTCGCCGTAACCGAGGGCGAAGCCGGCCGGGATGCCGATGAGCAGGCTGGCGGTCATGGAGTAGGAGGAGACACGGAGGGTGGCCGATATGGCCGAAAACGCCTCCGGATCTCCCCTGAACAGCAGGGCGAAAGCCTCCAGGACGCCGGCGAGGATGAAGTCCATATTATCGGGAAGCGGACGGTTTTAGGCGGTTTTCAGGAATGAACATACCACTATTAATGATCGCTCAGTTTGATTTCAATTAAAATCGAGCAGCCCCGCCGCCTCGGGTTGAAACCCCAGGCTGAACCCGTAAAA
>JAABTM010000273.1 GCA_011389855.1 Desulfobacteraceae bacterium
GGGGGGTTAGGTCTTAGTAAATGCCGCAGATGCCGTCAACCGCCAGTTCCTCGACGTTGATCTCTTCGAGAATGACAGGCTGTTCGGTCACGACGTCTTCCTTGACTTCGACTTCTTTGTCCCTGATCTCCTGATCCATTCCTTTATCACCTCCTTTGTTGAAAGACCTCCGGGGTTTTCAAAACCCCGGAGGTCTGGTTGCGGGGATTACGGGGCCTGACAGGTCCAGCCCCCGTCGACCGTGATCATGTTGCCGGTGATGCACCTGGCGTCGTCGGTGACCAGCCAGCACACGGCCTTGCCGATGTCTTCGGGGCTCACCTCGGGTTCCTTTTTGAGATGGCCCGCGAAAAACTGCTCTTTGGCTTCTTCTTCGTCGTCCATGCCGAAGAACTCGGCGATGCCCTTCATCATGTCGGTCCAGACGGTGCCCGGGCACACCACGTTGGCCCGGATGCCGTGGTCGGCCACCTCCATGGCGATGGACTTGTTGAGGCCGATGATGCCGTGCTTGGCCGCGCAGTAATGGCCGCCCATGCCGAAGCCCCGCTGGCCGCCCACCGAAGAGATGCTCACCACGTTGCCGCTTCCCTGCTCGATCATATGGGGCAGCACATGATGACAGCATAAATACATGCCTTTCAGGTGGGTGTCCAGGACCTCGTCCCAGGTTTCTTCTTCCATATCGGCGATGGCGATCATGGAGGAATTGCCGGCGTTGTTGACGAGAATGTCGATCTTGCCGAATTCCTTCATGGCCGCGTCCACCATGGCCTTGACCTCGGGATTCTTACGAACGTCGCATTTGACCCCGATGGCCTTGCGGCCCATGGATTTGATCTCTTCGACCGCCTTTTCCATGCCTTCGGACGTGGACATTTTATAAGGGATCGTCTTCATGTCCGCGCAGATATCGGCGATGACGATGTCCGCCCCTTCCTCGGCCATGCACCTGGCGGCGGCCAACCCGTTGCCCCGGGCCCCGCCGGTGACGATGGCCACTTTTCCTTCAAGTTTCATTCATTTTCTCCTTAAAAATAGGCTCTAATTACCAATCACTAATCACCGACCACTGTCCACTATCCACTACCCACTACCCACTAAATCGCTTCCCTCAAAGTTTCCAATTCAAATTGCTCCCCCACCTGCTGCAAACTGGCGTTGATTTCCTGGAGATCGTCCTTCAGGGAATCGAGCCCGTACTCTCTCATCTGGTAGTCGAGCTGCCCGTTCAGGCTGTAAACCAGATGAAGCAGGTTGAGGAGGTGGACGCAGTCGGGTCGGTTGACCAGGCTGTCGGGGCCGCCCATGTATTTTTCCATCAACCGGTCGGGATCGATCTCTTCGAGACCCCACCGGAGCGTTTCCGCATCGACCTTCTGAAGCATCACGCCCCTGAGCAGCACCGCCGTGCGGACGCCCATCCGGGTGACGTCCCGAACCATCTCTTTATCCTTTGGATCCATTTCCATGGCGCGCCCCTTTTTCAGGTCATGCGGACTTTCATGGTTTTGACGTGCTTGATGATCTTTTCCAGTTCATCGAAAAACGGCTGGCAGACCCCTTCGGCCTCCTCCGCCGCCTTGCAGGCGTCGAGCTTGGCGTCCAGATCCTGGGCCTGTTCGGCCAGGGATTTCATGTCCTCCGTGCCTTTCTGGGTCTTGAAATAGAGTTTCTTGACCAGCGGTTCCAGGTCGTCGCAGACTTTTGTGAGTTTCTCCTTCACTTCGGGGTAACCCGTCTTTTCGGCCGTGCTTCTGAATTTTTCGATAAGGTCCCGGGCATAATTGGTGCCCATTTTCTGTTCGCTCAATGCATGCTCCTTTCGTTCACAAGTTTAAAAATGATGTCTAAGGAAAAAAATTATTAAGCTCGGGGCGCCGCCTGAAGGCGGTATCCGAACATGTCGTCATATCGTCAATGATGATGCAGGTGGCCATGGCTGCAATGAGAGCCTTCGCCGTGGCCGTGCTTATGGTGATGATGGTGGCCGCCGCCGGCGCCGGGGCAGACATGGTGTTCTTCCGGCGGCGCCGCTTCCACCTCTTTGTGCGGCAGCCCGCCGCTGATGGTTTCGGCGATCTTTCCGAAAGCCTGGGCGGTGAGGCTGTTGGGATGGAGATTGACCACCGGCACGCCGGTGTCGGCCGCCTCCGAGAACAGGGGATCGATGGGGATCGATCCGAGAAAGGGGATTTCCATCATGCGGGCGAGCTGCCGGCCCTTGTCCTTGCCGAACAGGTAGACGGTATCGCCGCATTCGCAGGTGTAGGAACTCATGTTCTCCACCAGCCCCAAAACCCTGGCCCCCAGCGAAAGGGAGGCGTTGATGGCCTTGGAGCAGACCAGGGTGGAAACCTCCTGGGGCGTGGTGACGATGACGACGCCGTCCAGGTCCGGGATCGATTTGAGGATCGCCGTGGGTTCGTCGCCGGTGCCCGGGGGCAGGTCCACCAGCAGGTAATCGAGCCCGCCCCATTTGGCGGCCGACAGCAACTGCCGGATGGTGCGGCTCTTGGTCTGTCCCCGCCACATCACCGGCGTCATTTCTCCGGGCCAGAACAGGGCCACGGAAAGGGCCTTGACGCCCGATTCGGTGACCACCGGGTCGAGCCAGAAGGCGCCGTTCAGGGGCGCTTCCTTTTTGATTCCGAGCATCTTGGGCACACTGGGCCCGTGAAGATCGGCGTCGAAGATGCCCACCTTGTTGCCGGCGTTTTTGAGGGCCGCCGCCAGATTCACCGTCGCCGCCGTTTTGCCCACTCCGCCCTTGCCTGAAAGAACGGCGATCTTGTACCGGACATGCTTCAGAGCGTCGGCGATGGCCCCCTCTTTGGTCAATTGTTGTCTTTGTCTCTCGATGAATTCGCTCCGGTTGGGCTCCATTGCGTTCTCCTATAGTTTACGAAAGTCGTTGAATTTCCGAAGAGAGGCTTCCGAGGCCCAGCGCTTCGGCCTCTTTCAGCACGCCGGTGAAATCGATCGCCGGTCGGTCCCCGGCGTCGCTTATGCGCGCCATCATCAGATCGTAGGTGGCGGCGTCCAGCGCCACGGGATCACGGCTGGCAAGGAATCCCAGGTTTTCCATGACCGGCCGGCCGCTGAAGGGGTAGTATTCCGGTTGGGGGGTCACGTCCCACAGGCAATTGATGAAAAATATGCGCCCGTCCACGGACGCCTTGACCCCGTGAATCGCTTCCAGGGCCCGTTGATGAAAGGACGCGACCTTGGCCCCGTCGGGGCGGGCGCCGTTGAACAGGTAAGGGTTGAGCCCCTGGAGAAGCCGGGTGCGGGCCCGGCCGGAAAGGCATTCAAACCCGCCGTTGAGCAGGGCGCCGCCGACGCCGAACAATGGATGGAGAGTGACATGGGACAGCACCCAGAGCGCATCGCTCCGGCAGATGACGGTCCCCACCTCGACGCCGCCCAGAATCGATTCCGTTGATCCGCAGGGAAACAAGTCCCCCTCGTCCCCGCTGAACCCGCCGTTGATCACGAAATGGCCCGCCAGGGTCTCGTTGGAATATCCGTGGGCGGTGGCCGCCTCCATAAAGACGTTGGCCTTGGACCGCTTCCAGTAATCCACCAGCCGCGGCCCGTCGCAGACAATGGACAAATTGTTGCTCGCGCGGCTGGCGGCCCGGACCACCGTCCGGATAAAGCCCGGTCGCAACCCGTACTCGTATCCCTCCTCGGCGGTGTTGATCTTGAGGGCCACCCGCATCCCGTCGGAGATGTTTTCGGCCGCGCCCGAAGCGGCCACCAGCCGATCCAGCTTGTGGGAGACCGTGTTGTCAACGGTCATTGCCGCCAGGTCCACCCAGGTCACCTGCTGCATGGATTCGATTCTCCTTTCATCCCGATGTCAGGGGAAGGCGGCTCGCCCTCCCCTGAATCTCCACTTTCGCTAAGGATCGCCTTTGCGCCGGTGATTAACGGCGCTTAAGCCGACTCTCCCTTGAACGGATCATACTTCTTCCATTCGTCGAATACCCAGTCCTTGCTGTACTCGGTTCGATTAAACGGCATGACCTCGGTGGCCAGATCGTGCCGGTGAAAGGTTTCCCGGAGCTTGACCGTCGTGGGTTTGCCGCCCGGCCGAACCTGCCATTTGGCGGCGTTTTCCGGCGTCAGCACGGGTTCGTAGTTGATCAGGTTGAACTCCTGGGTGCCGAGCCCGATCTTTTCAGCCGCCGCCATGGTGATTCTCGGGCTGAACCCGTTGACCATGCGGAACTTATCGTCGCCGGGCTTGCACCCTTTTTCCTCGGCCACGGAGCCGGGGCTGATGGGCATGTTGTCAATGGCCTCCAGGGTCGCCATCTCCACCGCCACCAGATCCTTGCCGGCAAACAGGCCCACGTCGGGGCAGATGGCCAAACCGGCCCACGGGAAGCAGTCGCACTCGGGCACCACGTCGATGGCGTGGTTGATGTAGCCCACCTTCCCCTTTTCAAAGCACTTGAGGGCGCCCAGGGCCGCGTCGGCATGGGCGATCATGGCGTTGGGGAAGTAGTTCTCCTCGAAGGTGATGCCGGTCATCCCCGAAAAGATGCAGGTCACCTGGCAGGAGTAACAGAGGCGACACTTGGACGGATCCCAGACCTTGCCGTGCTCCGTGACGTGATGGGCGCCCCGGGGGCAGGAATCGTCGCACATCTGATGGAATTTGCAGGCCTTGCCCGGGCACTGGTCGGTAAACTTGGGCCAGCCGATGGCGTCATGGGGATCGCCCCAGTGGGCCAGATGGGTGATATATTTGCCGCGTTTGGACTGACACCCGATGCCCAACTGCTTCAAGGCGCCGCCGTACATGGTGATGGCGTGCCCCCGGGCGTGACCCAGAACGATCATCGCGTCGGCTTCCGCCACGGCCCGACCGATATAGGTCTCTTTGAGGATCAACCCCTCGGGAATCTCGACCCGATAGTCGTCTTCGCCCGAGAACCCGTCCGCGATGAGCACCGGACAGCCGAAGGTGGCGTCAGTGTACCCGTGGCGGATGGCCCCTTCCAACTGGTAATTGGAATAGGCCATGGAGTTGAAAATGTGGTACGACAAGGTGGTGTCGTTGACCACGTAAGGATGGCCGCCGCAGGCCTTGACCTCTTCCACGATGGCCGCGATGTACTCCGGCCGCAGGATGGCCGTCCGGTTCCATTCGCCATAATGGATCTTGATGGCCACCTCGTCGCCCTTGTCGAAACACTCGTTCATCTTGGCCTCGTAGAACAGATCCTTGGCCTTGCAGATCATCGACTCGGTCCAGTTGGTGGCATTGGCCTCCGCGAACCACACCGGCGCGGGTCCCTTTTCGGTAAACGGACCCCAGTTTTCCTTGGGTGGATGCCAGCTCTTGGTCTGATACCCGTCGCGACCCCCATCCACCGGCGCTTTCATTTCCTGCCATTTGGTGGGTTCGCATTCGTAGTCGCTCATGGAAACTACCTCCTCTTTTCATCGGTCAACTTTTCGGAGCCGCGCCTTTATGACAGCCGGCCCTCCCCATTTCCCAATCCTGTTGTCGTCGGCTATCCCCTCCTTTCCCCTGGCGTTAAATACACGCATTACTGCAATTATGATGCCGGGAAGGAAGATGGATCGAACGGAGCGTCGGGAAAAGCAAGCCGAATAGATTGATTTATTGTAAATTTAGTAATCTATACACGACAAACAAGATGCGGCGCCGCCAAGAAACCGCCTTTCCGCGCCGGAGTCGCGGGCGGCGTTTTTGCGGCCCGAACAGAGAAAAACAGGGTCAATCAAGGATTGAAGGGGATTTAAAGGACTGAATTATGTTAAGGATATTAATGGGCAACGATGGTGAGGCAAAAAGGGACAGGCGGCCACAGGGGGCGTTGTTCAAGCCGGCGCCCCGCCAGACGACATTTTGCCTTGCCGACCGGTTTGATATCATTTATGATTTTTCTCTGAACGGCATCACGGTTGAAGACAATACAACGGCATGGAGACAAAATGAGACGCTTTAATTCCTACGGCCCCGTGGATTGCGAAGCGCATTTTTGCGTGGGGCGCGACGATCTGGTGAACCGATGCGCGGAACAGTTGATCGGCGATCCTGAAAAAGGCGGTCGTTATTTTACCTTGTGGGCGCCCAGGCAGTCCGGGAAGACCTGGGTCATGCATCAAACGAAACAAAGAATCGAAAACCGATACAAGGACCGGTTTTCGATTCATTGTTTTTCTTTCGGAGACTTGCGGGGCTTGCGGTTCCAACCCACCGGCGGCGTGGCGCTTCCCGCGGCGTTTTCAGATGTTCTGGAAATCGGGCTGCCGGGCAATCCAGTGGTGAAAACTTGGAAAGAATTTTGGTATCTGTTTTCAAAAGACAAGGGCTTGTGGGAAAAACCCTTGATTTTGTTGATCGACGAAGTGGACATGGCGCCGCCGGACTTGCTGGACTTGATCGTGGGCAGGTTCAGGGAAATGTACCTGGACCGGCGGTCCAATTGCCTCCACGGCCTCGCCTTGACCGGCGTTCGCGCGGTCCTGGGCGTGGAAAGCGAGCGGGGATCGCCGTTCAACATCCAGCGGTCCTTGCATGTGCCCAATTTCGTGGAAGAAGAAGTGACGGACCTGTTCCGGCAGTATCAGGAAGAAAGCGGACAGGCGGTGGAACCGGCCGTGGTGCAAAGCGTATTCGAGGCCACCCGGGGGCAGCCGGGACTGGTCTGCTGGTTCGGGGAACTGCTGACGGAAACCTACAATCCCGGCGAGGGAAATCCCATCGACATGGATGT
>JAABTM010000274.1 GCA_011389855.1 Desulfobacteraceae bacterium
GGGCCCGCCTCGAAAAACTGGTCAATCAGTATCCGACCGTGGATCAATGGTGCTGGGTCCAGGAAGAGGCCGCCAACATGGGCGCCTGGAGTTTCATCGGCCCCCGACTGGAGATTCTGCTGGACGGCCCCGTCCGCTATATCGGGCGAAAAACATCCTCGAGCCCGGCCACCGGCTATCCTCAAATCTACCGCAGGGAACAGGCCGCTATCATCGAAGAGGCCATCGGACCGCCCGCCGATCAACTGAAGGCATCGGACCGGTATCAGGGGGGATGATGATATGGAAACGGATCTGCTTCGGACAGCGACAAAAGAGAAGCGCTCAAAAATGACGGATTGCCGAACGAAACGAAAGGACTTCATATGGAAATAGACGTGAAAGTGCCCAGCGTCGGCGAATCGGTGCAGGAAGCCGTCCTGGCCGAGTGGTACAAGGAAGACGGCGACAGTGTCGAGAAGGACGAGGAGATCTTCGTCATCGAAACCGACAAGGTGACCGTGGAGGTCGCCGCCGAAGCGGCCGGGGTGCTCCACATCAAGGTGGAGGGGGGCGAGACCGTCTCCATCGGCGCCGTGGTCGGCACGATCGATTCAGAGGCCGCCGAGGCCCCGGCCAAAGAGAAGGAGAAGGAAGAACCTAAAGAGAAAGACCAAAAGGCGGCGGAAAAAGCCGCATCGGAAAAGAAAGAACCGGAACAGAAAGAACCGGAACAGAAAGAACCGGAACAGGAGGAAGAAAAGCCGGAACCCGCCAAAGCCGAGAAGGCGGAAGAAACCCCGCCCCCCTCCGAAAAGAAACCGGCGGCTGAAAAACCCGACGCCGACACCCCCGGCGAGAGAATCCTGCCCCCTTCCGTCCGTCGCCTGGCGTCGGAAAAAGGGATCGACCCCGGCGAGGTCAAAGGAACCGGCCCCGGCGGCCGCGTTACCAAGGGCGACGTGATCGCCTATCTGGAAAAAGAATCGGCGCCCAAAGAAAAAGATGTGGCGAAAGAGACGGAGAAGGCGGAGAAGGAAAAAACGCCCCAACGGCCGGCGGCCGAGCCGGAAGAAAAGACCGAGCGGAAAGCCATGAGCCCCATCCGGAAGCGGATCGCGGCCCGCCTTCTGGAAGCAAAAAACAACACGGCCATGCTCACCACCTTCAACGATGTGGACATGAGCCGGGTCATGGAGATTCGGTCCCGCTATAAAGAAGATTTCAAGAAAAAGCACGACATCTCCCTGGGCATGATGTCGTTTTTCGTCAAAGCCTCGGTGGAAGCTCTCAAGGAATTCCCCGCCATCAACGCCTATATCGAGGACGGCGACTTTCTTTACCACCACTATTACCATGTGGGCATGGCGATCGGATCTGAAAAGGGCCTGGTGGTGCCGGTGATCCGGCACGTCGACCGGCTCTCCTTTGCCGAAATCGAAAAGTCCATCATCGATTATGTAAACAAGATCAAGAGCAACAAGCTGGAACTCTCCGACATGGAAGGGGGCACGTTTACCATCACCAACGGCGGGATTTTCGGCTCTTTGCTCAGCACCCCCATCCTCAACACGCCCCAGAGCGGCATCCTGGGGATGCACCGCATCGAAAAGCGGCCGGTGGTAATCGACGACGAGATCGTGATCCGGCCCATGATGTACCTGGCCCTCAGCTACGACCACCGGATCGTGGACGGCCGGAACGCCGTCACCTTCCTCCGCCGCATCAAGGAGTGCGTCGAAAACCCCGAACGGATTCTGTTGGAGATGTAACCATGGCGAAAAAAGAGACATCCTACGATCTTATCATCATCGGCGGCGGACCCGGCGGTTACGTTGCAGCGGTCCGGGCGTCGCAGTTGGGCATGAAGACCGCCTGCATCGAGCGGTATCCCCGCTTGGGCGGCGTCTGCCTCAACGTGGGCTGCATTCCCAGCAAGGCGCTGCTCGATTCCAGCGAATATTTCCATCTGGCCAAAACGCATTTCAAGGACCACGGCATCGTCGCCGGCGAGGTGAAACTCGACCTGGAAACGATGATGGCGAGAAAAGACAAAGTGGTAAAGGATCTCACCGACAACGTCCGCAAGCTGCTGGAAGGCAACAAGGTGGACGTCATCCAGGGCCGCGCCAAACTTGTCGGCGAGGATAAGGTGGAGGTGGCGGGCGACGACGGAAAAACCACGCTTTCCGCCAAAAACATCCTGCTGGCCACCGGCAGCGAACCGGTCAGCCCGCCGGGACTCGACTTCGACGGCAAGCGCATCGTCAGTTCCACAGAGGCCCTGGCCTTCGACGCCGTGCCCGAACATCTCGGCGTGGTCGGCGGCGGCTACATCGGGCTGGAGCTGGGATCGATCTGGCGTCGGCTGGGGTCGGAGGTGACGGTGATCGAAATGCTCCCGGCCATCACGCCGACCCTGGACGGGCAGGTGGGCCGGACCCTGAAACGAATCCTGGACAAACAGGGCATCAACTTCCGGATGAAGACAAAAGTGACCGGGGCCGAAGTTGACGACAAAGAGGTCAACCTTTCCCTGGATGCCGACGGCAAGGAAGACAGCCTTCAATGCGACCGGCTGCTGGTGGCTGTCGGCCGGCGACCCCGCACAAAGGATCTGGGACTGGACGCGGTCGGCGTGAAAACCGACGACCGGTCGGGCCACATCCTTGTGGACGAACAATACCGTACAAACGTCCAATCCATCTACGCCATCGGCGACCTCATCGCCGGCCCCATGCTGGCCCACAAGGCTTCTTTCGAGGGAATCGCAGCGGTGGAATGCATGGACGGTCTGCCGGGAGAGGTCAACTACGACGCAATGCCCGCCGTGGTCTACACCTGGCCGGAGGTGGCCAGCGTCGGCCTCACCGAAGAACAGGTCAAGGAGCGGGAGATTCCCTATTGCATCGGGTCCTACCCCTTTTCCGGGGCCGGACGGGCTCGGTGCATGGGCGAAACGGACGGTTTCGTGAAGCTCGTTGTTCAATCCGAAACCGACCGCATCCTGGGCGCCCACATCATCGGCCCCCGGGCCGCCGACATGATCGCCGAATGCGTGCTGGCCATGGAGTTCGGGGCCAGTTCCGAGGATATCGCCCGGACCGTACACGGTCATCCCACATTCGCCGAAGCGCTGCAAGAAGCGGCCATGGGGGCGCGGGAGTGTTCGATTTATGCGTCTTGAAAAGAGAGGGACAAAGGGACAAAGGGACAAAGGCACAAAGTAAGAGAAAACGCGCCATTTGAATTTGACTGGCTTTCAAGGAGGAAATCATCCATGCCGGAAAAAATATTCGATCTGATTATCATCGGCGGGGGGCCGGGCGGCCTGACGGCCGGAATTTATGCGATGCGCGCCGCGCTGGATACGGTGCTGGTGGAAAAAGGCGTGCCCGGCGGGCAGATGGTCATGTCCGCCGAAGTGGAAAATTATCCTGGATTTGAATTGATAGGCGGGGCCGAACTCTCCCAGAAATTCGCCCAGCACGCCGAGGCCTATGGCCTGGAAATTCTATCCAAGGAGGTCACCGCCATCGAACCGGGCTTGGAACATCACACCGTCCATCTGGACGACGGTGAGACGCTGAAAGGCCATGCCGTCATCCTCGGAACCGGGGGCAATCCGCGACAACTGGGGATATCCGGAGAAGAGGACAACTACGGCAAAGGGGTCTCTTATTGCGCCGTGTGCGACGGGTTTTTTTTTCGCAATAAGACCGTCGTGGTCATCGGCGGCGGCGACACCGCCGCCGAAGAAGCGCTCTATCTGGCCAAACTCGCCGAGAAAGTCTATCTCGTTCACCGCCGGGATGAATTGCGGGCCAGTTCCATTTTGACCAAGCGGGTGATGGACGAGTGCAAAATCGAAATCCTCTGGAACTCGGTGGTTACCGCCATCAAGGCCAACGACGGCGCCGTCTGCGCTGTGGATATCCGGGACGTCAAGACCGATGAAACCCGGGAACTGGCCGCCGACGGCGCCTTCATCTTCATCGGTTTCGATCCCAACACCGCCATCGTGCCCCGGGGGATCAAGCTGAACGCGGAAGGCTACGTGGTCACCGACGACCGATGCCAGACAGCCATCCGCGGCATCTACGCCATCGGCGACTTGCGGGACAAATACGCCCGCCAGATCGTTGTTGCGGCTGGAGACGGCGCCACGGCCGCCCTTATTGCCGCCCATTACGTGGAATCGAAAAAGGCCTCGGACGCTTGTAAACTCGACGAGTAAGCCCCCGGCCAGCGGCGACGGTCTATCCCGATCTGGCGCATCGATATCTGGCCGTTCGCGGGGGTATCGGGCATATAGGACGTTCCGGCAATTTCATCATGCCGGATACTGCGAGAGTCCGGCGTGGTCGTACACACCTGCCCCCGCGGTCGATCCTGACAAACAACTTCCAACCTTTTGAAATCTATTGAAATGACAAGCACCGAACAGCATGTAAGCCAGGACTGTCAAGGCTGCGAGCACCCGAAGGCTTGGCCTTTATAGTCTTGAGCGCAGCATGCTATACTGGATAAAAAAACAACGCCTGGGCTGATAAAAATCGGCGATTTTAAGGAATAAGGACTATAACAAATTGAATTTATGATGAAACAAGTTGTCTCAATGTATTCTCATCAAGGGGATAAAACCGGACGCATTTCTGGATGACTCTTTTGGCTGATTTTTATCAGCCCAGGCAGCGCCCTTAATCAATTGTATATTGATATTACCCACACAAAATCGACAAGAGGCAAAAATAACGTTCCGAATAACCGGCTGGCAAAGGAGCGCAGCGGATTTGCCAGTCCGAGTTGATTCGATTGTTATGGTTCGTGCTTAAATTAAACCATTTAATTTCTGCCAAATCCTTTTATAGTCTTCACCTGATAATTGAGAGTTAGCCGGACGAACCCGATTCCAGGTATTTACATTTTGTTGACCGATCCAATCAGCAACAGATGATGAAGGTTGACTAAATATTTCTCCCTCAACCGAAGCACCGTACAACTCTCCGAGACGGTTAGCTACGCTTCTCAGTACATTATTTTTCCGCATCAATACTCCTTCGTCCGTATTTACTCCATAATGCAAATAGGCAGGGAGATTGGCCATGCGCTTTTTCTCAATATCAGAAAGATTTTCCCAATCCGAACCACTGGTCGGCATTTGTTGCAATGCTGAAAGCCCCCACGTTGCAGCATTCGCTACAACTTTATAGAGAGCTTTCGTAGTTTTTTGAATGGCTTTCTGTGATTCTTCACCTGGATAAATTCTTGAAGCTATACTCGCAATATCCCGGCCATTGACCCAATCAATTACCAAACGTGCAATGCTGGTGCGGTCTAATATCAAGTCACCAGGGCTAAGTTCTTCAATGGACTTTCGGATCTCATAAGTATTCATCATAATACCTATGAGTTTTTGCATGCTTTGATTCTGCTCAGAAAACAATTGATTTTTATTCCAGTCTCGTGGAGTAAGCCCGGCAAACGCCAAACGCCTGATCATTTGGTTAACTGAAACGGTAGAGAAGCCGGTTTGGTCGGATTTTTTTGCCATTTCCTGAGTCAAAGTACCAGCGTAGCCCCGGATTTTATTTCTCAAGAATGTTTTCTTGTCCTGGGGTAGTTGCCTGTAACCAAAAGTTCCTTGTAGTTTTTGTTCCAGTTGAGCAAGGAATTCGTCTTGCTGCTGTACTTGCATTCTTAAATGAGATATGTATTGTAGAATGGCAGACCATCTTTCATCCACAAAAAGCCATCTCTCAAAATTTTCATTCGCATGACGTAGTGCATTATCAATTGCACCAACCAATTGGGATAAGAGATCATCAGAAGCTTTTTTTACATATTCTGTAACAGGATATAAATCCTGATCATTTTTAAGAGCAATGCCAACCCAACCCATTTGTTCTTGCCCCGCCCGGCCAACACGTCCGGCCAAATTCCAAAAATCTCGAACAGGCATATTTCCTGTGAAAGGATAATTATAAGAACCCATGATGACAGCAGAAACAGGAAAATTAATACCCTGAGCAATGGTCGTTGTAGCAACCAAAGCCTGGAGCTTATTTTCCTGAGTCATCAGGTCTTCAATCAAAAATCTAATCTCATCGGGTAATGCAGAACTATGGACGGCAATTCTGCGATCTAACAACTTCACCAATGGGAAGTCATTACCAAGCTCAGATGATACCAAACGCTTCAATAAATCGACATCCGCATCTGTTTCAAAATCAACCCTTGCATTTTCATAAAGCGTTTCCGCAATTTCATAAGTCTCATTAGGGTGTCTCGCTAAAACAATAATTGGAGAACTGATGTCCAGTATCTGTGATGCCAGTTTTTGGGCCACTTTTTTTTTGGAGCCGTTCCCTCCATAAAACTTAGATTTAGGCTCATCAGCATCTGTAAAGCGATGTAATGGAATAGATTCACCGATTTCGTAACTACCCTTATTCGTGTGAAGCGTTTTTAAATTTAGGTTGTAGTTTCTTCCTCTGCCTTCAACTTCAATGGCACCTACCACCCGTTCGTTAGGCTGCCACCAATCCAGTTCTAAATTGATTACATTCCCCCGGTCTCCTGCCAACCAGTCAACCACATCAGGAGAATTTGAAATATCGGGTGTCATCAACAGAAAGTTGGCTTCCCGGCAATCATTCTTTATTGTAGTTAGTAGAAATTCAAGGTTTAACCCTCTTGTTTGATCTTCTATATTGTGTGCTTCATCAAC
>JAABTM010000275.1 GCA_011389855.1 Desulfobacteraceae bacterium
CCGCTACCCGGACTACCTGAATCGATACATCCGGGGCGTGAAGGATCACCAGGAACTGCTGGAACGCATCGGAAAGAAGCAGCTCGACGCCATCAAGGCCGACCCGCGCACCGGCTACGCCACAGGCCTGGACCGGAAATGAAACCGGCGTCCACATCGTCCACCCGGTCCACACAGTCCACCTCGTCCACCTGACGAAAACGAAGATCAGACCTGTACAGCAAAGGCAACCCCACATGCCCGACTATACACTGAAAGAACTCATGACCATCGTCGCCGCCCGGGAAATTAAAGATGGCGACATCGTCTTCTGCGGCACCGGCATCTCCATGGTGGCCTCCATGGCCGCCAAGCACATCAGCGCGCCCAACAGCGTCATCTTTTTCGAGACCGGGGCCATCGATTCCAGACTCGAAGAGGTCCCCATGGCCGTGGCCGACCCCCGGGTCATGTACGGCACATCGGTCAACGGCAGCCTGGCCGACGCCTTCGCCACCATGCAGAACCGGTTTACGGGCAAGCGGGTGGTGGGCGTCATGGGCGCGGCACAGATCGACCCTTACGGCAACCTCAATTCCACGGTCATCGGCGACTATTGGCAGCCCAAGGTCCGCTTTTCGGGCTCCGGCGGCGCCTGCGACGTGGCCTCCTTCGTGAACCGCACCATCATCTTCATGCAGCACGAAAAGCGGAAATTCGTTGAGACCCTCGACTACATGACCAGCCCGGGCTGGGTGGACGGCCCCGGCGGACGCGCCGAAGTCGGCCTGTCGGAAGACAGCGGCCCGGCGTCGGTGATCACCAACATGGCGGTGATGCGGTTCAATAAAGAAACGAAACGAATGTATCTGGAGGGATATTATCCCGGCGTTACGCCGGAAAAGGTGGCGGAGAACACGGGATTCGAGGTGGATGTTTCACGGGCCGCCGAGGTGGCCCCGCCTACTGTTGAGGAACTGAAAATTTTACGGGAGAAGTGCGATCCCCAAGGGCTCATTCTTGGGTAGCGGTTTTTTTGCGGAATCTTTTTTTGTCAGCCTGCGCCAGCATCCATTCCTCTCTGTGGCGATTGGCTTCTTCGATGGTTTTGAACTTGAAGATGCCGTGGGGGCAACGGATCGGATTTAATTTTTCAGCGAATTCAAATAGTCGTCTGACGCGTTGGAAATAGGCGTCATCTGGGTTAAAATTCCAGAGGGCCTTTTCCGCGTCCTCGAAGGATTTGAATTTTTGAATCGGCATCTTATTCCTCCTTGCCTGTCTCCTGATCATCCGCCCCCCGGCGGCTGATCAGTTCGCTTAAAAAAACGGCATCCACTTTGTCTTTCGGACGCACCGTATCGCGCTTCAACATAAAAAGGGTTTCGGGCGAGGCGATTCTGATGGGCGTACCGAGATATTCAAATTCTTCCCATTTCAAATCTTCATACTCGGCGACTTCGCCGATGCGGGTCATAATGTCAATGTAAAACCCATCGGGTGTTCCGTATCGGATTACGGGATATGCCGAAAGTTCCTCCAAAGTGATTTCCTGGATCGACGGGTCCCTGAAGACGTCGTTCAATGCATCCTTCAACCGGTCGATGTTGTCCGGCCCCATTCTGACGAATATGTCCAGATCGGCCGTGACCCGCTCCAGTCCGTAAAGAATCACTGCAACCCCACCGATCAGCACATATTCGACCTGATATTTTTTCAGCGCGGTCAAAACGGCGCTGAACCGATCAATATGATCAATATGATTTTTCATATAGAACCCTGGATCAAGCCAAAATCTCCTTAATCTTCACCGACAAATCCTCCATCCGAAACGGCTTTTGGATGAAGCCGCTGCAACCGCGCCCCAGGATCTCCTTCGCCTGGCTGTCCTGGCTGTAGCCGCTGGAGAGCAGGACGCAGGCGCCGGGGTCGATCTCTCTGATGGCGTCGAAGGTTTTGCCGCCGCCGATGCCCGGCATGATCATGTCGAGGATCACCATGTCGATGGCGCCGGCCTTTTCCTCGAAAATCCGGATCGCCTCGGTTCCGTCGGCCGCGCCGAGCACCGTGTAGCCCATGGCCTGGAGCATCTGCATCCCCACATCCAGGACGATCTCCTCGTCGTCCACCAGCAGTATCGTTTCGCTGCCGGGGTCGATTCTCCCGGGGTTGCCCGTCGTCGCCGTCGCCTTGCCGTCCGAAGCCGGCAGATCGATGGTGAAGGTCGTTCCTTTGTCTTTTTCCGATGCCACGGCGATATGCCCTCCATGGGATTTGATGATGCCGTAAACCGAGGCCAGTCCGAGCCCCGTGCCCCGTCCCATCTCTTTTGTGGTAAAAAACGGATCGAAGATATGGTCGATGTTCGCCGCGTCGATCCCCGTTCCCGTGTCCGCCACCGAGATCCGGACCCATCCGTTGGGACGGGATGAACAGGACGGCCCGCCATCCCCCTTGACGCGCTCGGTCCGGATATGGAGGCGCCCCCCGCCGGGCATGGCGTCGGCGGCATTGATAAAGAGGTTCAGCAAAACCTGTGCCATCTGGGATTCGTCCGCCGCCACGGGGGGCAACCGGTCCGTCGGCTCCAGTTGGATGACGACCTCTTTTCGGGTTCGGCCGAAGGTTTCGGCGGTGTCCCGGATCACCCGGTTCAGATTGAGCGACTGGATTTCATAGGCCCCCTTCCGAGCATACCCCAGCAACTGGGACGTCAGCCGGGCGCCGCTCTCGATGAGCTTTTCGATCTTTTTCAGCCGCTCCTGCCAGGGATGGTGTACCGGCATATCGTGGCGCAGCAGCGACGTGTTGCCCATGATCCCCATCATGAGGTTGTTGAAATCGTGGGCGATGCCGCCGGCCAGAACGCCCACGGACTCCATCCGATCCGAATGTTTGAGCTGGGCTTCCAGTTGTTTTCGCTCGGATATGTCCCTCAAAATTACCAGCATGCCCGCCGGTTCGCCGCGATGGTCGAGATACCGGGAAGCGCTGATGGAAACGTCCAGGAGCCGCCCGTCTTTGGTGTACCGCTTGGTCTCGAACCCGTGGCAAGGGGTTCCATGATCGATCAACGCCTGGATATAGGGCGTGGTCGCCGACCGTTCCGATTCCGGCACGAAAGGGATCCGGCGGCCCGCCAGTTCCTCGTAGCTCCAGCCGAAAATCTTCGTAAACGCCGGGCTCACGAATTGGGGACGCCCTTCCATGTCGTAGATGACGATGGCGTCGGCCGATGAATCCAGAAGGGACCGGTAGACCTCCTCCGCCCGCTTGGACGTCTCATAGAGCGTCTGGTACCGGGCCTTGCTCTCGCTCAGGGCCCGGGTCCGTTCGGCCACCATTTGTTCCAGCCGGTCCCGGTGGCGCTTGAGTTCCGCCCCCATCTGTTTGTGGCGGGTGATGTCGATGATCAGGACCAGGGCCCCGGTGAGATTGCCGTCCCGGTCCCGGATGGGAGTGGCCAGGTGATCGATGTAAATGTCCTTGCCCGAGGCGTCCCGGCGCCGGTGCTCCGAGCGGCCGCTATCCTGGCCGGCATAGACCATCTCCGCCGGGCATTTGGGGCAGATCGTATCCCTGCCCGCGGCCGCGTTGTAGCAAAAATTCCCCTTGGCGCGGGCGCCGTAGATCTGTCGGGCCTTTCGGTTGTGGGAGACCACCCGATAGTCGAGGTCCAGCTCCCACATGGCGATGTCCATGATGTCGATGACATCGTTCAAGACCTCGCCAATCCTGGGTTTTTCCTCTTCCGCCATATCGCCCTCGTGGAATTGATGCGGGGAACCCGCTACAGTTGGCCGAATGAGCTTCACTTATACATCATATTTCCATAGGACGCAACGAGCGATATCCGATGTCTACCCCCTGCCGTGCATGGCGCGGCCGGACCCTATCGCCAGATTTCCAGGCGTTCGGCCCTGGGCGCGTCGGTCGCCGAAAGGGTCCGGAGCCGCGCCTTGACCAGTTCCTTACGGCCCGCCGGGGTTCGGGTGTAGATGAGGTCGGCCGGGCCGACAAAGGTCCGCCAGAGGGACAGAAACCGTTCGGCATTCGCTTTTTTCCCGCCGATGGCCGAGGGGATCGCATAGTAGGCGATTCGCCGGTCGCCACCCTTCCGTTTTCGCGTTTCCCGGAGGAGATACCGGGGGTTTTCCACCGGCTCTAAAATTTCCTCCAGCGCGTCCAGAAAAAGCGAGCGCTCGAAGGTGGTTCCGCCCTCCGGATGAATCCGGAGGTCTCCGTCCTTTTCCTTCAGGATCCGGAGCGTTATCCGGGGACTGTTCGGACGGATGTCGCCGGTGTGGACCAGGCCGCCGATCACCGCTTCCCCGATCCGCCTCAAACTTTCACCGTCCGGTCCGTGACGAATCCAGCGCCACAGGATGCGAAGGGTTTGGGGGAGCCAGGCGAAAAACACCAGCGCCGCCGTCGCAACCACAACCCAGAAAAACGGGCTGTCGGCAAGGGATAGCGCGAATCCCAGGAGGATGGCCCACGCCAGCAGCGCCAGTGCGGTCCGTTTCAGCAGAATCCCCCGGACCTTTCGCACCACCAGCGGCCGGACCGCGGCGGTGGTCCGCCGCGGGGTTCGCAGGGCCGGGATCATGGCGCCGCAAACCCGTCCCCCTTTCAAAGCCAAAGCCCACTTTTTCCGCAAGCCCTCCCGATCCGCAGCGTCCCGGACGGTTCGCTCGTTTAGCGCCGCCAAGGCCGCCGCGTCCCGGGGTGGCCGGGGCAGTTCCAGCCGGTCGATGCCGCTTTCGATCCGGTCCCCCGAAACAGAGACCCCCACGAAGGCTTTCATCCGCCGGTCCAGGGACGCCATGTCGTCCCCCTCTTCCCGGACCCCCGGCTCCTCGCAGACCAGGTGCCAGATGTTGGCGGTCTTTTCCGGGTTGCCCGACTCCACCCGGATGGCGCGGCCCCGCATCTGGTTCGACAGGACCCAGGAGCCGACCCAGGTGGCCAGGATGAGGGAATTGATCCAGGGGGCGTCCCATCCCTCGCCCAGCAGGGATTTGGTGCCCACCAGCGCGTTGACGCGGCCCAGCCGGAACAGCTCGGTGATCATCCGGACCATTTTGGCGTCGGCCGCGCCCGCGCCTTTCACGATGCAATAGCCGGGATCATGGGCCAGGGGCTCGAATGAAAGCTGTCGGTGATCGACGCCCGTTTCAACGGCGATGATCTCCAGGTCGGCGACCGCCGACTCCGGGACAACCACCAGCGACCCCGACAGGATGCCCGGCCGGATCTCCCACAGGTGCTCCCGCCGGAGCCGCTCGAACACGGGAACCACGCCGATCCGGTTGAGGGGCTTCAATTCGCCCGGCGCGGCCGGCATGTCGCCGGCGTGGATGTAGTCGGCCAGCACCACCAGCCGAAGGGCGTCTTTCAGGGCCCCGGACTCCCGATCCACGATTTCGACGATGCTATCCAGCTTGCCGGCGCTGGCGGTGAGTTTTTTGCGGATCTTGCCGGTGCTCCGGAGAGCCACTTTCCGGCGGGCCGCGGCCCCCATCCGGCCCAGCCGGCGGCGGATGGTTTTGAGCCGGTCGGAAATCCGCTCCGGCATAGCCTCTATGGTTTCTTCATCCCGAAAAAGGAGATGGGTCAACAGGGTCTCCAGCCACGCCAGATCGAGGGGCGGCATCTCTTCCCGGCTGACGCCCAGGGCGTCCAAAGCCTCTTGGCCAATCCATCGGTCCACCGCGTTGAGAAAGATCAGCATGGCGGAAAAGACCTCGGTCCGCTCGAAAATCGCTTCAAAATGATCTTCCGGCGAGACCATCCAGGGATGGCCTTCAACGGCGTCGATGAAATCGAAATCGAGGACAATGTCCTCCTGAAACGCCCGGACCGCCTCGCGAAAGAGCGCGATGGGGCCGGCCTCACCGGGCGCGGGAAGGGAAAAATAGACGTAATCCTGGTGGGGGCAAAGGTTTTTTTCCAGCAGCAGCTCGGGCACGCCGATCTGGGAATCCACCGGGCCGCAGAGGGTCTTGTACCGCGACCATTCGGCGTGGGAAACGTCGTAGGGCGGGGTGGCGGTGAGGGAGACCACCACCGGCTTTTTCAGCGTCGCCCGGAGGGCCGTCAGACTCCGCCACCAGGCGTTCTTTAGGTGATGGGCCTCGTCCACCACGATGGTCCGGATGCCGGCCCGGCGCAGGGGATCAAAGGATCCGCGGCGCTGTTTTTTGGATTTGGGGCGGCGAACCCGGGGATGGTCGTTTTCATCGTCCGCGTCGGTCTCGTCCCCGGACGGGACTTCCGATTCGTCTTTACACCCCGAGGCGGCGCCGCCGGTGTGAAGGCTGTGAAGCGCCTGGTAAGTGGAAACGGTCAGAAACGCCGGGCGCGCCGGATCAAAGGAGATCCAATCCGGCGTGACATGGGGCGCCGGCAAGAAGAGCTGGACGAACCGGTCCACCCACTGATCGCGAATGGTGATGGTGGGCGACAGGATCAGGGTCGGATGGTTCAGCCGCCGAACCACCTCCAGCCCCAGCACCGTCTTGCCCGATCCGGGCGGGGCGATGACGTTGAGCCGGTCGTCGTCCAGGTGCTCGGAGAGTTCGGCCAGTACGCGGGCCTGGTAGGGGCGCCAAGGGAAGCAGAATTTACAGCAAAAAATCAAATCAGTACGCCCCGATCCATACCCTTCTCCCTCCAGCTCAAATGCCCGAGCCCCCTACAGGGGGCTTCCCCTTCTTGCC
>JAABTM010000040.1 GCA_011389855.1 Desulfobacteraceae bacterium
GCTCCAGGTTGTGGCGCACCAGCTTCTCGAAGGTCTTGGCGTCGCCGGAGGAGACCGCCGGGATGCCGCAGCAGGCCTGGCCCGAGGGCATGAAGACGCCCACGCCGTGGTGGTCGAGCACCTTGACGGCGGCCTCGGCCACGCTGGGAAACAACTTGTCCAGGAGACAGCCCACGAAAAAGGCGACCTTGATGCCCGACGCGCCCGGCTGGCTGTCCTTTTCCGGCAGGATCTTGTGGAAGGGCGTTTTGGCCAGGGGCCGGAAATGGCGGTCGCCGATGAGGGGCGACATGTACCGGGCGCAGGAGGTGCCCACCATGTCGTTGACCGGCTTCGTAAAGACGTCCTGAAATTTGCTCCCCCATTCAGCCGCCCGGTCGAAGAACCCCGGATGGGAGAGCATCCCCCTTAACACGGCCCGTTTCACCGCCGACAACCCCATATACCCCGCCAGGAGGGCCCGGGCTTTCATGAAGATCTCCAGCACGTTGACGCCGCTGGGGCAGTTGGCGGCGCAGGAGCCGCACAGCAGGCACCGGCTCAACCGTTCGCTGACCCCCTTGGGATCGTCGAACATCTCCCGGCCCAGCCCGTCCAGAAGGGCCAGCTTGCCCCGGGCCACGTCGGCCTCCCGGCCGGTCTGCTCGAAAAGCGGGCAGACCGACTGGCACATGCCGCACTTCATGCAGACCGTAAGCTGGTCCTCCAGCTCCTTCATCAGATTCGCGAGTCGCTTCATATCGGACATGGGATCAGGCTCCTTCCGCTCTCCCTATGATCTTGCCGGGGTTGAGGATGTTGTTGGGGTCCAGGGCCGCCTTGATCCGGCGGGAATAGACGATGGTGGCCGGGCTCGTCTCTTTTTCCATGAAGCCCGACTTGGCCGTGCCGATGCCGTGCTCGCCGGAAAGCGTGCCGCCCATGGACAGGGCCTTGTCGAAAATGGCCTCGATGGCCGATTCCACCCGTGCCCATTCGGCTTTGTCCCGCTTGTCCGTCAGGATGGTGGGGTGGAGGTTGCCGTCGCCGGCGTGGCCGAAGGTGCCGATGGACAGATCGTAAGTCCGGCTGATCTCCTGGATCGCCCGGACCATGTCGGGGATCTTGCTCCGCGGGACGGTGGCGTCCTCCAGCACCAGGGTCGGCTTGGTCTTGGCCAGGGCCGACAGGGCCCGGCGCCGGGCCTCCCAGACCTTGTCCCGCTCGGCTGCGTCCCCGGCCACGCGGACGCTTAAGGCCCCCCGCTGCTCGCAGATGGCCGCCACCTTGTCGGCGTCCTCTTCCACCATGGCCGGGTGGCCGTCCACCTCGATGAGGAGGAGGGCCGCGGCGTCGGTGGGCAATCCCACCTTGCTGTCGGCTTCCACGGCCCGAATGGTGAAATTGTCCATGAACTCCAGGGTGGCGGGCACGATCCGGGCCGCGATGATGGCCGCCACCGTCTCGGAGGCCGCCTCGATTTTATCGAAGACGGCGATCATCGATTTCCGGTGAGTCGGCAGGGGGATCAACTTGAGGATGATCTCCTTGAGCACCCCCAGGGTTCCCTCGGAGCCGACCATGAGCGCCGTCAGGTTGTACCCGGTAGCGCATTTGACGGTCCGGGATCCGGTCTTGACTATATTTCCATCCACATCGAAGAATTCGAGGCCCATGACGTAGTCCCGGGTCACGCCGTATTTGAGCCCCCGGAGCCCGCCGGCGTTCTCCGCCACGTTGCCCCCCAAAGTCGAGACCGACTGGCTGCCCGGATCCGGCGGGTAAAAGAGCCCTTTTGCCTCCACGGCCGCCGCCAGCTTGGCCGTCACCACGCCGGGTTCGACCCGGGCGTACATGTCGGCCTCGTTGATCTCCAGAATCCGGTTGAGGCCGTTGGTGACGATGACCACGCCGCCCGCGTCGGGGATGGTCCCGCCGGAAAGATTGGTGCCGGCCCCTCGCACCGTCAGGGGCAGCCTGTTCTCGTTGCAGACCCGGACGGCCGCGCCCAGGGCCTCGGTGGTGACGGGCCGGAGGACCGCGCCGGGCACGACGGCGTCAAGGACCGCCGCGTCATAGGAATAGGCGACGAGATCGGCCTTGTCGGTGAAGACATTCTCCGGGCCGACGATCTCCACGAAAGATTTCAACAGGGAAGGACTCAGCATGACCGCTCCTTTGGGGGTCGGCCATGGGGCCGACGCGCACCGTCTTTAAAATTGGTATGACCTTTATTTTTGGACCTATATGATGGATCGCCGAATGGAATTCATCATTCAAATACCCTTTAATTATCAGGTAACAAAACATTTTTCAAGTTATTTTTATTTTATTGTTGACAACCATTCATTCGGTATTCTACAAAAGGTATTACCAATGAGAGAGGAACCAAGTCATGGCGTTGCGCCATCCGTCGCGCCTTTGGACTTCGGCAATCTCAATTCAGAAAGGAGGTGCGCCCCCCTCGTTCAATGAACTGAAAGGTTACCGTCAACCCGATGCATCATCAACTGTAAGCAAGGAGGAAACACCCATGAAAAAAGCCTTTGTGTTAGGCCTCGGCATTCTGCTGTCCATCTGCCTCGTCGCCAACTATTCCATGGCCGCTGAAAAACGCGGCAAGTTCGGCGAAGACCCCCGCCACGACGAAGCCAAGCGCGTCCGCTTCAAAACATCGGACGAAAAGATCCGGTGGAAGATGGTCATGCCCTGGTCCAAAGGACTGTTGTTCTACGACATCGCCACCCATTTCTGCGACAGCGTGCGTCTGGCTTCCGCCGGACGGCTGGACATCAAGCCCTTTTCCGCCGGCGAGCTGGTGCCCGCCATGCAGAGCTTCGACGCGGTGAGCAAGGGCTCAGCCGATGTCGGCCACGACTGGCCCGGTTACTGGAAGGGAAAAGACGAGGCCTTCGTGGCCTTTGCTTCCGTCCCCATGGGGCTGGACGGCGAGGGATACAACATCTGGCTGTATGAAAAAGGCGGCCTGGAGATGATGCAGGAACTCTACGGCAAGTTCAATCTCTTTGCCCTGCCCGGCGGCCAGTGCGGCCAGGAGATGGGCTTTTTCTCCAACAAGCGCGCCACCAAGCTGGCGGATTTCAAAGGAATGCGGGTCCGGACCCCTGGCTGGACCATGGACATCCTCAATAGAATGGGCGCCTCCGTCAGCCCGCTGCCGGGCGGCGAAGTCTATCTGGCCCTGGAGCGGGGCGTCATCGACGCGGCCGAATTCTCCTCCCCGGCCATCAACTACCCCATGGGATTCGACGAGATCACCAAATACGTCATCCAGCCGGGCATCCACCAGCCGGGCATCCAGTGCGGCCTGTTCTTCAACATGGACTCCTACAACAAACTCCCCGAAGACCTGAAATGGATCGTGGACATCTGCGCCAAGGAGACCCAGCTCTGGGCCTACAACTGGATCAACGGCCTTAACGCCGAGGCCATCCGAAGGTTCAAGGAAAAGGTCGAAATCGTGAAAATGGACCGGGAGACCATCGTGGAATTCACCAAGGTGGCCCAAAAATACCTGGAAGAAGTCAAAGCCAAACATCCCTTTGTGAAAAAAGTGCTCGATTCTCAGGAAGAGTTCAAAAGATCTTTTGCCGAGTGGCGCGACGCCCGCATCGGCGCCACCCCCTGGCCCTACGACACCATTATCCAGGAAGGCCGGATCGACGAGTGCATGGAGTAACCCTTCTCCCGCTTCCGATCGCGCAAACCGGTTAATCGTCAATAATGCCTTGCGGGGGCGGTTTCCGCCCCCCAAGGCCCCTTTAAAGGAGACCCTCCGTTATGCTCAGTGCGGTCATCAAGGGCATCGACGCCTTTATTAAAAAGGAGGGGGAGATCACTTCATTTGTGATTTATCCCCTTTTGATCGTCGTCATTTATGAAGTCTTTATGCGCTACGCTTTCAATTCCCCAACGATCTGGGGGTTTGAATTCACGGCCTTCGCCTACGGCATCCACTACATGCTGGGCCTGTCCTTTATGGAAAACGCCGACGGCCACGTCAAAGTGGACATCCTCACCGGTCGCTTCTCTCCCAAAACCCAGGCGGTCATCGGCATCATCTCCTATGTCTGCATCTTCGGCCCGGTCTTTTTATTCATGACCTGGGGCGCCATGAAGTTCGCCTATACATCCACCATCAGCAACGAACTCAACTCGACCTCCTGGGCCCCGCCCATCTGGCCGTTTAAAATTATCATGGCGTTGAGTTTTCTCCTTCTGTTCGTCCAGGGCATCTCCAACATGCTCAAGCACGTGCATACCCTGATCACCCCCAACCCTTCCGGCTCCCGATAAAGAGGTGCGACCATGAGTCTTGAAATGATGACCATCGCCATGTTCGTCGTTCTGATACTGCTCATTTTACTGGGCCATCCCCTGGCCTTCACCCTGGCCGGAGTCGCCACCCTGTTCGGCCTCATCGACAACGGCGGGAACGTGGGACATCTGTTCGACATGTTCGCCAATAACTGCTGGGGGCTGATGAACAACTATGTTCTTGTGGCCATCCCGCTATTCATTCTCATGGCCCAGCTTTTGGATCGCTCCCAGGTGGCCAACCAGCTTTTCGAGGCCCTTTACATCGTGCTGGGCGCCGTCAAAGGCGGGCTGGGCCTGGCCGTGGTGCTGGTCTGCACCGTATTCGCCGCCACCACCGGCATCATCGGGGCATCGGTGGTCGCCATGGGACTTCTGGCCACGCCCGCCCTGCTGAGCAAGGGCTACCAGAAGGAGATGGCCTCCGGCATCATCTGCGCATCCGGAACCCTGGGCATCCTGATCCCCCCGTCTATTATGATGGTCGTCTACGGCGGCCTCACCGGTCTTAAAGAGACTTCGGTGGGCAACCTGTTCGCCGGCGCGATCTTTCCCGGATTGATTCTGGCCGGCCTCTATTTCGCCTATATCTTAATTCGCTGCAACATCAATCCCGAACTCGGCCCCCCTATTTCCCGGGAAGAGGCCAACAAATGGTCCGCCAAACAAAAATGGTTCATGACCCTCAAATCCCTGATCCCGCCCCTGGCCCTGATCCTGGCGGTGATGGGCACCATTCTGGCCGGCGTGGCCACCCCCACCGAAGCGGCGGGCCTGGGCGCCCTGGGCGCGGCCCTGCTGGCGGCGGCCAACCGCAAACTCAACTGGGTCGTCATCCGGGACGCTTCCTACAGCACCATGAAAACCACCGCCATGGTGATGATGCTGTTTATCGGCGGCAAGTTTTTCTCCACCGTTTTCCTGAGCATGGGCGGCGGCGACGTTGTGGCGGACCTGATGATCGGCAGCGGTCTGAACCGGTGGGTGGTGCTGGCCATCATGATGGGCATCGTCTTCCTCATGGGGATGTTCATCGACTGGGCCGCCATCCTGCTCATCACGGTACCCATTTTTATGCCCATCGTCATGGAACTGGGATTCAACCCGCTCTGGTTTTCGATCCTCATGTGCGTCAACCTCCAGACCTCCTTCGTTACCCCGCCCTTCGGCTACGCGCTGTTTTATTTCGCCGGCGTCGCCCCCAAGGGCTACACCATGATGCACATCTACCGGGGCATCGGGCCGTTCATCGTCCTTCAGATCATCGGGCTGGCCCTTCTGGTGGCGTTCCCGCCCCTGATCACCTGGCTGCCGGAGCTGTTTTTCGGATCCTGACGCAAAACTGAACGAATGACCAAGGAGACACAGACATGAGCGGACTGGAAGCCCTCTACGATACGTTTACCCAAAAGGCCGAACTGGTGTCGGCCGTGGTCTCCCGGGTGGATTCCCCCGAGGCGGCCTTCCGATACGCGGTTGACGTCTGCGACCGGAAAGACGCCTGCCAGCTGCTGGTGTCGGGGTGCGCCGAACCACTGTCGCCCAACGCGGACGGTCTCTGCGAAGCCAAGGCGGCGCAAAAGGTCATGGCCGCGCCGGGACTGCCGGCGGATCAGCTCCCGGCCCTGAAGGCGCTGTGCGACGAAAAGGGGATCGCCCTGATCGAGGACGGCCTCCTGGATCATCTGGCGGGCATCGACATCGGCTTCACGGTCGTCGATTTCGGCATCGCCGAGACCGGCTCCCTGGTGCTCGACTCCAGCAGCGAAGCGGTCCGGCTGGCCACCATGATCAGCGAGATCCACATCGCCCTGCTCCCCATGTCGAAGATCTTCGAGACGGCCTACGACCTGGAAGACGCCTTGCAGGATTTCATGGCGTCGGTCCCCAACTACACGGCGTTTATCACCGGCGCCAGCCGCACCGCGGACATCGAGCGGGTTTTAGCCCTGGGCGTCCACGGGCCCCTGGAACTCCACATACTGCTCTGGGAGGACATCTGATGCAGGAAGCCAAGAACCTGAATGCCTACAAGGGGGAAGTCGACAAGGCCCTCTCCAATTCGTTTCTGCGCACCGCCATGGACAATTTCGCCGTGGCCTACCGGACCGGCCGGGCCAACGCCTTCGCGGGCATGGACGTGGAGACGCTTATCGCCGAAATCGCCGACGCCAAGGACGCGGCCATCGCCCGCATGGACGATCTGTTTGAGCAGTTCAAATCCAAAGCCGAAGCGGCCGGCATCCAGGTCCACCTCGCGGCTACAGCCGAGGAGGCCAACCGGATCATCGCCGACATTGCAAAGGAAAACGACGCGAAAAAGGTGGTCAAGGCCAAATCCATGACCGCCGAGGAAACCCTCCTCAACCATCACCTGGAGGCCGAGGGACTGGAGGTGACCGAGACCGACCTGGGCGAGTGGATCATCCAGCTCCGCCACGAGGGGCCGACCCACATGGTGATGCCGGCCATCCACCTGTCGCGCCACCAGGTGGCCGATCTTTTCACCGACGTCACCGGCCAGAAGCAGGACGCCGAGATCGAGCGGCTGGTCAAGGTGGCCCGGCGGGAGCTGCGCCAGAAGTACGTGGAGGCGGACATGGGCGTCAGCGGGGCCAACTTCGCCATCGCCGAGAGCGGAACCATCGGGCTCACCACCAACGAAGGCAACGCCCGGCTGGTGACCACCCTGCCCCGGATCCACGTGGCCCTCGTCGGATTGGAAAAGCTCACCCCAACCCTCCACGACGCCTTGCGTGTTCTGAGAGCCCTGCCCCGCAACGCCACCGGCCAGCAGATCACCTCTTACGTCACCTGGATCACCGGCCCCAACGAATGCCGATCCGCGCCGGAGAACAAAAAGGTGATGCACATCGTTTTCCTGGACAACGGCCGCCGGGCCCTGGCCAAAGACCCGGTCTTTTCCGAGGTGCTCCGGTGCGTCCGGTGCGGGGCCTGCGCCAACGTCTGCCCGGTCTACCGGATGGTGGGCGGCCACCAGTACGGCCACATCTACATCGGCGCCATCGGCCTGATCCTCACCTATTTTTTCCACGGAAGGGAAAAGGCCCGGAACATCGTCCAGAACTGCATCAACTGCGAAGCATGCAAAGCCATCTGCGCCGCCGGCATCGATTTGCCGGGCATCATCAAGAAGGTCCACGGCCGAATCCAGGACGAAGAAGGCCACCCCGCCACCAGCGCCCTGCTTGGAATGGTGCTGCGCAACCGGACCCTGTTCCACTCTCTGCTAAAAGCGGGCCGGGCCGCCCAGAAACCGGTCACCGATGACACCCGGTACATCCGCCACCTGCCCCAGATCTTCGCCAGGGATCACGGGTTCCGGGCCCTGCCGGCCATCGCCGACAAAGCGTTCCGGGACCGGTGGGAGAGCCTCCGGCGTCCTGTCGAGAATCCAAAGCATCGCGTGGCGCTCTTTGCCGGCTGCGTCCAGGATTTCGTCTACCCCGAACACCTCGAAGCGGCGGTTGACCTCATGGCCGACCACGGCGCGGCGGTCGATTTTCCCATGAAGCAGTCCTGCTGCGGCCTTCCGGTGAAGATGATGGGCGAAAAAGAAGCCGAACGGGCAGTGGCGGTCCAGAACCTGACGGCCATCGACCCCAATAAATACGACCACATCGTGACGCTGTGCGCCTCCTGCGCCAGCCATCTGAAAAACGCCTATGTCGATCTGTTGGGGGATGATCCCCAGTGGGAAGAGAAGGTTCGGGCCTTCGCCGATAAGGTGACCCCCTTCAGCGTCCTCGTCAACGACGTGCTGGGGGTGGAAGCCGACGAATTCAAAGACTACAAGATCAAGGCCACCTTCCACGCCCCCTGCCACCTGTGCCGGGGCGTCAAGGTGACCGAGCAGCCCAAAGAGCTGATCCGGAAAGCGGGATACGAGTTCATCCCGGCCGACGAAGAACAGACCTGCTGCGGCTTCGGCGGAACCTATTCCGCCAAATTCCCGCACATCTCCGCCGAAATCCTGGCCCGGAAGCTGGATGATTTTGAAAAGACCGGGGCCGATGTAATCATCACAGAATGCCCGGGGTGCGTGATGCAGTTGCGGGGGGGGATGGAAAAGCGCGGCGGACGGGTGCGGGTGAAGCATTTGGCGGAGGTGTTGGGGGAGGAGCGGGTGAAGACCTGAAACCGCCAGAAAACCAACCTCAAAGGGCGCGTCGGGGATTTTTCCCAAACGCGCCCTTTGTCTATTCAAACTTCCGATCTTCAGATGGACGCCGTATCCGTTATCCCTTCACGTCGCTATCCTTTGATCGGAGAGGTGGCGTGGCGCCGGCACACGCCCCACATCCTCCATCGTTCTCCGGCTCTCCCATTTGATCCAACATCCCGCATAGAAATTCCCCTGCACCGGAAACAGCTCCGATTGCAATCGGCCGGGCCTTGGTTTATAATGACGCCGCCTTCCGAACGAAGGACCATGCGCGTGGCCGCACCGGCCGGATCGCACCGCCTAAAAACCCTCGAGGAGAAAAAACCGGAACCATGGCTATCGACGGATCCAAAATCATCCACGCGGTAATGGAAGGAAGCCGTATCAGGGAATCCAAGGGCATCATCCCCTTGTTCGGCGTCTACCTGTCGCTTTTCTCTGTTCATTATTACAACCGGCTCAGCTTCGATTTTGAACGGAAGCTCGGTCCGGCGCGGCGGGCGGAGGCGGCGTCCCTGCTGGTGAAGGCGGCTCAGGAGTGCGGGTACGCAACATTCCAGGGCATCCGCAATTCATGGGAGTGGGGCGAAATCGTCGAACCGATGATCGACCGGAAAGAAGACCAGATCAGGGGATTTGTCGCGGTCGCCGTGGCCTTCGGGTGGGGCGATCTGAAAATACAGGAATTGGTTCCCGAAGAATTTCTCGGAATTCGCGTCGACGACTCTTACGAGGCCCGGGGGCATATCGCGCATTACGGGATCGCGGAAACCGGCAAATGTTACATGCTCAGCGGCGTCGCCGGGGCCTTCATGGACCTGCTTTATGGCGAGGATTATCCCGACGGCCCCTTCACGTTCCGGGCCGAGGAGCCTCACTGTCGCGCGAAAGGAGATGACTATTGTGAGTTCGCCGTGCGACGATCTTAGAATCGACGACCGGGCGACGACAGGTCCCCGGATCGACGGACGGGATTGCTGGGAGATGCTGGCCTGCGATCATGTTCTCTGCCCATCTCATGGTCGGCGCGGCGTGGATTGCTGGCTGTTGCCCCGCACCCACCGCGGCGGTCGGCTCGCCGATGATTTTTTCAGGAAGCTGGCCGATTGCATGGACTGCACTGTCTTCAAGGCCAGGGCGGATGCCTATGCAGGCGGCTGGCGCCATTTCCTGGCGGACCAGATGCAGCGGTTCAATCACGGCTTGCTGGAAAAGATCTACCAGACCGAGGAAAGCTACGTCGAAATCCTGAACCGTCTCCCCGACGGTCTTTTCACCACCGACCATGAATTCCGGATCACCTATTTCAACCCGGCGGCGGAGGAAATCACCGGCTTTTCCGCCCATGACGCCGTGGGCATGTACTGCAAGGACGTGTTCAAAAACGCCATCTGCGAAAAGGACTGCGCCCTGAAACGGGCCGTGGCCGAAGGACGGGACATCCACAACCGGGAATATGCGATCACCGATATCGAAGGACGCCGGATTCCCATCATGTGCTCCACTTCAGCGTTTCGGGACGCCTCGGGCCGGGTCACGGGCGGCCTCGAAGTTTTCAAGGATATATCCGAAATCAAAAGACTCCAGGCGGAGGTGGCCCAGCGGAAAAAAAATTATACGCGCGTTTTCGAAGGCAGCCACGACATGATTTATACGACTTCCCTGGACGGGAAAATCCTCGACATCAATCACGCCGGCGTCGAATTGCTGGGATACCGGTCCAAGGCGGAAGTGCTCCACAGGCTGACGGCCATGGATCTGTACCGGAATCCGGAAGACCGTCGTCGTTTTATAGAGAAAATCAAAACGCTGGGCGCTCTCAAGGATTACGAAGTCGAATTTAAAAGGCGGGACGGTTCGACCCTGCATGTGCTCATATCCAGCCGGATGTATGAAAACACCCGCACCGGCGAGGTGGAACTGGAAGGCATCATAAAGGACATTACCCGGCGAAAGCAGAACGAAGAACTCATCAACCAGCGCAATCGCGAGTTGTCGGTCATCAACAGCATCGCCGTGGCCATGAACCACGCCATGGATTTGGACGACATTCTGGCCAAAACCGTCAAGAAGGTAGGCCGGATCCTGCGAGTGGACCGGGGGGGCATTTTTCTCATCGACCGGGAAAGCCGGCAGATCCGGCTCGAAGCGCGATACAACCTCCCCGACGCCGCGGGCGACGACGCGGACCAGATCGTCTTCGAGGACGAGATGTTGATGCGCTATCTCATCGAAGGGGACAGCGACCTGCCCCTCGAGGCCTGCTATCCGTCCTTCACGATTCGTTATCGCGCAACCGGAGGTCAGACGCATCTCCAGCTCATCTGTTTTCTAATCGTCCTCAAGGGCAAGGCGGTGGGCTTTTTTGGATTCAACATCCCGGAGAATCGGGTTCTGAGCTATCGTGAAATTCATCAGATGGGATCGTTGGGCAATTTCCTGGGCGGCGCCATCGAGAACACCCGAATGGTGGAAATGCGCCGCCGGCACAGCATGGAACTGCGCCGGCTGACGAAGAAGCTGTTCCAAAACCAGGAAAACGAGCGACGCCGCATCGCCAGGGAACTGCATGACGAGGCGGGGCAATCTTTGACGGGCATTAAACTGGGATTGGATCGGCTGGAGGAAAAAGTAAAGGAAGCCCCCATCGTCTCGGAAATAGAAGAAATTCGGAATACCATCCGCCGAACGGCGTCGGAGATCCGGCGACTTTCCTATCGACTTCACCCGACGTTGCTGACGGACCTGGGGCTCGAACCGGCTTTGAAGCGTTATTTCAAGGATATCGAGAATCGGTCGGATCTCGACATCGACTTCCAGATGGTGGGATTCGATCAGCGATTGAACCCCGAACTCGAGACCGTCTTATACCGACTCAGCCAGGAGGCGCTGACCAACGCTTTGAAACACTCCGGGGCCGAACGGTTTTCGCTGTCCATTATCAAAGGCTATCCCCGAATCATCTTTCTGGCCGAAGACGACGGCGTCGGATTCCATGCCGAGGCCATCGGAAAGAATCGGTTTCACCTCGGACTCCTCGGCATGCGGGAACGGGTGACCCTCAACAACGGCCTGTTTCACCTGCGGAGCGAACCGGGCGAGGGAACCTCGATCCGCATTGAAATCCCCATTGACCCCGATGGAGAACCGCGCCATGACGAATAAGATCCGCATCCTAATCGCCGACGACCACACCATCGTGCGCCAAGGATTATCACGGCTGCTCGAGGAGCAGCCCGACCTCAAGGTCGTGGGAGAGGCCACCGACGGCCAGAAAGCCGTGGAGCAGGCCCTGGCTTTAAATCCCGACGTCCTCATCATGGACATCGCCATGCCGAGAATGAACGGCATCGAAGCGGCCAAGCGGATCCGCAAGCTGCTGCCAAAAACCAAGGTTCTGATTTTATCGATGTATTCCCACGAACACTACATCCACCAGCTTATGGAAGCCGGCGTGTCGGGCTACCTGCTCAAAGACGACAGCGGACGGGACATCATTAAAGCCATCCACGCGGCGCTGAAGGACGAAACCTCCCTCAACCCCGCCATCTCCAAGGTGCTTGTCGAGTCCTACCGATCCCCCGGGAAGGGCGGTTCCCGGTCCGACCGATACAAACAGTTGACAAACCGCGAGCGGGAAGTGTTGCAATTGATCGCGGAAGGCCATTCCACCCGACAAATCGCCGACATGCTTTTCGTGAGCATCAGCACCATCAAATCCCATCGCGCCCACCTGATGGAAAAACTCAACATCGATTCCTCCGTCAAACTGATCCATTTCGCCATCCAGCTCGGACTCGTGGACCCGGACGTGTAGGCGCCGCCTTCCCGCATGTAAAATCATCTTCGATCCACCGGTAAATCGACTTTTGGACGATGGGCAGACCTTCGCCGACCTCCCCGGCGGCCGCCAGGCCGCCGGGGGCCAACCGGGTCTTGACCGAAGCGATTAAAACGTGTATGTCTTCACCCTCGTCGTCATGATGGCGACGCGTGATCCTGGAAACCCCATCATCGTTTGGCGATAGACGGAATGAGCTTTTCAGCCGAGACAGATCAGATCCAGCGGGAAATCGATGCGTTCTTCCAGGCCCGGGGCCGCCGCCCCCGGCTCCTGATCGGCATGCCCGTCGGGGGCAATGGGCGACGGCGCATGAATGAAGCGGCGACCCGATTCGCCCGGCACGGGTTCGATGTGGATATCAGCCCCGCCCACGCCGCGCCCCGGCAACTGGCGCGAATGGCCATGGAAAACGATGTCCATCTGGTGGGACTTCTCTCCGACGGCGACGCGGCTATTGAACTGACGGGCGCCTTGGGCGACCTGTCCCGGGGCGACATCGGGATCATCGTCTGCGCCCGCCGCACGCCGGAGGCCGACGGAAACGGCCCTGAAATTCCCCGGATCGATCCCGACGACGCCGATGATGTATTGCGACTGCTGAAAGAGGTGATGACAACGTGCCCAAAAAACTAACGCTGCAAGACCATGTGGCAGGGGTTCTTTCCCACAACCGGCAGGTCACGGCCAGAACCATCACGATGATCGAAAGCGCCTTGCCCGCGCACCGCCGGATGGCCCAGGCCATCATCAACGACATCATCCCCCATGCCGGGAAAGCGATCCGGGTCGGCATCTCGGGGGTTCCCGGCGTCGGTAAAAGCACCTTCATCGAAACACTGGGGATGATGCTGGTTGAAAAGGGCCATCAGGTGGCGGTACTGGCGGTGGATCCCAGCAGTTCCCGGAGCGGGGGCAGCATTCTGGGAGACAAGACCCGGATGGAAAAGCTTTCCCTCCACCCCAATGCCTTCATCCGGCCGTCCCCCTCCAGCGGAACCCTCGGGGGCGTGGCCCAGAGAACCCGCGAGACCATGATCGTCTGCGAAGCGGCGGGGTATGATGTGGTCCTGGTGGAAACGGTGGGCGTGGGGCAATCGGAAACCGCGGTGGCGTCCATGGTGGACCTGTTCCTCGTGCTGATGCTGGCCGGCGCCGGAGACGACTTGCAGGGCATCAAGAAAGGCATTCTGGAGATCGCCGACGTCATCGCCATCAACAAGGCGGACGGCGACAACATCGAACGGGCCCAAGCCGCCAAAAAAGACTACGAAAACGCCTTGAGCCTGATGAATCCGGAAACCCCAACCTGGTCGGTTCCCGTCCTCACATGCAGCGCCAAGACCATGGACGGCATCGAGGACGTCTGGAACCGCATCCTGGACCATCGGCGAAAATTCATGGAGACCGGCGAACTGGCCGAGACGCGGCGGCGGCAGGACGTGGCCTGGATGCGATCACTGGTCGAACAGGAATTGAAGGATCGGTTTTTCAACAACCCCGATGTGAAGCAGCGCTGGCCGGAAATGGTTCGCGCCGTTGAAAACGGGACCATTTCCCCCACCCTGGCCGCCGAGAAATTGCTGTCGTTAGAGTGCGAAGTCAGGCCATCGCCTTAGAGCCTAATCCCCACTCAGAATTCGATCCCTTCCCGGGCCGCCACCCCTTTTTGCATGTAGTGCTTCCGGGGTTTGAATTCCGTGACCCGGTCGGCGAGATCAATGATCATCGGCGAGGCGTACCGGCCGGTGATCACCAGGTGCAGCCGGTCCGGCTTGCTGAGAATCAGGCCCACGAGTTCCTGAACGCCCAGCAAACCGAGCTTGACCGCGACATTGGCCTCGTCGAGGATGACCACGTCGTATTGACCCGAGGGGATGACCTCCCTGGCCCGTTCCAGCCCCCGCAGGCTGGCCTGGATGTCCTCGGGCGCGGGTCTCTCGGTGGTGAACCGGCCCAGCCCGTGCTGTTCCACCGTGATCCGGTCCGAGAGCCGGCCCAGGGCCTTTATTTCACTGTAATCCCCCTTTTTGATGAACTGAAGGATGAAGACCCGCGATCCCGCGGCCGCGGCCCGCAGGGCCAGGCCCAGGGCCGAAGTGGTCTTCCCTTTCCCATTGCCGGTGAACACCGACACCTGACCGTCTTGCATATTATCCTTTCCAGCTTGTGGGTAGTGGGGCCACAAGCCACAAGCCACAAATCACTATCCACTACCCACTATCCACTGCAACACCTGGCCGCGCTCCACCGCCGACCAGATGGATGGCTTACCACAATCACGGTCCGGATGTAAAGGAAGGGAATGGTTATTTGATCATCGCCAGGGCGTAGGAACGGAAGAATCTCGCGCGGTCCACCCCCCAAAAAAAAGAAGCCGACGGATGCCGATAGGGTCTTCGACATCATCGCCGGCTCCACTGAAGCTTTTATAGTTCTTGACGTAAAACGAACACAACCCCCGAATTTCAACGCGCCGGCCTTTCGAAAGGGCGTCGGCCATGCTGTTGAAAAACAGGTCCACCACCGCCGAGGCCTCTTGCTTGTTGATGCCCGTTTCCTCTTTCAAAGCCGTTATCAACTGCATTTTATTCAATCAGCCCCCCTCTTTCTTTAACAATTTGAATCGATCATCGATCTTTTGGGGTTTCCTTCGACATGATGATGTTGAAGGTGGAAAATCCAAGCGCCTCGAAAAAACGGTGGGCTTGATCGTTGAACACCCATGAATCCAGCGCTATCCTGTGGATGCCTTTTTCTTTCGCCAGATGCTCCACCGCGCGAATCAGTTCCCGCCCGACGCCTTTCCGGCGATGCGCGAGGTCCACCGAGAGCTGGCAGATGTAGATTCTTTCCTGGGCGTGCTTGAACAGGTTTTCCTCTTTTCGCTGAATTTGGCCCCACACATAGCCGACGGCGTTTCCGGAGATTCTGGCCATGAGAACAAAGCTGTCGTCGGCCTGGATCTTATCCCGGAAGAAAGTTTCCATTTCCATGGGGTCTGTTGGAAATTTAAACACATCTGGGTAATGTTCGGCGTGAAGCTGTTGCACGGCATTGTTCAGCCGGGCAATTTCGCCGGCGTGTTCGGGTTCCGCTTTTATGATTTCCATTTATATTTCCAGGCCCGCAGGCGGTGATTATCGGAAAACCCTGTGCCGGTCTCTTATGCTCGATATTGCAATTTTTCCCGGTGCGGAGGGAGCAACCGTAGCGGCCGCCCCCACCATTGTCATATTCCTTTGTGTAGGATCTTGATCTATTCGCCCATCCACTTTCCCCTGAGATCCTGCAACACTCCTTTTTCTTTCATCTGGTGAATCCAAAGGTTGAGCCAATTGAGGAAGGGCTGGGCGTCTCGGGGAATCATGTACCCAAAATCGTCTTTAGTGAATGTGTTCTGTGGCGAGACGGCATACAGTTCCGGGCGCTTGGCGGAGACGATCATGGCTTCCACATTGTCAGTAATCATCACATCGACTTCCTTTGCGGCAATTTTATCCGGAATTTCGATGTTGTTTGAGACGACGACAATTTCCGCTCGCTTTATGTTGGCCCTTACAAATTTTTCATTGGTTCCGCCGGGGTTGACGCCTATCTTGACGCCGGGCTGGTCGATATCGTCCAGCGACTTGAATCGATCTTTATCCGCTGTTCGGATCAGGGGCGATTTGCCCACTTTGATGTATGGATCTGTCAACGCCACCTGTTTTTGCCGAGAAAGCGTCCGGGTGATGCCGCACATGGCGATATCGTATTTTCCTTCCAAAACCCCCTGCACCAGGGTCTTCCATGTGGTCTTTACAAAACGAACTTCCACCCCTAAGGATTCGCCGAGATTTTTGGCCGCGTCAATGTCGTGTCCTTCATATTCGCCTGTTTCCGGGTTGAGATAGCTAAATGGTTTGTAATCGCCTGTTGTGCCAACAAGAATATGCCCCCTCTCCAGAATGCTGTCTATCAAGGGTTTTTCCGCCGCCAAGACCGTATTGGGCAAGGCGATGCACAGGGCCGCGAGTGAAATGAGGATGTACTTGCAAATTTTCATGTTGAACCTCCGTAATAAAAGTAGGTGAATGATCAAGGGGGACGATCCCCCTTGCCCGTTGAAAACCGCTTGATCTTTTGACGCGGCGCATCGCCCTATCAACCCGCCTCCTCATAGGTCGCGCTGAAGGTCATATCCCCCAGCCATTTTTTGAAAACGGGGTCGTCGAAGAACAGTTTGAACAGATCCGTATGGTCGGTAAGCATGCCGACGACTACATCTTTCAAGGCCCGGTCGTGTTCCAGCCGGGCCGCGGCTTTGTCGCTGTTTTTGATGGCGTTTTGGTAGGCTTGGTCGGCGACCACCAGGAACCGGTAGGGGTCCTGCTGGAACTTCTTTTCGATCTGGGCCGAGGGAAATTCGTTGAGGGTCGCCTCGGTCACTTTCCGGCCCCCGTCCTCATGTTCTCCGGAAAACGCCACGATGGCCCGGTAGGGACTTTTCCGCTCCTTCAGGTACGCGGAAATCGAATGGAAATACTGGATCGCCATGGCGACGCCGTTGCAGACCACCATGGACCGGGCCTTTCCGCCGATCTTCCGCCGGGCGATCACCTGCTCGTGGAAATGGTCCACCATGATTTCGGCCTTGTTCCGGATGGCCCGTTCGTGGGATTCCACATACCGCCGCAGTTTTCTCCGGGCCTTCTTGGTATCGAATTCCGGGTCGTCTTCCACGGTCTTCATCAGCCGGTAATAGCTGTACACCGGGGTGTAGTGGGCCAGAACGTCCAGGATGAATCCCTCCTGGATGGCCTGCTTCATGGTGTAGGTGTGGAAGGGCTTGTGCCGGACATGGTCCCCGCCGGGGACCGGTTCGCCGAAAATCTCCAGGGTCTTGTTCTTGGGGGCGGCCGTGAACGCGAAATAGCTGGCGTTTGCCAGCATCTGCCGGGATTCCATGATCCGGTTGATCTGGTCTTCGTAGGATTCTTCCGGCTCCTCGCCGCCGTCCTGGGCCAGGGCGATGTTCACCTTCGCGGAGGTCCGCCCGCCCTGGCTGGAATGGGCCTCGTCGATGAGGATGGCGAATTTCCGGCTCCGGTGATCGTTGCCGATCTGCTTGAGGATGTGGGGAAATTTCTGGATCGTGGTGATGATGATCTTTTTGCCGTCCTTGATGAAGCGGCGGAGGTCGTCGCTGTGATCGGAATGGCCCACGGTGGCCGACACCTGGGCGAACTGCTTGATGGTGTTTTTGATCTGTTTGTCCAGCACGTTCCGGTCGGTCACCACGATAATGGAGTCGAAAAGGCGGGTTCCGTCCCTTTCCAGCCCCACGAGCTGATGGGCCAGCCAGGCGATGGAGTTGCTCTTGCCGCTGCCGGCCGAGTGCTGGATCAGATACCGTTTGCCCACACCGTCGGTTTTCGTCTGGTCCAATAGTCGCCGCACCACGTCGAGTTGATGGTAGCGCGGAAAGATCTGAACGTGCTTTTTCCGGCCCTTGTCGTCTCTGGTTTCCACGATCTGGGCGTAGTTTTCGATGATATCCGTCAGCCCGGTTTTGGTGAGGATTTCTTCCCACAGGTAGGCCGTCTTGAGGCCCTTTTTATTTGGGGGATTGCCGGCCCCGTCGTTCCAGCCCTTATTGAACGGGAGGAACCAGGAGGCATTGCCCTTGAGGTGGGTGCACATCCGCGTTTCCTGGTCGTCCACGGCGAAATGGACCATGCACCGGCCGAACTGAAACAGGGGTTCCTTGGGGTCGCGGTTTCGCTTGTACTGCCGCACCGCGTCGTCCACCGTCTGTTTGGTCAGCCGGTTTTTCAGCTCGAAGGTCGCCACGGGCAGGCCGTTGATGAACAGGCACAGGTCCAGGGCCAGCTTGGTTTCATCCTTGCTGTACCGGAGCTGCCGGGTGACGCTGAAGACGTTGGCCGCGAACCGCTCTAGGGCCTGGAAGTTGCCGGGGGGCGATTCTCCGGCCGGCAGTGCGCCGTCGGGGCTGGGAGCGGGGTCGGCCGCGGCTCCGGTCAGGCTGCGGACGATCAGGGTTCTCAGGCCTTTTTCGGATGTGTCAGTCGTCATCGACGGCCTCCTCATGGGGTTCGATGGCGTCATCCGCCAGCAGATCTTCGTCGGCGAGGGGCTCTTCCAGATCCTCGGCTTCGGGGATGGGGTCCGAGGGGGCGAGATGGCGGATGTCGCGTTTGCCGGTCACAACGTCGGCGATGAGGCGGGTGCGGTATTCGCGGATGATTGATACTTCACGATTCGCTTTATCAATCGCATCTTGTAAAGTTTTTGTTTGTTTTTCGAGTTGAAGTAATATTTCTCTTTGTTCAAAATCATTCGGAGGATACATCAAAACGATATTTCCAATGAAATTCCAATCAGCACGAGGCATTTTCGCACCAAATGTCGATCTGTTAATGGCATCAATGACCCGATTCGATCTTAGTTGTTGCTCAAGGAATTCAGGCAATATTGCTTGATGGATAACTCGGAGGACTAAAAATTCTCCTGCGCATACTCCGGGCATATTGGGGCGTGTGACCTTTGCGAGATAAGGTCGAAGTTTCCCAAAAAGCAAATCGTTGGGGCGGAATCGTTTTACTTGACTATCAAATTTAATATCATCATCTGGAATAGTGATTTTGCCAGTCCAGCTTTGGACATTTTCCAAAGCGATATAGATTTCGTCTGGTCGCTTAGTCCTTGTCTGTTCATTAACATTTCTAACAAGAAATTTAAGCCGAAGCTGTTTCCAATGTTCGGGAATATACTTGATCCAATCAATATCAGAAGGTTTGAGGCCGACATTCGGATCAACCCCTCGGGTCACGGCTTGATTAATAAGGGCCTGCTTCTGCTCATTCAACACATCAATCAACCGCCGCCGATTGCGGATGAACTTGCGAATAAATTTATCCTGTTGATGGAGGAAACTCGCCATTGCTTTTTGTTCATCCAAGGGCGGGCGGACAATCCGAATATCCAGGAAGTCGTCAGGGTAAAGGCGCAACCGTGAAGACCGGATGCCGGTGGAACGACAGACATACTCAGAGACGTATGGTTGCGTTCGCAAAAGGTGATCAAGATATTCTGGGTCGTAAAGGTCGCCGCCGCGCGATCTGTAAACGACATAGGATGGGCTGACCAAACCCATTTGCCGGCTAACGCCAAGCGCCGCCATCCATGCCCACATGGTGTTAATCGCCAGATCACCGGGACAGCAGATTTTATAACCGACATTCGATTCCGACATAAACATGGTGACATTAGATTTTCGCGGCGTCACACCTGTTTTGTGCGACACGGAAAGCAATGGTTCTTCGCCGGTGGCGGATCGTTCATCGACCTCGCGGAAATAATATTTGCCGCGTTTCTCTTCCCAATGCGCCGGAATCTTCCCCAGCCACGGCAATCCGGAATCCTTGTATTCGGGATAAGGCCGCTGGTCCATCACGCCCCCTCCCGGTTTTCCAGCCGCTTCCGGGACAATGCAATGGCGGCGTGGAGTTTCTCCCGCAGCACTTCCTTGGGCGGCAGCACGGTGAAATATTCAGCCACATGGATGCCGGAATCCCCAAGTTCCAGCAATTCCACCTGCTCCTGTTTCTTGCCGGCGCAAAGGATGATGCCCAGGGGCGGGTTTTCCCCCGGCTGGCGCTCGTATCGGTTCAGCCAGCGCAGGTAAAGCTCCATCTGACCTTTGTATTCGGCCTTGAAATCGCCCAGCTTCAATTCGATGGCGATCAACCGCTTCAACATGCGGTGGAAAAACAGCAGATCGATGTAAAAATCGTCGTCGTCGATCTGGATGCGCTTCTGCCGGGCGAGAAAGGCGAACCCTCCGCCCAACTCCAGCAGAAACGTCTCCATCTCGCGGAGGATGGCGTCTTCCAGGTCTTTTTCGAGGTAACGATCATTTAATCCCAGGAAATCGAGAAAGTACGGGTCCTTGAACACCAGATCCGGCGTCATTAGATCGGATTCCCGCAAAGCGTCCAGTTCCAGCCGGGCCAGTTCCTCCGGCTTCCGGGACAGGGCGGTGCGCTCGTAGAGCATGGAATCGATCTTCTTCCGGAGTGTTCGGACGCTCCAGCGTTCAACGCGGCACATTTCAGCGTAGAATTCGCGTTTCAGGGGTTCGCCGATCGGCAGAAGTTCCCGAAAATGGGACCAGCTCAATTGTTGCGACAGCGTGGCAACAATGTGTTGATCCGAAAACAGTTCGGCGAATTTGACCATGCGGGTAAGGGCCGAGTAACTGAATCCTTTCCCATACGCCGCCACCAGCTCTTGCGACAGCGTAGAGACAATTTCCTGTCCATAACCGGCCCGTTTTCCCTTGAGAATTTCCTGTTGAATCCGATGCCCGATCCGCCAGTACAGCATGGTCAACCCGGCGTTGACCGTGGCGGCCACTGCGGTTCTGGTCTCTTCGATCATGCGGCGGACGTCGTCGAAAAGGCCGGAAGCGCCTCCCTTCTGAATGTGTCGGCCGGCGGGCTGTGGGTCGCGATCCTTCATGCCGGGTTCCTCTCCCCGATGATCCGATCCAGCAGCCCTTCGCCTTCCGCCTGGATGTCCAGCAGGTCCGCCTTGATCGCCTCCAGGGTGCGCATCGGGGCGGGCTTGTAGAAATGGCGGGTGAAGGAAATTTCGTAGCCGATCCGGGTCTTGTCGGGAACGATCCAGGCGTCGGGAACGTGGGGCAGCGCCTCGCGTTGAAAGAAGGCCTCGACGCCCCCTTCCTCCAGCAGCGGAACCTGTTCGGTGTCCCTCAGATCGGGGTCGGGTTCGTATTCGACGCTCTTTTTGGTTTTCTTCTTGATCACCGGCTCGGCGGCTTCATCCTTTTCCGCCAGGGCGGTTTGAAGGAGCTTGATCCGTTTGGCGGTCAACTTGGTCCCTTTCTCGTCCGCGGCGGATTTCACGGCATCCTTGACCGCGTTGAAATCGAAATGGGGGCCGGGGCCGATTCTGTCCGCTGTGCGATCCACCGCATCCGCCAGCGGCCCTTCCCCGGCGTCCAGGCAGGCCCTTCGGAACGTCTCGCGGCGGCTCTCGGACAGATCGACCCGCAGCCGGAGGGGGCGTTCCACGGTGATCTTCCAGTATCCGAAGGCCGCGTTGGGGAAAACCTTGGACCGGTCGGTCTCTTCGAATTGGAGGAACAGGTCGGTGATCTCCCGGATCTGGCCGGCGGACAGTTCGCAGTTCTTCAGGGACGAGCCGTTGTGGACCTCGGCGATGCGGCTGCCCAGGGGCGTGTCGTGGTTCATCTTGGTCAGCTTGTTGACCAGGAACATGAGCTGGCCGTCGCTGGACCGGGTGATCAGGCGCAGTTCGTCGCCATCGTGCTGGATGTTGAACCGGGGATCCGACAGGTCCTTCTTGCCGCCCATGCGTTCGAGACCGGTTTTCCAGCTCTTCCCGTAGGGCGGATTGGAAAGCATGAAGAGGATATCGGCTTCCACCAGGGTGGGGATCTGGTTGCGGAACTTGAATTTGTCCAGGATCTCGTGGACGTTCGCCGAGAACCCGTCGAGGTAGGTCTCGAAGTCGGCCTTGAGCTGCTGCTGCCTGGCCCGGTTGCGCAGGTTCTGGAGGGTAAAGGGCGAGATGTTGTAAAAGGCGTTGCCCGACGCCCGGCACAGCGCCCCCTCCTTGTTGGCCACGCCCGCTTCGTCGAGCTGGTCGTTGAGCTTCAACACCGCCGCTTTAGTGGGTTCCAGCACGGCGTCGAGCCGCCGTATCACGGTCATGGGCAGGATCACGTCCCGGTACTTCCCGCGCACATAGACGTCCCGGAGCACATCGTCGGCGATGTTCCAGATGAATCCCGCGATCCAGTTGAGTTGTCCGTTTTCGAATGTCATGGGGCGTCGGATTGGAGCTGAGTGTTTTCCATATTATAAATCCTCTCGCTTATTCAAGCAGATATGTCCGTATTTTTCAAGCCTTGACTGCAAAATCCAAGACCGAAGGTCCAACAAAAACCGACATCATTTTAGGCATTTGGCGGGATCACCAAGGAAAAGGAAAGTATAGTTGAACAGATTGTGCGTCTTAAGTTAGCGCTTATGCCCTTTCCCTCTCCGCCCCTCTTTCTCCAGCAGATCGAGAACCGCCTTTCGCACCTGGTTGGATTCCCGGCTCGTCCGGTCCCGGGGCCGGGGAGCGGTCACATCGAAGATCTCCAGTATTCGCATCGGTTTTTTGGACAACACCATGATCTGGTCGCTGAGATAGACCGCCTCGTCCACATTGTGGGTGACGAAGAGAACCGTGTCCCTCCGTCGGGACCAGAGGGTCATGAGAAAATTCTGAAGATCGTTCCGGGTCTGGCTGTCCAGTGATCCGAAGGGCTCATCCATCAGCACCACCCGGGGGTTCAGAATCAGGGTGCGGGCGATGGCCACCCGCTGCTTCATTCCGCCGGAAAGGGTTTTGGGGTAGGCGTTTTCAAATCCGTCCAGATCGAACGCCCGGATATACTCCATGGCGGCGGCCCGCCGTTCATCGGGTGGGACCCCCGCGATCTCCAGCCCCATCTCGATGTTCCGGATGGCCGTGCGCCAGGGGAAAAG
>JAABTM010000041.1 GCA_011389855.1 Desulfobacteraceae bacterium
CGTTTCATCATCTCTTCGATGACCTCGTCCGCGTTTTCAGGCGTGATGCCCAGATCTTCGCAGGTCTTCTCGGCCCGGGCCCGGCGGCGGCTCTCCAGATCGCCGAGGCGGGTGAAGATCCCCAGACGCCGCCCCACCTGGTAGAGGACCCGGTCCCCGGGGTCCATGTCCAGAAAGGACTGGAGCGTCGCCAGCATCCTGGGCTTGTCATCGGGGAGATCGCCCTCCAGCTCCTGGAAAAGGTTGAGGATATGATCGCTCTTGAGGGTGGCGTGGATGCCCTCCAGGTGTTCGAGAAAAAGCTTGATCTCCAGGACGGTTTCGGCGTCGGTGCATTTTTCGAAGTCCCCGGACTGGTAGGCCTCGAACAGCTCGACCCGGTTGGGGATGGCCAGGGTCCGCATTCGAATGAAATCCGGGTCGATCCGGTTGAGGGCGTCGGCGGTCTCCAGGGCGTGCTCTTTGGACAGGGCTCGCCCGCCCAACCCCGGCATGACGTATTCCGACAACTCCATCCCGGCCCGCTTGACCTTTCGCCCCGCCTTGATATGAGTTGCCTTGTCCACGCCCTTTTTGATCATCTCCAGCACCTTGTCCGATCCCGATTCCAGGCCGATGTGGATTCGATTGAGGCCGGCCTCCTGGATGGCCTTGAGATTGTCGTCGGAGATCCGGGCGATGGTGTGGGACCGGGCGTAGGAGGTGATCCGGTGGACCCAGGGGAACCGGTTTTTCAGGTGCTTCAGGATGTCCACCATGTCCGCGGGCTTGATGATGAGGCTGTTGGCGTCCTGGATAAAGACGGACCGGAGCCCCCCGGCGTACCAGTGGAGGGCCGCGTGGAAGGCTTCGGTCTCCTCCGGAGGCACGTCCCGGGCGATGCGCTGAACCCCCTCCTGGGTGAGACGGTCGGATGATCCGGCGGCCGCGCGGATGGCCTCCACCTGGCGATGGACGGCGTCGATGTCTTTTTTGACGTGCTCCGGCGGCCGCAGCGAAAACTTCCGGCTTTTATACACCGGGCAGAAGGCGCACCGGTTCCAGGGGCAGTTGCGTGACACGCGGATGAGCAGGCTGTCGGCCTCGCTGGGGGGCCGGATAGGGCCTTGCTCAAAGCCTTTGTAGGGTTCGGGTTGTTTTGTTTTGGATGACATTGCAGGTCGTTCTTCCGTCATTGGATTTCTGGGAAATGATATGTTCGACGGCATATAGCAGGTTTTGGGCAAAGTGGTTCGGTCGTAATCCCTTTTTTCCCAAAACCGCCATCGCCTTGCGTTCGTTGCCGGTTTTTACCAATATGGTTCCCTTGCAACCGGCCTTCAAGCCGCATTCAATATCTTTAGCGCTATCGCCGATCATCCATGCAGTTGAAGGGTCGATATCATAATCTTGGGCGGCCTTCAAAATCATACCGGGTTTGGGTTTTCGACAATCGCACCCTTCGTCGGGACGGTGGGGGCAATGGAAGATATCCGTGATTTCCCCACCGGCTTCCGTGATCGCCTGGCGCATGCGCCGGTGGATGTCGCGCAATGTTTCCGCTGAGATCATCCCCCGGCCCACGGCCGATTGATTGGTAATCACAATTACAATAAAACCGCCTTCGGTCAATCGACGAATGGCGTCGAGACTGCCGGGCAGAAACCGGAATTCGTCCCAGCTTTTGATGTAGTCGGGCGAATCGGCGTTGATGACGCCGTCCCGGTCGAGGAAGACGACCTTTTCAATATCCTTCGAGATTTTAGGCCGCCTCGGAAAGATGTTTGTTTACGATGTGCCAGAATCGCGACAACGTCTGATCCTTTCCATCGAAATAGTCTTCAAAAAAACCAGCTTCGTTCAGGGTTTCCGGATACGCATATCGTTCATTGTCGGGGCCGTATTCAGTGATCCAATTGCTGGGTTCTCGGGGGTCGATGATATGAAATATATGGGCCGGGTAAAGATAAGGTTTCCCGGCGTCATTTAATATACGGTAATCATCCGCCTCGATTCCTATCACGAAATAGGGTTGTTCCGGAGATATGTCGGGATAATCAGGATGTTCTGTTTTGAGTTTTACGATCATTAACCGCTACTCCGCCACCAAAATCGGATCCGAAAACCCCCGCTGCCGCAAAAAGGCTTCGTAGCGTTCCGCCTCTTTCAAGTCCCGGCACCGCCCCACCAGTACCCTGTGGAACCGATCACCGGTGTGAGCCACGTCGGATTTGACCCGGGCGCTTTCGTAAGAGTCGGCCAGTTCCTGCAGGAGCCGCTCGGCGTTTTCCCGGCTTTTGAACGCCCCCACCTGGAAGGTGAAGTTGCCATGGGTATAGTCCACCGGCACATACGCCTGGGGCTTTCGGCCGGGCGCCGTTTTTTTGGCCGGCGCGCCCAGAGCAACCACCTTGACCGGGGCCAGGCCGTCTCCGGCGATGCCCAGCCGGAGCGCCGCCCCGTAGGAGAGGTCGATGACCCGTCCCGGCACGAACGGCCCCCGGTCGTTGATGCGGAGATCGAGGTAGCGGCGGTTTTCCAGGTTGTAGACCCGGACCCAGGTGTTGAGGGGCAGCGTCTTGTGGGCGGCGGTGACGTCGTACATGTTGTAGCGTTCGCCGTTGGAGGTGGGCCGGCCGTGAAAAGCGGGGCCGTACCAGGAGGCGATGCCTTCCTGCTCGAACCCGTCCGCGCTGGGCAGGGGTTGATACCACCTGCCCAGCACCTTGTAGGGCGCGGGGTAGCCGGGCATTCGCGGGGGTTTCTTAATGGAAAGCGTCGGTTCTTTATGGGTTTCCCGGGTCGCGGAGGGGTCTGTCCGGCTATAGGATTCCGGTATGGTCTGGTGGGCGCAACCGGACGTCAGCAGGCCGAGGGAGAACAGAAAAAGAGCCGCGCATTGGATTATAGCGGCAGGATGGAGCGTGAGGTTTGCCATTATGAACCGCCTCATTGAGTTTCCATGATTATTGGATTTTCATGTTGAAGAGGGTCCGCCTGAAAGCGTTTAGATCCTCGCAAGTCAACGCTTTTTGAAACAAGGCTTTCAGCGCCCGCGGGTCTTCCACGAGACTGACCTCCAGGGAAACGTCTGCCGGCGTTTCATGGAAACGGGATTTGAGGACTTCTATAATCGTTTCCCGGTAGCTTTCCTGGACGCCTTTTTTCTCGCCTTTTTTCTCGCCCACGGACGCGGCTCTTTTCACCCCTTTTTTAATATGGTTTTTTAAAGCGCTCTTTGCGCCTTCTTTCATCGCCAATCGTTCAATGCTCGTCACATAAGGCATTTTCTTCTCCTCCATCAAATCGATAACGTCGTCCCGGAACGCGATTTCCAGATCCTTCGGCAACACCAACAGCCAGTCAATGAACCGGAAAAGCTCCAGAATGTCTTTTTTATCGTATCCGCGATCCAGCAGCAAGCGAACCAGGTGAAGCTTCCATTCCTTCCGGTCCGCGCCCTCTTTCACCGACCGGGCCTTTATATGGGCCATGACCACCAGGGCGAAGGGGTTCGGGTCTTTTTCCAACTGATCCCATTTGGACTCAAAATCCATAATGTTGACGGTCGGAAAAGAAAAAACGAGTTTGCCGCCCCAGCGCTCCCGGCGGTATTCGGACGATTTGCCGCCCGCCGCCTCGTCCGTCAGGACCGCCAGGCTGACCACTTCCACGCGGTATCGGTCGAAGATGCGGTAATTGTAGATAAACATCCGCTCCACGAAGGTTCCGTCCGGATATCCTTGCACTTCGATGTGAATCAGCAACCAGGTTTCCTGGCCGCTTTTGAGCTTCACCTTGACCAGCTTGTCCGCGTAACGCCGGCCCGTTTCGGAATCCGGGACGATTTTTTGCAATTCCTTGTCCAGGAATTCGTATCCGGCGGACCAGTCGATGTCGGCGTAAACTTCGGGGAAACAAAAGGCCATGAACGCCTCGAAATAGGTTTCCAGCGCGGCTTTCCAGGGGCTGTCGTAATCACTGGATGGCGTTTGCGTCATTTTTGTCGATCGCTGTTAATTCAAATCGCTGATGTTGTAAAGGATGTATATTGCTTCCTCAAGACCGACCCGCCCATTTCCGTCCGTGACGATTGTGTCAAGGCTGTGCGATGTTTCCCGGGTTAAACAATTAAATTTTTTCCATCTTCATGTTAAAAATCATTGTGATAGGGATTTGTGGGTTTTTTCCAGTTGGTCCCATTTGGATTCACAAATCTAAGGCGACATGCAAAGCCTGATTCAACTCATCTATCTTGTCAGATGGCAAAGTGCCCACATAATTTGTAAGGGTAGATTTTGGAATGCTCATTAAAGCGTCACAGTGAATGCTGCTGTCATGTTTCAATCCCTCCTCGGTTCCAACGGCAACCTGTGTTGACAATCCGTCATGCTTTGAGTACACGGGAGCGCAGATCACAGTTGAAAATCTTGTCTCAATCAAGGTGTTGCGACTTGCAATCACAAACACTCTTGATTTTTTCGGGTCGCCGGAAGGGCGGAACACTCTGTACAATTCTCCCCGCTTCACAATTCAGCCTGATATTGTAGAGCGTCCCGAGTTTCCTGATTGAGATAATCTGCATTTCTGTTAATGATTTCAATGTCGTTGTCTGATGTATCAGACCGTCTCAAATTTTCGATATAAAATTGAAGGGCCGCCTCAATAAAATCGGAAAGAGTTTTGTCTTTTTCTGACAGTTGAAGCTTTGCAAAGACTCTATCGGCGGGAATCCCTTGCGCTTTTCCTTGCAGTATGCTGTCAACGCGCTTTTCCAATTCAGCGTCCCATGCCGCGTCTGTTGTTTCATCTTCAAGGCTGGATAAAAGAACGTGAGCCAATTCAGCCCGTTGCTGGACAGGCAATGTCAATGCGTCGTTTTTTATTTTTTCCAATAGGCCATCCATTTTGTGTAACTATCCTCCAGTTCGTTTGTCCCACCTCATGAAGATCGTTCCACGTTCAACCTCAACCCATCAACGCCGCTTCTCCAGCGCCAGCTCGATCACCTCCATCATGGAGTCGGCGAACAGGAACTGGATGTCTTTTTGGACCTTTTTGGGCACGTCCTCCAGATCCTTCTTGTTCCGTTTGGGCAGGATCACCGTCTCGATGCCGGCCCGGTGGGCCGCCAGGGTCTTTTCCTTGACGCCGCCGATGGGCAGCACCTGCCCCCGGAGGGTGATTTCGCCGGTCATGGCCAGCCGGTCCTTGACGGTCCTGCCGGTGAGGAGCGACGCCAGGGCGGTGAGCATGGTCACGCCGGCGGAGGGGCCGTCCTTGGGGATGGCGCCGGCCGGCACGTGGATGTGGATGTCGTGCTCCTCGTAAAATTGCTCTTCGATGCCCAGGTTTTTGGCGTTGGCCCGGATGAAGCTGAGGGCCGCGGCGGCGGATTCCTTCATCACGTCGCCCAACTGGCCGGTCAGGGTCATGTTCTTGTTCCCCTTCATGGCCGTGGCCTCCACGAATAGGATCTCCCCTCCGGTCTGGGTCCAGGCCAGCCCCGTGGCCACGCCCGGCGTGGAGGTCCGTTCGGCCATCTCCGAGGTGAACCGGATCGGCCCCAGATAGGACGAGATGTTGGCGGCCTTGATCCGGACCGTCTGGGCCTTATCCTCGGCGATCTTGGTGGCGGCGCCCCGGCAGACGGTGGCGATCTCCCGCTCCAGGTTCCGGAGCCCCGCCTCCCGGGTGTAGTCGCTGATGATGTTCTTGATGGCGCCCCGGGTGAAGGTGATCCCATCCGCCTTCAGCCCGTTTTCAGCCCGCTGCCGGGGGATCAGGAACCGGTTGGCGATCTTGACCTTCTCCTCGTCGGTGTAGCCCAGCAGCTTGAGCACCTCCATCCGGTCCCGGAGGGCCGGCGGGACGGTGTCGAGGATGTTGGCCGTGGTGATGAACATCACCTTTGACAGGTCAAAGGGAATGTCCAGGTAGTGGTCGGAAAAGGTGTAGTTCTGCTCCGGATCAAGTACCTCCAGAAGCGCCGAAGACGGGTCCCCCCGGAAATCGGAGCCCACCTTGTCGATCTCGTCCAGCATGAAAACGGGGTTGTTGGATTCGGCCCGGCGGATGCCCTGGATGACCCGGCCCGGCATGGCGCCCACGTAGGTGCGGCGGTGCCCCCGGATTTCGGCCTCGTCCCGGACCCCGCCCAGGGAGATGCGGACGAACTTCCGGCCCAGGGCCCGGGCGATGGACCGCCCCAGGGACGTCTTGCCGGTGCCCGGCGGGCCCACGAAACAGAGGATCGGCCCCTTGGATTCCGGGTTGAGCTTCCGGACGGCCAGGTATTCGATGATCCGCCGTTTGGCCTTTTCCAGGCCGTAATGATCCTCGTCCAGGACCTTCCGGGCCTTTTTGATGTCGAGGACGTCCGGGGTGGATTCGTTCCAGGGCAGGGTGGTGATCCAGTCGAGGTAGGTGGAGACCACGGTATATTCCGACGCCGATGGGTGCATCCGGGACATCCGCTTCAGCTCCCGCTCGGCCTCCTTCTTGGCTTCTTCGGGCAGATTTTTTTCGTCGATCTTGGTCCGGTATTCCTCCACCTCGACGCTGGTTTCGTCCTGTTCGCCGAGTTCTTCCTGGATCGCCTTGAGCTGCTGGCGGAGGTAATACTCCTTCTGCCGCTGATCCATGTCACCCTTGACCTGGGTCTGGATCTTGTCGCCCAGCTCCAGAATCTCCACCTGGTGGTTGATCTGACGGTTGACCTCCCGGAGCCGTTCCTTGACGTTGAGGGTCTCCAGGATCTTCTGCTTTTCCTCGGCCCCGGTGTTGATGGTGGAGCCGATCATGTCGGCCAGAACCCCCGCTTCGTCGATGGATTTGGCCATGGCGGCCATCTCGTCGGGAAGGCCGGGGGAGAGTTCGACGATGCGGCGGAACTGGTCCAGGACGGTGTTTTCCAGGGCCTCCACCTCGTTGTCGCTCACCTCTTCGTCCTTGAGGTGCTCGACCCGGGCCCGAAAATATGGTTTGACCTCGATGAACTCGATGATCCGGAACCGGCTAAGTCCCTGGACCAGGAGCTGGGCCCGCTCGTCTTCGTTTTTGGCCATCTTCATGATCAGGGCGCTTGTGCCCACCGCGTGGAGATCGTCGGGGCTCACCTCCCGATTCTCCTCGGGTTTGCGGCCCACCGCGAGCCCGATCATCCGGTCCTTGTTCATGGCCTCGTCCACCAGCTTCACCGATTCCCCCTGCATCACCACCAGGGGCAGGACCATCTTCGGAAACAGGGCGGAGTCGAATATGGGCAGGATGGGCAGGGTGTCCGGCAAATTGTCTTTATCGACTTCCATATCCGGGTTCGGCGATTGCGCCATGGATACCTCCAAAATCGGTTAACGGTCACAGAGAATCATCGGAAAGCGTCACAGGTTATCGATGGGAGATTATCCCTCGGAAATGGGGACTTTGCAGACCCGTTCCCGGTCCCGCGGCTTTTTGGCGAGCCGCACGGTCAAAAAGCCGTTGTTAAAGGTGGCCGACGCCTTTTCAGGGTCGATGGGGACGGGAAGAAATAGCATCCGCTCGAACCGGCCGTACTGTATCTCCGCCAGCCGGTAGGTGGCGTTTTCGCCCTTGGGGGCGGGGGGGCGGTCGCCGGACACCTTCACCGCCCGGCTGCTGATCTCGACCTCCAGGTCGTCCTTCGCGACCCCGGCCGCCTCCGCCAGGACGACGATCTCATGGGGCGTCTCGTAGATGTCCATCTGGGGCCGCCACGAGCGCTGGGTCAGCCGGAAGACCGGGCTCATGGACCGGAACATGCCCTGGATGGTCTTCTCGAAATCACAATCGAACTGTTCCAATTCATCGCCAAAGCGTATCTTGATGTAATCCATTTTCGGCTCCTGGAATCAACGCGGATGTCGTCCGTCCTCTTCAGTTAGAACTATTGCCTACCATTGAATCGGGGGTTTGTAAAGACGCCTCGCGTCAGTCGTCGAAATCGCCCGCGGGGCCTTTGTTGGATTGGATCGGCGCGTTCTTACGGATCTTTTCCTCGGTCCAGTCGCTGGGATCCTCGATCCGCTCGGCCTTGGGGCCCGGATCGTGGGAACCGGCCTTGAGGATGGCGTCGATGGCGATGTCGGCCGTGTCCTTTGCGTTGAACACATTGGCGATCATGTTGTAGGCGAAGTCCTCCACGGCCCTGGCCATACGTTCCCGGACGGGCTCGGACTGGCCCAGTATCTTGTTTTCGAAGGGGAGGTTGAGCTTCTTGTAATCACCTTTTTTCCATCCCTTGGATTCGGCGTAGGCGACCATCTCTTTCCAGACATCCTCCTCCATGCCCTGTCCCTCGACCTTTTTGAAGTTCCCCTCGGCGTCGAGGATGGCGTTGCCGTAGTCGTTGACCTCCACGCCCCAGGAGATCATCTGGAGGGCGGTGGCCACGTTGGCCTTGGTGGTGCGGGTGGTCTCGGCGATGGTCCGGAGCCGGTCGGAGCTGTTGCCGGACGTGCCGTGCTGGGCCCCGGAGACCTTATAGGGCGCGAGGGTTTTATGGATGTCGGCGGTCAGGTCCACCTGGATGCCGGCGTCGCTTTCTTCGATGCCGTGGCTGGTGCCGTTGTTGAGGGCGATCCAGTTGGGGAAGATGCCGTGGGCGTTGAGCCCCTTGATCAAATAGGATGCCTCCTCCACGGTGGAGAGGCCCGATTTGCCTTTGATTTCCCCCACCTCGGTTTCGTACCCGGCCCAGTCGGGGACCAGTTTTTTGAGCCGGAGGCTGGTCAGGAGGTTCTCGTCGTCGGGCATGTGGGAGGCGTCCAGGGCGATGGACGTGATCCCGAAATCGAAAAGCGACGGGATTTCTTTTTCGGCCGGAACGATGTCGGCCTCTTTTTTGATGCCGTAGTGGTCCGCGTGGACGGCCACCGGCACGGTGATGCCCATCTCGTTGCACAGGGCGTCCACCTGCCGGGCCATGTTCCAGTAATTGACCGCGCAATAGGCGCCGGCCCCGCCTTCGGATCGGGCGATCTCGATAATGAGGACGGAATTGGCCCGCTGGGCCGCTTTCAAAGCGCCCCGGATGACGAGGTGGTTTCGGCCGTTGGCGGCCAGACAGATGGCTTTCCCCTTGGCGAGCATGGCCAGGTCGATGTATTTCCCGCTCACCAGCAGGGCCTGGGAATTGGGGAAAAGTTTCTGTACATTGGGCGCGCGGCCCACCTGAAGGGCTTTTTTGAAATCCGTCATGCCGACCTCCTTGTGTTGTTGAATGTCATGGTTCCAACGTCGTGCTTGCGAAGTTTATTCATTCGTGTCATATTCATCGGTTATATCATGATTATCGGATCTGACCAAGTCCAGAATTTCCCGGACCCGGTCCGCGTTCCCAGGCAGGGCGCGGATCTCGCCCCAACCCTTTTGCATCTGAAACAGGCCGTCGTAGGCGGTGTCGTGGTAGGACCGGATCATGTGGGGGATATCCTCGTCCTCCAGCATGGACCCCGCCACCTGGGCCTCGAAGGGGCTTTCCAGAACCGCTATTTTTTCAAAAACCGGGGCTTCGTCCTTTTCCATGATAACCGCCTCCTTTTCCTGAATCGTTACGGGCTTGCAAAAAGCCGGTGCATTGTCTTATAGTGGGACAGTGTTACCACGAAAACGCGCAAATGCAAAGGAATTCCCCTATGGAACGAATCGTGATCGGCAACACGGGCCTCGACGTATACCGCATGGGACTCGGCGGCATCCCCATCCAGCGGGTCGGCGAGGCCCAGGCCGTGGAAACCGTCCGGCACGCCGTGGAGCGGGGCGTCGACTTCATCGACACCTCCCGGATGTACACCAACAGCGAGCACCGGATCGGCCTGGCCCTCCAGGGACTCCGCAAACCGGTGATCGTGGCGTCCAAAACCCCGTCCCGGACACATGACGGCGTGCTGAGCGACCTGGAGGAGAGCTTGCGGCAACTGCGGCGAGGGACCATCGACATCTACCAGCTCCATCTCGTCCGGGACGACGCCGACTACGAGAAGGCCGTTGCGCCGGGCGGCGCGCTGGACGCCCTCCGGGAGGCGCGCGACGCCGGCAAAATCGGCCACATCGGCATCACCACCCACAGCCTCGATCTGGCGGAGCGGATCATCGACGAGGCACTGTTTGAAACCATCATGGTCTGCTTCAGCTTCCTGGAGCCCGACGCCGAAACCCGGGTCTTCCCCAAGGCGCGGGAGAAAGGCGTCGGCGTCATCGCCATGAAATCCTTCAGCGGCGGCGTCATCGAACGCGCCGATCTGGCGTTGAAATACGCCCTGTCCCGACCCGACGTGGTCCTCATCCCCGGGGTCGAGGACACCGAAAAATTCGACAAAAACTGGGCGGTGTTCAGAAACGGCGATTACACACTGACCGAGGCGGATAAAAAGGACATCGAATCCATCCGGGAGTCTTTCGACAAAAACTTCTGCCGCCGCTGCGATTACTGCCAGCCCTGCACCGAAGGGATCTCCATCCAGACCGTCCTGGGCATCCCCTCGGCCGTCAACCGGTTCGGCCCCGCCATCCTGGAAAAAGACTTTTTCGCCCACGCCATCGAACTGGCGCGCAACTGTTCCGAATGCGAAGAGTGCGTCGAACGATGCCCCTACGATCTGCCGATTCCGGAGTTGATTCGGGAGAATCTGGCGTGGCTGGATGAGAGAATGTCAATTGATGAATCTTAAAACAGAAAGGTATGAACGAATGAAGCTCACACGCGCACTTCTCCTCTCGACGCTCCTGACGATGCTCCTCGCCGCCGGATGCACGAATTCAATGGAGAAACTGATGACCGCGGCCCAGAAGGGCGATGTACAGGCGGTGGAAGCGCAGCTGGCGGAAGGAACGCCCGTTGACACGACGGACCCCACCGGGTCGACGGCCCTGTTGTATGCCGCCGGCAAAGGCCACGCCGAACTGGTGGAACTGCTGGTTTCCAAAGACGCCGACGTCAATATCAGGGACAACGAAGGGTTCATGCCGCTTCACGCGGCGGTGGGCGCTGGAAAACCGAAAATCGTCGAAATGCTGCTGAAAAACGGGGCCGATGCGGACGCCACTTTCCGGGGCATCACGCCCCTTGCGGTGGCGGAGCGGAAGGGCAACGAGGAGATCGTGGCGATGCTCAAGGACGCTCTGGGCATCGTCGAACCGCCGCCTGTTCCCGAGCCGGAAGCGGATGCGGAAGCCGACATGGGCGGACCCCTCGATCCGGAAGAGGAGGCCCCTGCCGCGGAATAAGGTTTGAATCAGGATAGCCGGGATGGCGACAGGATAGCCAGGATGGTCGATCCCCATCCTGGCTATCTTTATTTTACATCCGGGATATCCTGATTCACATTACGCGTCGATCACCGCAAGGGCCTCTTCCCGGTAGGCGTCCATGATGTAGGGGATGGCCGTGATCTTGGCGCATTCCTCGGTGAGGGAGGCCAGTTCCTGGCGGGTGATGAGGTGGGTCCGCCATTTCCGGGAGCCGGCCATGAGCTGTTGCAGCCCCACCCGGAGCTTTTCCGAGGTGCTGTAGACGCCCACGGCGCCCAGGGGGAAGTTTTCGACCTCGTCGCCGTACTGGGACCGCAGCTTTTCGTAGGTGACGAAGATCTCCTCCTTGGACGCGCCGTATTTGGAGACTGTCGAAGGAAGCCCGCCGTCCTCGCCCTTGAGCCAGCGCTCGATGTTCTTTCCCACCATGCCGGGGATCATCAGGGCCCGTCCCATGCAGACCGCTTTGCAGAAGGGCGCGCCCAGGGCCAGGGCCTTGAAAATGTGGTCCTCGGAAGAGAAGCCGCCGGCGAATGCGATGTCCGGCACAAAGGCCCCTTTTTGGGCAAGCCGGAGGCAGAGTTCGTAGGCCATGGCGTGGAGATAGATGGATGGCACGCCCCACTCCGACATCATCCGCCAGGGGCTCATTCCGGTGCCCCCCGGCGCGCCGTCGATGGTCAGCAGGTCGATGCGGGCGTCCGAGGACCAGCGGATGGCCATGGCCAGTTCCCGCATGGGATAGGCTCCGGTCTTGAGCGTCACCCGCTTGGCGCCCAATTGCCGCATCCGGTCCACATCCCGCATGAATCCTTCCTGGTCCAGGAATCCCACCCGGGAATGGCGTTCGAACTCCTTGATGGAGCCGTCCCGATAAGCGATCTGGTTGGAAGGCCGGTCCGGGTCCGGCGTCACGATGTAGCCGCGCCGGGCCAGTTCCATGGCCCGATCCAGGGAATCCACCTTGATCTCGCCGCCGATGGACTTGGCGCCCTGGCCCCATTTCAATTCGATGGTCTCCACCCCCAGCTTCTCGATGACGTATTCCCCCACGCCCAGCCGGGTGTCCTCCACATTGATCTGGACCATGATGTCGCCGTAGCCCGTATGGTACCGGCGGTATTCCTCCACCCGGCGCCGCATGTCGGGCGACTCCACCACCTTGCCGTGCTTGTCGATTTCCAGTTGCGGATCGATGCCGCAGACGTTTTCCCCGCAGACCAGGCTGATGCCGCTGATGGCCGCGCCCACCGCGAAATGGCCCCAGTTCTTCCGGGCGATCTCCGTGGACCCTAATGCGCCGGTAAACATGGGGATCTTCATCTTGATCTTTTCCGTGGCCCCGTACCATGTCTCGGTGTTGACCCGGGGGAAGACGGCGTGGTCCGGGTCCGCTTCGATGCCGGCCGCTCCGATGGCGTACCCCATGATGTTGAGATGGGAATAGTCGACCGGATAATCCTTGTCCGTGCCGGCGGTCACCGAACCGAAGGGGGATGGGTAGAGCAGTTCCCGGCCGCGGAAGCTGGAAACGAACAGGTCGCAGTTTCCCTTGCATCCATCGATGCAGCGAGCGCAGATGCCCGACTGGGGCGCCACGCTTCGGGAACGGTTTTTGGTTTGAAGGGCTTCATTGGAATTGGGTCTGTGAAGATTCATTGGGTGTCTTTCCTCCGATTAGTAAAAAGTAATGCCGGGCGATCCCCGCCGTTTTCGTTTCCTTTTGCAAAAGTCCAATTCCCTTATCCTTTTACGGGCGGTTGTGTCAAGTTAGAATTAGGAATATCGAAATAGCTGAGTTAAACTCATATATTTTCAGTATTACTATCAAAAGCAAGTAAAATATAGTTAAAATTTCAATTTGACAATCGGCGTTCATGATAATATATGATGTTTTTTTACTTTGACGAACAAAAGATGGAGCGATATGGACAGGATGCGGAAAGTCGAAGCGGTGATTCAGCCGGTCAAGCTCAACGAGGTGAAGGATGCCCTCAACCACCTTGGCGTAAAAGGAATGACCGCGACCCAGGTGAAGGGGTATGGTCGCCAGCGGGGACACCGGGAAGTCTACCGCGGGGCGGAATATACGGTCGATTTTATCGCCAAAATAAAGATCGAGGTGGTGGTCGAAGAGGCGCTCGCGGATCGGGTCGTCGAGACCATCATGGAGGCGGCCAGGACGGGGAAGGTCGGGGACGGCAAGATTTTCATCCAGCGGGTGGAGGACGCCGTCCGCGTCAGAACCGGCGAGCGGGGACGCGACGCCATTTCCTGACCGCCGGGATGCGCTCTTTTGGATCGGAGGATTATGACGCCTGAACGCAACCGGATCGATTCCGGCGCCGGCGGACTGGACAGGCTGCTGGGCGGGATTTTTATCGGCGACAATGTGGTGTGGTACGACGATGCCGGCAGTCTGGCGTCCGTTTTCAGCAGAAATTTCATCCGGGCGTCGCTGGCCGACGATCGCTACCTGGTCTACGTCGCTTTTGACCGTTCCCCCAAGAACCTGCTTGAGCAGATCGGGCCCCTGGCCCACAGCCCCCGGTTCATCCTGATGGATTGCTTTACCTACGGCAAGGGGGACGGATCGGAGGTGTTTCTAAAATTCTATGAGAACGGCAAGGAAAACAAGCCCTTTCGCATCGTTCCCGTTGAATCCCCCGGCGACGCCGACCGGTTCGGCGACGTCCTGTACAAGGTTCACCAGTCCCTGACCGGGGACGTCCGGTATGTGTTCGAAAGCCTGACCGGCATGCAGGATCTGTGGAATGGGGAAGAGGACCTTCTGAATTTTTACGCCCGTTCCTGTCCCCGGTTGTACGAACTCAGCACCGTGGCCTACTGGGTCATCGAGAAGAACGCCCATTCCCAGCGGTTCAGGGCCCGCATCAACCAGATCGCCCAGGTGGCCATCGACCTCTCCATCCGCCGGGGAAAGACGCGCCTGAGCATTCTCAAGGCGGAAAACCGGGAGAATCAAACCCGAAACCGCCCCTTCGATTACTGGTCCAAACCCCTGCCCGACGGGTCCTTTCAGGTGGTCTTCGACGCCGGACGAACCACGTCTTCCAAAATCGATCTGGGAACCCGGCTCAAGGAACTCCGCTCCCGCCGGGGGATCTCCCAGACGGAACTGGCCAAACAGGTGGGCGTGACCCCGAGCAACATCTCCCAGGTGGAAAACGACCTCATCTATCCCTCCCTGCCGGCCCTCATCAAGATCGCCGAAATCCTGTCCGTGGAGGTGAGCGCTTTTTTCCAGAGCGCCGAAGACGCCGGAAACGACGTGGTCTTCTCTTCATCCGACGCAACGCCGATCCCGTTGCCGGACCTGCCCAAGGGCGGTGTGACCGCGAGGCGGCTCACCCCCATCGATTTCGATTCCAAGACGGAGCCCTGCCTCATCGACATTCCGTCCGGGGCCCGGCTGAACGCCCACTTTTTCGTCTTCAAGGGGGAGGAGATGGGCTACCTGCTGGAAGGCCGGCTCCAGATGAAAATCGGCCGGACGGTCCACACCGTCAACCCCGGCGACGTGATCTATCTCGCCTCGGCGCTTCCCTCCCAGTGGCGCAATCCGGGGGATGCGCCCGCCCGGTTGCTCTGGATCAGAATCCGGTAAACCGTTACAGGCGCGCTCTTTTCCCCGCCCTTCTCACCGCCGGGAGGCGGCGATGGAAAGTTCGGCGACCTCCGCCGGCGCCGGGGGCTCGCCGGATTCGTCTTTCTTTTCTTCGGTCCGGGGCTTTTCATACCCGATGAAAAAGGAAAGCAGCGGCGGGATCACGAACAGCGTAAACAGGGTCGAAAACGCCAGTCCCCCCAGGATCACGCTGCCCAGCCCCCGGTAGAGTTCGCTCCCCGCGCCGGTGGAAAGCACCAGGGGCAACATGCCGAAGATGCTGGTGGTGGTGGACATGAAAATGGGGCGGATGCGGGTGCGCACCGACTCATGGATGGCCTCCATTCCGGAAAATCCGCCGTACCGCACATTGTTGAGGGCCTGATGAACCACGAGGATGGCGTTGTTCACCACGGTCCCCACCAGAATGATGAACCCCAGCATGGTGACGATGTCGAAGGACTGCTGGGCCACGAACGTGTCCACCAGGGTCAGCCCGATGAACCCGCCGGCGCCGGCCAGGGGAACCGAGAACATGATGATGAACGGATAGAAAAAGTTCTCGAACAGGGCCGCCATGAGCAGGTAGACGATGATGGACGCCAGGATCAGGTTCCCGCCGATGGCCTTCATGGCCTCGGTCAGCTTGTCCGCGTTGCCGCCCACGCTGACGGTGACGCCTTCGAGCCGGCCGGCCGCTTTGAGCCCGGCCACGATCTCGTTTTCGATAATCTCCGTGGCCCGCTGCAGCGGGATATCGATGGGCGGCGTCACCTCCAGGGTGATGTTCCGCCTCCGCTCCAGGTGGTCCACCTGCATCATCCCCTGATCGTATTCGAGCCGGGCCACGTCGGCGATCCGGATGAGGTTCCCGTACCGGTTGGCCAGGACGCTGGCGGCGATGTCCTCGGGGGTCCGGATGTTCTCCTCCGAGCTGCGCAGCACCAGGTCCATTTTCTTGGTCCCTTCGGGCTTGTATTCCCCCACCGTCCGACCGTCCATGATCACGTCGATATACAGTCCCAGCTCCGTTTCCGTAATCCCGTTGGCCATTATCTTGGAACGGTTGGGAATGAAATTGGCTTCAGGATAGGTGTTTTCCAAAGAAGGCACCGGCCGCACCTGCTGGCTCACCTGCTGGCGGATAGCGCCGAACAGGGTCCGGGCCGACTGGATGATCCGGTCGATGTCGTCTCCGGAGACGTTGACCTGAACCGTCCGGCCCCGCCCGATGCCGCTTTGAAAAATGCCCGCCTGGGTGGACACCCCGTAGACCCCTGGAATGGAATTGATGATCCGGTTGAACAGGGGCATCATCTCCGCGGCCCGGGTTTCGTGTTTGCTAATGGCGCCGAAAAGGGTGATCCGGTCCGCCCCAACATAGAAGATGTTTTCGATCTGGGGGATGCCGTCCTTGTTGTCCTCCTCGAAGTAGGGCTTGGCGGCCTTGAAAATGTAATGGCCCATCTCCTGACGCTTTTCAACGGAATAGCCCGGCGGCGGCAACAGGATGTTGAGGATCAGGTTCCGGTTGCCCTGGGGCAGGTATTCCGCCTTGGGCAGCAGCAGCCATACGATGCTCGCCGCCATGACCGTGAGGAGACCGATGGTGACCAGCCGGGTGGCGACGTTTTTCAGGGTCAGCCGCGACAGGGACATGATGCCGCCGGCCAGCTTGTCGCCCGCCCGGCCGATGGCCTTCCCCTTGGCCTTTTTGCCCTTGGAGATCCGGTAGAAGATGTTGGTGATGGTGGGGATGGCCGACACCGACACGATGAGGCTGATGATGATGGCGAAAGTGATGGCGATGGCGATGTCCTTGAAGAGCTGCCCCGCCTCCTCCTGCATGAAGATGACGGGCAGAAACACCGCCACGGTGGTGGAGGTGGAGGCCAGCACCGCGCCCCAGACCTCCTTTGCGCCGTCGTAGGACGCCTCGGTCGGTCCTTTTCCCATCTTCCGGTGGCGGTCGATGTTCTCCAGCACCACGATGGCGTTGTCCACCAGCATGCCCACGGCGAAGGAGATGCCCGCCAGGCTCACCACGTTGATGGACCGGTCGAAGATCCACATGAAGACAAAGGTGCCGATGACCGAAATGGGAATGGCGATGGCGGTGGCCAGGGTGGAACTGATGGACCGCAGGAAGAGCAGCAGCACCGCCAGGGCCAGGCAGCCGCCGATGATCACGTTTTTCTGGACCAGGTTTATGGAGGTGTTGATGTAGGGGGTTTGCTCGGAAACAATCTTGAAATGCAGTTTGTTGCGGTCGAGGATTCCCTCGTTGAGTTCCGAGACCACCTCTTTGACCCGGCCGGTGAGTTCGATGACGTTGGCCCCCTGCTGCTTGCGGACCCCCACCACGATGACCGGCGTGGCGTTGTGCATCACGGTCACATCGTTGGTGGCGTAGCCGAACCGGGTCTCGGCCACGTCCCGGAGAAAGACCCGGCGGATGCCGTCGTCCTTGAGCAGCACATTGAGTGGATCGTCCGGATCCCGGAATTCGCTCACGGTCCTGACCCGGTAGTTGTTTTTCTCCAGTCCCAGAAGGCCGGCCGACACGTTCCGGTTGGCGGAGGCGATCCGGGCCATCACGTCGCCGACGGTCAACCCGTACCGGGCGAGTTTTTCCGGCGACACCACCACTTCGAGCTGTTTGTCGGACCCGCCGAATACGAACAGGTCCCCCACCCCCTGGATCCGCTCCAGGTACTGGCGGACCTCGTTTTCGAAAAAGGTCCGATAGGTCTTGATCTTGTCCGGGTCGCCCTCCTGGGTCGTGAGGACCATCCAGATCACCGGCGAACTGTCGGCGCCCGAGGCGTCGATGACCGGCTTTTCCACGTTCTCGGGATAGGACCGGACTTCGTCCAGCTTGTTGGAGACCCGGAGCAGGGCCGCGTCGATGTCCGTGCCCACCTCGAAGGTCAGGGTGATCTCCGCCCGGCTGTTGTAGGAGGAACTCTCCAGGAGCGTCAGGCGCTGAACCCCTTTGAGCACGTCCTCCTGCTCTTCCACGATGTCCTTTTCCACCTCGTAGGGGGTGGCGCCCGGCCAGATGGTGGCTACGGTGATCTGGGGGCTTTCGACGTCGGGGGTGAGCTGGATGGGCAGGCGGTTGATGCCGATGAGCCCGAACAGCACCACCAGGATGATGCCCACGGTCACCGTTACCGGTTTGGAAATGGAAAATCGGATAAAGTCCATGGATTTACTTTCCTCCCTTTACAACCGTCACTTCCTGGTCCGGCCGCAGCCGGTCGTTGCCGTCCACCACCACCGGCATGCCGGGCTGGATGTGGGGGTTGTCCACCCCCAGGTATTCCCCCTCGTACCCCACGACGTTGATGGGCAGGATGGCGGCCTTGCCCTCCTTGATGGTGTAGACGAAGGTCTTGCCCTGATTTCGCACCAGGGCGTCCCGCTTGATCATCCTCAGCTTCTGCTCCTTGCCCGCCGGTATGTTGACCGTGGCCGACATGTTCCGGATGACCTCGTCGAAATAGGGGATGGCGATCTTGACGTTGAAGGTCTTGGTGGCCGGATCGGCGATGGGCGCGAAATTGGTTACCCGGCCGGTGAACTCGCGCTTGAGGGCGTTGATCATCAGCACCACCTCCCGGCCCGGCCGGATGTATTCCACCAGGTCTTCGGACACGGCCGCCTCGACGAACAGATCGCTCGTCGATCCCAGAGTACACACCGCTACGCCCGGGGAGACCCATTCCCCCACATCCTTCAGCTTTTCCAGCACCATGCCGTCGAAGGGCGCCGCCAGGGTGCTTTTATCGATCTCCAGCCTCAGCTTCTCGATGGTCTTCTTGACCCGCTCCTGCTCTATGCGGAGTTCCCGGAGGCTGTCGGCCAGATCGTCGTAGGCCTTCTCGCTGGCCGCCGCCTCCTTGAACAGCGTTTCGAACCGGTCGAGATTCTTTCGGGCGTTGGCGATCCGAACGCCGATCCCCTCCACCTCCTTCTGCCGGATCTCCACGTCCATCCGGAGCAGGTCGGTGTTGAGGCGGACCAGGGTCTCTCCCTTTTTCACCATCTTCCCCTCTTCGATGTTGCTCTCCTCGATAAGGCCGCTCACCTCCGGGGAGAGCCCCGACAGGATGTCGAAATCGACCACGCCCACGATCCGGGTGGTGGGAGAGATCATCCGCTCCGTCACCGTTTCCGTCACGACCCGGGCCGGGCCGCCGCCCTGGGCGAAGGCAAAGGAGGCGTTGAATATTGTCACAGCGATCAGACAAATCATTTGAATTTTGTTCTTCATCAGTCACCTCGCTTTAGATTCACAGCATTATTCAGATAAGACGTTTCGATACCAATAATCAATGGAAGCGATAATCATCAAGGGATAAGCTTTCGCTGTGGAAACACACTTTTTGGGCAGCCCTATGGGCAGTCTCATGTGATTGTCTTCGTCAAAATTGACATGGAGATGATGGGCTGGATGAGAAGGCGCGTCTTTCATATCGTCATCCCAATCATTACGGCCTCTAGGCGTGTTCAAGTCTTTATCAAAACGTAAAGAACGAACGCCATTGATCGTTCTTCTCAGATCGAGAAAACGGAAACTGTACTTTTCTAACAGATCGGCGTGAGAGGTGTTCATCTTAATAATAAATTTGAACTCTCCTCCTCTCCTTATATGCAATGGCTCTCTCGCCTTTCTTTTATTATCTCGAAAGATTTCAATTTCTCTTTCATCCAATCCTCGTCCGATATAAACGATTTCTCCATTCCCTTTTGTTGACACTCGCTGAACAGCGACGTGGATATTGTCCGAAGATTCAAATATTGCGCATCTATCCAAGACATTTTCAAATTGGATAATAAAACTGTTGATATCAGGACTCATACTCATAAGATATCATCTTCTATGTCTAAAAAAATCGGTTCCGCCATCTGTTCGGCGCTCGCAAAGAAGCTGCCGACCAATCCCATGAGATCGGGGGCGGCTATTTGGAAGGATCTTAAAAAACTTTCATTAATTAATATTATGGCCGCCTTAAAAAGCGTCAGCCGTTCCCTGCATCCGTTGAGTATCGTTCCACCAATGCCCGCGGGCAGAAGCAGATCAGCATGGACAATGGCAATTATGATCCTGTCTCTGTTCGCCAAATTGGAATTTAATACAATTTCTTCGTGCAACGCTTCTATTGAATAAGTAGCGGCGTCTAACTGAACAAATTCATATTGCTCATCCTTCTCAACAATTGATTCAAAACGACTCAATAGGGATTGGCCTAAATCTCTATCTTTATAGGTAATCAGACCTATATTTCCAGAAGTTGAAACGATTCGATCCACATAATCTTCCAAATCGTAAAACATAATGCCTTCCTTCAATGAATCATGTCATCTTATCTTCATCTGTCAGATATTGAAGCGTTTTCTGGCGCGAAAGATAATGATTCACTATTTTCTCCACCAACGGATGAACCTGGTAAACCCGCTGCTTGCTCTCATCTCTTTTACACAACAACGCGCCGCTTCTGATAAGTTGAGCCCCCGCTTTGGCATTGCCTTGTTTGCTGACAATTTTTTCGATGGTGGCGTAATCATTGTCATCAAGTCGGCTTTGAAATTTTTCCGACAGCGCTCTTTCAACAGCTTCAATATGCCAATCCTTCACATGAGACTCCCCGGTGTCCAGAACATAGTTCACCGATAGGGCGCACAAATGGACAAAATCACGGACAATGCCGCCACTGGCTCTTGCCAGTCGATTGATCTGTTTGGCTGAAAAATATTTCTCGCCACCAATTTCCTTCATAAGGCTCAGATAAAATGACAGCGCCGGATCAGTTAATTCCGCCGCCTCGCCAGGCGTATCCAAAGGGTCTAGAATGGACACTTCACCCCAAATATTGTCAATCTCTCTCGCCCGGTCATGGAAATACATATCAACCGGCATTGTGGCGACTATGGCGCAGGGCAAACGAATCCACGCCATGGCCCGTTGAATAAACAAATCGACCGACGCTTTTTCATCATTGATTTTGTCTAAATCATCAATTACAATCAATAAAGGTTTGTCGGCATACGCCATCATTTCATTTACTAAATTTTCAAAAGCGAGCGCCAAATCGCTTATATCTATTGACTGATTTTCTTCAAAACGAAAATAACGCAGAGATATTTTTTGCAATATTTTTGTTAAAAAATTCTCCATTTGGATCGATGTTGAAAAGACGGGAGAATCTTTTTCCATTTGTGATTCAGAAGGAATTTGAAGTCCGATAAGAGACAGAAGAAGAGGCAGCCCACTTCCGCCATCCGCTCGCCGACCAAACATTTCTCCAATATTGCGCACCAATTCTTTCGGCATGGGCGCCAATTCAGCGTTCCACCGCCTGACAGCTTCCTCTAAAAGAAAAATAAGCAATGTCGGAACGCTTGCATTGTGAGCGCCGAGAACGGAGCTGACCGAACGGAAGATAACAAAATAATCGTTTTCTAAGGATTATGTCTAAAGCATCAGCTCTGTTGATTTTCCTACGCCGATATGGCCCGCGACAAGCGCTTTTGCATATGGGTCGGCCTTGAGGCGAGTGGAAAGCAGGCTGAGCGACCCACCAACTCTTTCAATTCGTGGAAGCGAATTGTCAGATAATGAAGCCGGTCGATTCGGATTTAGCCTGCGGAGCAACTCCCGAAGATCTTCTTGAGATATTGTTGCATTTTGCATGATTAATCGTCAATCTCGAAGTAATTAACTTCTTTTTTAATATCTTGCAGTTAAATGAGCCATAACGTTCAAACATGGTTCAGCATATCGGCCATCGCCAGCAGCGCCAACTCGTATCCATAGGCGCCGCAGCCCGCGATCTGGCCGGTGGCGATGTCGCGGATCAGGGAATGATGCCGGAAACTTTCCCGTTTGTAAATATTGGACAGATGAATTTCGATAATGGGGACCGACAAAGCGAGAAGCGCGTCGCGGATGGCCACGCTGGTATGGGTGTAAGCGGCCGGATTGATAATCACCCCGTCGCAGCCGTCCATGGCCGACTGGATCCGGTCCACGATGGCCCCCTCGTGATTCGACTGAAAGGTCTCCACCGAAAGGTTCAGTTCCCGCCCCTCGCGGATCAGCTTTTCATCGATATCGGCCAGGGTGGCGGACCCGTAAATCTCGGGCTCCCGCTTTCCCAGCAGGTTGAGGTTGGGGCCGTGGAGCACCAGGACCCGAAGGCGTCCGTTTTCGTCGGCCATGGGCTTATGCCTCCCCCTCCTCGTCCATGAGCCCCCTGAACCGGCGGATGGTCCCGGCGTAATCCCCGGACCCGTAAATGGCCGACCCGGCCACCAGCACATCGGCCCCGGCGCCGGCCACCCGCCGGATTGTCTTGTCGTTCACCCCGCCGTCCACCTGGATCAGCGTCGAACGCCTCCTCTCGTTCAGCAGGGCCCGGAGGGTCCGGATCTTGTCCAGGCTGTTTTCGATAAACGTCTGCCCGCCGAACCCGGGGTTGACGCTCATGATCAGCACGAAATCGACCATCTCCAGCACCCACTCCACCGCGGACAGCGGCGTGGCCGGATTGAGGGCCACGCCGGCCTTCACATCCGCCTCGCGGATCATCTGTAGGGTCCGGTTGAGATGGGTGCAGGCCTCCGCCTGGACCGCGATATAGTCGGCCCCGGCTTTTGCGAAATCGGCGATGAACCGGTCCGGGTGTTCGATCATCAGGTGGACGTCCAACGGCAGGTCCGTGGCCCGCCGGGCCGCCTCGACGATCAGCGGGCCCATGGTGATATTGGGCACGAAATGGCCGTCCATGACATCGATATGAATCCAGTCGGCGCCGGCGCGTTCAACGGCGCGGATCTCTTCTCCAAGCCGGGTAAAGTCGGCGGATAGAATCGAAGGGGCAATCAGTTTGTGTGGGGGGTGCATGGGAGACTCCGTTTAGGGGAAAAGAGGGACAGAGGGACAGAGGGACAGAGGGACAGAGGGACAAAGTAAAAGTGAAAAAGCCGTCCACTTCGTCCACCCAGTCCACGGTGTCCACCTCGTCCATCTTGTTGGCATGTGTTAAAGGTAT
>JAABTM010000042.1 GCA_011389855.1 Desulfobacteraceae bacterium
GGATCTCCTCCCGGAACGCCGCGGCCTCTCCGGCATCGAAAAGCCGCTGGATGGCGGTCTGTATTTCCGAGGGGATCTCCATCCGAAACCAGCCCAGACCCGCCTCCCGGTCCAGATGAAGGAGCGCGGCCCAACGGGTCTTGCCGTCCAGCCGCAGCCGGAAAACCGGATGAAACCCCTTTTCCCATAGCCGCACCATCAGGTCGAGGCGGGGCGGGAGATAATCGACCCTGACCCCGGCGGCCAGGGCGACATAGCCGACCTTGTGGGGTGCGTCGATCTCCGGCAGACGGCCGCCCGAGGTGGCGGGCAGGCTGTTTTTGAAACCGGCGATGAGGCGGTCCAGATCCCCTTCGACCACCGTCTCCTGGGCCAGGAGGGCGGTCAGCATGACATCCCATTCGGTGTGAATCGGCCGGAACATGGGCGTCCGGCCGAAGTCCACGGAAGCGGGGCCGTCGCCGGCCCCCGCCGGATCCGGCAGACGGCGGACATCGGTATCCTCCGGTAACGTCACCCCGCCCGATCCCCCGATAAGATCGTCGAACCCATCGAAACCGCCGGTGTCGGGGGCCAGGAGCGAGCGGGTGTAAAGGGTCCTCAGCCGGCGCTGGACCCGGTGGGCGCTGCGGTACCCGCCCCTTTCGGTGACGATCAGGTGCCGCCGGGGGATCCCGGCCACGGGCCTGGCCTTATCGAAGGTGTGGACGGCGTAGGTGGCGGCGGCCTTCTGGGGCAGGCCGAAGAGGCAGAGCCAGAGGAAAAGAAAATAGAGCCCCTTGGGGATCGTCAGGAAAAAGAAGCGTCTGGCGTACTGGCCGATGCGGTCGGCGTCGCCGTAATCGAGGGCCAGAATCGCGGCCACCAGGATGGCCGTCAACTGGCCCGGAAAGCCGCCCCGGACCTTCAGCCACCCGTAGGCGACGATGAGGGGGATCAGGATCAGGTTGGCCAGCACCAGGAAAAGGGCATAGAGGATGACGATCCGGCCGGGAGAGACCGGCGCCCCTTCGTTGGCCGCATACCCGCCCACCAGAAGGAGGAGGCCCGCGCTCAGAATGACGATGTCCTGCCAGCGGGGAAGGTGGCCGATCCAGATCTCATGCGGCGGTATCGTGTCGGGGCCCAGCTCGATCAGGTCGAGGTCGGGCAGCAGGGTGATGCCGGTCAACAATGCCGCCAGACAGATGAGGAAAACCGCCCGGGAGCGGATCTCGGAAAAGGGCGGCGGCGATTTGAAATCGTTGCGCAGAGAGCGGTACCGCCAGAGGATGACGACCCCGGACAGGATCGGCATCAGCATCCACCAGGGACCGATTCCGGGAAAGAAGACCTGCAAGCCCGCCGCCGCCAGCAGCACCATCACCAGCAGAAAGGTGACACCGATATGGCGCAGGCTCCCGCCCAAGGAATGATCCCGGACCCGAAGCAGCGCGAAATGGGCGGGTGCGGGAAAGAGCAACAGGTTCAGCGCACACCACGGAAAGGTATCCTTCCGACCCCGCCGCTCCCCGGTGGCATTCTCTCCGGTATCCGTCGTCTCCCCCATCGCCGGTCACCCTGTTTTTACGAATCGAGGTTGATTAAGCTGAAAAACGAGGGCTCCATTGTACATTCCGGATATGTCGCGTCAAGAAAAAAAACCGATGCGAATGCTGACGGTACCGGCGGCCCGGACGAGGCGGTATAGGTCGTCGTATGCAAAGGTCTGGCTCCGGGCGGGATCAAGGCCGTCGGCGATGGCGGTGATCGCCCGCAACCTGATGTTGACGCCGACAGAGGTGGGCTGGTACTCTAAAAAGATGACAGGAAACCCGATGCCGCTGGACGCGCCCTTTATCCCCGACCCGGATTACGCCGCCTTTCTCGCCGAACGGCGGGACCGTCTCCATTCGGTCTATTTCAGCTTTTTCACCGAGGGGACGCCCGACGGCCGCCACCGGTTCCAAAACCTCGACGTCCGGCGGCTGGCCGATTTGTTGAAAGGCGTCGCCGGGCCCAAAAAATACGGGCTCCTCAACAGCCGGTTCCATCCGCCCGCCTTTTACGCGGACCCGGACGGGTTGTCGGCGGTTCTGGATGTGATGGGAACCCTTCTGGCGGCCGGGGTCCTGGACGGCATCGTCTATGCCGATCACTACCTGCTGAAAGCGCTTTCCGGCGCCAGCCCCGACACCGCCGCGGCCCTGGAAGCGGTCCCCAGCGTCAATTTTCTGCCCGAGACCTTCGACGGGGTCTACGTCCTGATGGCGGCCATCGGCGAGACCCGCTTCCGGCCGCCGGGAAAACTGACCCTGGACCGGTCCCTCAACCGGCGCATGGGGGATCTGGCGGCCCTGTCGAGCCGAATCCGCTCGGAATGGCCGGACCTGAAGATATCGCTTTTGGCCAACGAGGGGTGTCTCTACCGGTGCCCGTTCAAATTGACCCACGACGCCCACATCGGGCTGGTCCATCTGGGCCACGACCTGGACACTCACCGGATCAACGAGGATCTGGGCTGCATGGCCCATCTGCGGGAAGATCCCCATCGGCTGCTCGCCTCCCCCTTTATCCGGCCCGAGGACGCCCATTTGTACCGCGACCATGCGGACATCCTCAAGATCTGCGGCCGGACCCTGGGGCCGGCGTTTTTACAGCGGGTAGTGGCGGCCTATCTGGCCGGGACCTATGAGGGGAACCTGCTGGATTTGACCGACGCCATGGCCTGGATGGCCGACGAGGTCCACGTGGCCAACCCGTCCATACCAAACGATTTCGCCGCCACGGCGGCCGGATGCGCCAAAACCTGCGGGACGTGCGATTACTGCCGGTCCGTTTTCGATGCCTGCGCGGCGCCGGTGGACGCGCCGTCGCGGCAAATCAAGGATTTCAGGAGAGATAAATGATGGAAACGATAGAATACCGGCCCATCGGCGTGGTCCATTCCCCCTTCAAAACCCCCGAGGGCGCGCCCATCCAGCCCCCCGGCGGCGAGGATGCCGAGGCCACCGTGGAGATTTACCCCGATTACGTCGAAGGGTTGACGGATCTGGACGGATTTTCCCACATCATCCTGCTCTACCACTGCCACCGGGCCGGGATCCCGTCCCTGATGGTGACGCCGTTTCTGGACAACGCCCCCCACGGCCTTTTCGCCACCCGGGCGCCGTCCCGGCCCAACCCCATCGGCCTGTCCATCGTCCGATTGACCGGGGCGGCCGACGGGATACTCTATATAAAGGAGGTGGACATCCTGGACGGGGCGCCGGTCCTGGACGTCAAGCCCTATGTCCCGGCCTTCGATCTGCGGGAATCGGCCCGCATCGGCTGGATGGCGGAGAGGACCGAAAAGATGGCCGCGGCCAGGGACGACGGGCGGTTCGCCGGCGCGGCAAATGGCGAGCGGTCCCGTTGAATTCGCTCTGCTGCTATATTCATTTCCAAAATTCGCCTATTTCTTCCCCCCTTTCTTCAACCCCTTTTCGATTTCGGCGAAGAGGTCTTTTTTCCGCTGCTCTTTCTGGGACGCCAGGGTCTCGATCTTCCGGGCGAACCCCTGGCGCTCGCGCCGGAACTTTTCGATCTCCGACTCCAGGGTCTCCCCCTGCTGCTGACGGGGAATCTCCTCGATGGCCAGGTGATCCTTGATGAAGACCCGGTTGCCGTAGGCGCCCTCGGTGATCTCCAGCACGCCGGCGACCGAAAGTTTTTTGGCCAGGAGACGGCCGCGTTCCGAGGCGAAAGAGAGTTTATCGCAGACGGCCTCCAGGGACGGCTGCACGCCGGTCCGGTGGGCCAGCACCCGGATGGCCGCGACCACCAGATGGGCCTCGGTGTACGGATCGATTTGGGTCATGTGGAAAACCTCTCTTTCCCCGCCGGAACGCGGTTTGTGGATTGAAATCCGGACATCCTCGATCTTGACATCCTGGGCCAAGCAGAGTAACTAGAGAACCTTTTGTTGTCAAGCATGGGTCCAGAAGGACTTGTGGATGGAACCTTAACCGTTTTTCAGGAGATGCGATTATGACCGATATAATGGATGTAACCGCAAGGGAAGTGTTGGACTCGAGGGGCAACCCGACCGTTGAGGTCGAAGTCTCCCTGGCCTGCGGGGCCAGGGGCCGCGCCACCGTTCCCTCGGGCGCGTCGACGGGCGCCCGGGAGGCCCTCGAACTGAGGGACAAGGATGCGGACCGGTACGGCGGCAAGGGCGTGATCACCGCCGTGGACAACGTCAAAAACGAACTGGCCCTGGCCATCCGGGGGATGGACGCCGCCGACCAGGCGGCCCTGGACCGTCACATGATCGAGCTGGACGGCACCGAGAACAAATCCAAATTCGGGGCCAACGCCATCCTGGGCGTCTCCATGGCGGCGGCGCGGGCGGCGGCCGAAGCCCACGGCATGAGCCTCTACCGCTACATCGGGGGCATCAACGGCCGGTACCTGCCGGTCCCCATGATGAACATCGTCAACGGCGGGGCCCACGCCACCAACAACCTGGACATCCAGGAGTTCATGATCGTCCCCTTCGGGGCGCAGAGCATCGCCCAGGCCGTCCGCATGGGCGCCGAGACCTTCCATAAGCTGAAAGGGATTCTCAAGGACCGGGGGCTGAGCACCGGCGTGGGGGACGAGGGCGGCTTCGCGCCGGATCTGGGGTCCAACGAAGAGGCCATCGGGCTCATCATCCAGGCCATCGAAGAGGCCGGCTATTCCCCGGGCAAGGAAATCAGCATCGCCCTGGACGCCGCCGCCACCGAGTTCTACAAGGAAAACAAATACGTCCTGGCCTCCGAGAACAAGAACCTGACAGCGGTGGGGATGATCGACTATTATTCCGACCTGGTGGACCGGTATCCCATCGTCTCCATCGAAGACGGCCTGGCCGAAGCCGACTGGGACGGCTGGGCCCTGATGACCGAGCGGATGGGGGACGCCCTCCAGATCGTGGGGGACGACATTTTCGTGACCAACCCCGCCATTTTCGCCGAGGGGATCGCAAAGGGGGTGGGCAATTCCATCCTCATCAAGCTCAACCAGATCGGCACGGTCACCGAAACCCTGGACGCCATCGAGATGGCCAAGCAGTCGGGGTACACCACGGTGATCTCCCACCGATCCGGCGAGACCGAGGACACCTTCATCGCCGACCTGGTGGTGGCGGTCAACGGCGGCCAGATCAAGACCGGGTCCCTCTCCCGGACGGACCGGGTCGCCAAATACAATCAGCTCATCCGCATCGAAGAGGAACTGGGCAAGGGGGCCCTTTTTTCCAGGGACATCTTCCCCTCCATCTGACGACCGCCCCGAAAGGCGGCGATCGGATAGACACAAGGCATTTTCGTTATGGCGTGCAACAGCAAGTTTATTTTCGTCACCGGCGGGGTCCTTTCCTCTTTGGGCAAGGGACTGGCCTCCGCCGCCATCGGCGCCCTCCTGGAGAGCCGGGGGCTGACGGTCTCCATCCAGAAGCTGGACCCCTATATCAATGTGGACCCAGGCACCATGAACCCCTTCCAGCACGGCGAGGTCTTCGTCACCGACGACGGGGCCGAAACCGACCTGGATCTGGGCCATTACGAGCGCTTCACCCACGCCGTCATGGGGCGGAACAACAACTTCACCACCGGCAAGATCTACCATTCCGTCATCACCAAGGAGCGGCGCGGCGATTACCTGGGCGGCACGGTCCAGGTCATCCCCCACATCACCGATGAGATCAAGCGGTCGGTTCTTCTGGCCGCCAGCGGCGTGGACATCCTCATCGTGGAGATCGGCGGCACCATCGGCGACATCGAAAGCCTCCCCTTTCTGGAAGCGATCCGCCAGTTCAAGGCCGACGTGGGCAAGGAGAACGTCCTTTACATCCACCTGACCCTGGTCCCCTACATCGCCACCGCCGGCGAGGTGAAATCCAAGCCCACCCAGCACAGCGTCAAGGAATTGCGGTCCATCGGCATCCAGCCCGACATCCTGTTGTGCCGCACCGACCGGAACCTCTCGAAAGACATCAAAACCAAGATAGCCCTGTTCTGCAACGTGAGCGAGGACGCGGTGATCACCGCCAAGGACGTGAAGTGCATCTACGAGGTGCCCTTAAACTTCCATCGGGAGGGGATGGACGCCAAGATCGTGGATCTTCTCCACATCTGGACCCGGGCCCCGCGACTGGAGAACTGGGAGGATCTGGTGCATCGGTTCGAGGCCCCCCGGCGGGCCGTGACCATCGCCATAGTGGGCAAATACACCGAGCTGACCGAGTCCTACAAGAGCCTCAACGAGGCCCTGTATCACGGCGGGATCCCCAACGACTGCAAGGTGAATCTCGATTTCGTCGACTCTGAAAAGGTCGAAATCGACGGGCCGGAAAAATGGCTGGGGTCGGCCGACGGGGTTCTGGTGCCGGGCGGGTTCGGCGCCCGGGGGGTCGAGGGCAAGATCCGCGCGGCCCGATACGCCCGGGAGAAGGGGACGCCTTATTTCGGCATCTGCCTGGGAATGCAGATCGCCGTCATCGAGTTCGCCCGGCATCTGGCGGGCATTGCCGACGCCCACAGCGCTGAGTTCGACCCGAATACCCCCGATCCGGTCATTTTTCTGATGACCGCCTGGTACGATGCTAAAAACGACACGCTCCAGCAACGCGACGTCGACTCGGAAAAGGGCGGCACCATGCGGCTCGGCGCTTATCCCTGCCGCCTCGAACCGGAGACCCTGGCCCGGAAGGCCTACGGAGAGGAGACCATCTCCGAGCGCCACCGTCACCGCTACGAATTCAACAACGCCTACCGGGATTCCCTGTCGGAAAAGGGGATGGTCTTCAGCGGCATCTCCCCGGACGGCGAACTGGTGGAGATCGTCGAGTTGACGGATCACCCCTGGTATCTCGGGTGTCAGTTCCACCCCGAGTTCAAATCCCGGCCCATGACCCCGCACCCGCTCTTCGCATCCTTTATCGGGGCCGCCCTGGAAAAGTCCCGGTCCGCCGGCGGCGAAGAACCGGAAAACGGGTCCGCCGAAACGCTCTGAGGTCGGCGGCGGCGCCGAAGCCCGGCGGATCCCGGCGTAAGGGATGGAAAAAAACGGGTTTATTCTTGACAAAAACCGCCATACCTCCTATACCTGCTTTTTTATAAACCGTAATTGTAGTAAGGAATCGGTATATATAATTTCAGTGCTCAGTCGAGAGGAGGTGACAGAAACCCACGTTTCAGGGACGGCAACGCAAGGATGCAGTTCTAAACACGAAGGACAATCATTTCAGAGAACGGAGGAAAAGAGACAATGAAGCATGAAACCCCTATGTTGGATCAGCTTGAAACTGGTCCATGGCCGAGTTTCGTTTCCGATATCAAGCAGGAAGCCGCGAATAGGGCCAAGAACGAGAAGAATGTTGATTACCAGATCCCGGTGGATGTCTGCGATGACCTCCTGGGCGTCCTGGAGCTTTCTTTCAAACACGGCCGGACCCACTGGAAGCATGGCGGCATCGTGGGCGTTTTCGGTTACGGCGGCGGCGTCATCGGCCGTTACTGCGACCAGCCGGAGGAGTTCTCGGGCGTGGCCCATTTCCACACCATGCGGGTCGCTCAGCCGGCCGGCAAGTTCTACAGCACCGACTATTTGAAGAAAATCTGCGATCTGTGGGATTTTCGGGGCAGCGGCATCACCAACATGCACGGCTCCACCGGCGACATCATCTTCCTGGGCACCACCACGAAGCAGCTGGAGGAGATCTTCTATGAACTGACCCACAACCTGAATCAGGACCTGGGCGGCTCCGGCTCCAACCTCCGGACCCCCGCGGACTGCATCGGAAAGGCCCGGTGCGAATACGCCTGCTTCGACACCCAGCACATGTGCCACACCCTGACACACGAGTACCAGGACGAACTCCACCGGCCGGCCTTCCCCTACAAGTTCAAGTTCAAGTTCGACGGCTGCCCCAACTGCTGCGTGGCCTCCATCGCCCGGGCCGACATGTCCTTTATCGGCACCTGGAAAGACGACATCCGCATCGACCAGGAAGCGGTTCAGGCCTACGTCGGCGGCGAGCTGAAGCCCAACGGCAACGCTCACGCCGGCCGCGACTGGGGCGCTTTCGACATCAACAAAGAGGTCATCGACCTGTGTCCGACCAAATGCATGTGGATGGACGGCAAAGAGCTGAAGATCGACAACAAAGAGTGTACCCGGTGCATGCACTGCATCAACGTCATGCCGCGGGCCCTGCGCATCGGTAAGGAAACCGGCTGCTCCATCCTGGTGGGCGCCAAGGCCCCCATCCTCGACGGCGCCCAGATGGGCACCATGCTGGTCCCCTTCATCAAGGCCGAAGAGCCCTACGACGAGATCAAGGAAGTTATCGAAAGCATCTGGGACTACTGGATGGAAGAGGGCAAGAACCGCGAGCGCCTGGGCGAACTGATGAAGCGTCAGGGTTTCCAGAAGCTGCTCGAGATGACCGGCCTGAAGCCCGATCCGCGGATGGTCCAGGAACCCCGCCACAACCCCTACATCTTCTGGAAAGAGGAAGAGGTCGAGGGCGGCTTCGAGCGCGACATCAACGAGTTCAGAAAATACCACCAGAGATAGGAGGGAGGAAACACCATGGCATTTATCTCTTCAGGATACAATCCAGACAAACCGATGGAAGATCGGATTACCGACATCGGTCCCAGAAATTACGAAGAGTTCTATCCGCCGGTCGTCAAGGCCAACAAAGGCAAATGGCTGTATCACGAGATCCTGGAGCCCGGCGTTCTGGTTCACGTCGCCGAGTCCGGGGACGAGTGCTACACCGTTCGCGCGGGCGGCGCCCGGCTCATGAGCGTTACCCATATCCGCGAGATCTGCGAGATCGCCGACAAACACTGCGGCGGCTATCTCCGGTTCACCACCCGGAACAACATCGAGTTCATGGTGGACGACAAGTCCAAGCTGGAGCCCCTGAAAAAGGATCTGGAGAGCCGGAAGTTCGACGGCGGCTCCCTCAAGTTCCCGGTGGGCGGCACCGGCGCCGGCGTGACCAACATCGTCCACACCCAGGGCTGGATCCACTGCCACACTCCGGCCACCGACGCTTCGGGTCCGGTCAAGGCGACCATGGACGTCCTGTTCGACGACTTCCAGAACATGCGTCTCCCGGCCCATCTCCGGGTCTCCCTGGCCTGCTGCCTCAACATGTGCGGCGCGGTCCACTGCTCCGATATCGCCATTCTCGGGTACCATCGCAAGCCCCCGATGCTCGACCATGAGTATCTGGACAAAATGTGCGAGATCCCCCTGGCGGTCGCCGCCTGTCCCACCGCCGCCATCCGGCCCACCAAGGTGGAGCTGCCCGACGGCAAAAAGGTCAACAGCGTGGCCGTTAAAAACGAACGCTGCATGTTCTGCGGCAACTGCTACACCATGTGTCCGGCCATGCCCCTGGCCGACAAAGAGGGCGACGGCATCGTGCTCATGGTCGGCGGCAAGGTCTCCAACCGGATCAGCGCGCCCAAGTTCTCCAAGGTCGTGGTGGCGTTCATCCCCAACGAGCCCCCGCGGTGGCCCACGACCACCGATACCATCCAGAAGATCGTCGAAGCCTATTCCAAGGGCGCCAACAAGTATGAGCGGTTGGGCGAATGGGCCGAGCGGATCAGCTGGGAACGGTTCTTCGAGGTCTGCGACCTCGAGTTCACCCACCACCTGATCGACGACTTCCGCGATCCCGCCTACTACACCTGGCGGCAGACCTCGCAGTTCAAGTTCTAGCACCATGGATCGGATATGATCCGATAACTGGCGGGGAACGCACCCGATTGGCGCGTTCCCTGCCGCTTTTTACGACGAAGGGAGCGTGATAAACATGGAATATGAAGAGGCAAAACAGAAGGTCATCGACGAGTTGACCAAAAAGCAGAAATCCAAGTCGAAATTCTATTTCAATGACTTGTCCAAGATCCTGGAGATGAAGCCGCGGGAAGCCAAAAAGATCGTGAACAAGCTGGTTACGGACGGCGTCCTGGAGTACTGGTCCTCCGGCTCCACCTCCATGTACGGCCTCAAGGGCACCGGCAAACAGGCCGGAGCGGAGCACGAAGGTTAACCCGTTACGGGCTGACCTCTAGAATTGACCTCCGGCACGGGAGAAAAGGACAGGGGCGTTCCCCGAATCGTCGTCTCGGCGTTGCGCGGAGGGTCGGGGAAGACCATCCTTTCCATCGGCGTCATCGCGGCGTTGCGTCGGCGCGGAAAGACGGTCGCCCCTTTCAAGAAAGGGCCGGATTACATCGACGCCGGGTGGCTGTCCCTGGCCGCCGACCGGCCCTGCTATAACCTGGACACCTTTCTGATCGCCTCCGACGCGATTTGCCGGTCCTTTTTCACCCATGCGGCCCGCGGCGATATGGCGGTAATCGAGGGAAACCGGGGCCTGTACGACGGCATCGACGACGAAGGGACCACAAGCACGGCGGAACTGGCCAAACTGCTCAATGCGCCGGTGGTGCTCTGCCTCGATTGCACCAAGTCGACCCGGACCATGGCCGCCGTGGTCGACGGGTGCCGTCGGTTCGACCCTGAAGTTCGCCTCGAAGGCGTCATCCTCAACCGGGTCGCCGGCGCCCGCCACCAGAAGATCCTCACCGACACCATCCAGCGACATTGCGGCGTCCCGGTTCTGGGGGCGGTCCCCAAGCTGCGGTCCCAGAACTTCCCCGAACGCCATATGGGGCTCGTCCCCACGCCGGAACACGCCTGGGCCGCCGATTCCATCGACGCGGCAGCCAACATCGCGGAAACCCACGTCGATCTGGACGCCCTGGATCGGATCGCCCATGACGTGCCCTCCGACGCCCCCCGTTGCGACCGGCTCCTTGAAGAGGGCGACGTCCCCTATATCCATACATCATCTGAAAATCCGCCGAAAATCGGCATAATCCGCGATTCAGCCTTCCAGTTTTACTATCCTGAAAACATCGGCGCCCTGACCGCCGCCGGGGCCGAGGTGGTCTTTCTCAGCCCCCTCACCCACGACCGGCTTCCGGACCTGGACGCCCTCTACATCGGCGGCGGGTTCCCCGAAACCCATGCCGGCGAACTGGCCGCGGGCAAAGGGTTCCGACAGGATCTGAAGGCGGCGGTGGAAGACGGGCTGCCGATCTATGCGGAGTGCGGCGGGCTGATGTATCTGGGGGAAGCGTTGGTTCTGGACGGGACCCGGTATCCCATGGCGGGGGTGCTGCCGGTGGTCTTCGGATTTTCGCGGAAACCCCAGGGCCACGGCTATACGGTGGTCCGGGTGGATAGAGCGAACCCCTATTTCGAGCCGGGAACCCGGCTGCGAGGGCATGAATTCCACTATTCCAAGGTGCTCAAATGGGAGGGCGGGGAAAAGGATCTGGCCTTTTCCATGGAAAGGGGGGCGGGGTTGGTGGGGGACCGGGACGGCGCCGTCTACAAAAACGTGCTGGCCACTTACACCCACATCCATGCCCTGGGGGCGGTGGACTGGGGCGCGGCCATGTGTCGGAACGCCCGGGCCTTTCGGAGAAAGAAAAAAACGTCCTGACGCCCCCCGCCGGAGCGGGCGGCGTCAGGGAATCTTGCGGGCGTCAGGCCGTTACTCCCAGAATATGCACTCCACCGGGCAGTTCTCGATCGCCTCTTCGACGCACTCCGGACCGCCCTCCGGTTTGATCACCACCGCGATCTCCTCGTCCTCGTTGAACTCGAACACCTCCGGGCACAGTTCCACGCAGCTTTCGCAACCGGTGCATTCTCCAGCGTCGATGACCACTTCCTTCGCCATGTCGTTCCTCCTCTTTATGGTGTGTGTTTTTCCAGCTCGTTCCAGATCAGCGCCGCCGATCCCAGGATGGCGGCCCTTCCCTGATCCAGGCCGGTCGTGAGCAGTTTCACCTTCCCTTTGAAGGCGGGGAAAAGGTTTTTTTCCATGTGCTCCCGAGCGGGGAGAATAATCCGATTTCCAGCCGCCGTCAAGCCCCCAAACAGCACCACGGCCTCCGGGCTGAACAGGGCCACGGCGTCGGCCAGGGCCTCGCCCAGCGTCCGGCCGGTCCGGCTGAACGCCTCGGCGGCGATATCGTCGCCGTTCTCGGCCGCCTCGAAGATGGTTTTGGCGGTGAGATCCCTGGGCGCAACGTCCCGCAGCGGACTGTCGGCCAGGGTGTCCGCCAGCATTTCGAGGACGGTCCGCACCAGGCCGGTGGCCGACGCATATGCCTCCAGACACCCCCGCTTGCCGCACCCGCAGAGCCGGCCGTTGCGCACCACCGTCACATGGCCCAGTTCGCCGGCGAATCCGTCATGGCCGTGGAGGATGTCCCCGTTCACCACGAATCCGCCGCCCACGCCCGTGCCCAGGGTCACCTGGATAAAATGGCGCAGATCGCCGGCGATCCCGAACCGCATCTCCCCCAGGGCGGTGGCGTTGGCGTCGTTGGTGATGGCCAGGGGCGCGTCGATATGTGACCGCACCAGGTCCGCGACGTTTACGGTTCCCCACCGGAGATTGGGCGGGTTTTCGATGTATCCTGTGTGGAAATTGGCGTTGGGCGCCCCGATGCCGACGCCCTGGACCCGGACGTCCGCCGGGCGGTCAGCCAGATAGGCTTCGAACCGCTCGAAGAGGCGGTTGAACAGGGTTTCGGCCGGCTCCCGGGGTTGGGTCTCGATGACGTCGGCGGTCAGCACCGACCCGGATCGGTCCACCAGCCCGTATTTGGTCCGGGTGCCGCCGATGTCGATGCCCCATACGGCCTGGGTCGGATCTCCCATTCAGTTATGGTCCCCGGCGGGGGCGGAAGATGTTTCGCCCCTGAGCCGCGCCAGATGAACGGGTTCCTCCGGTGCGGTCATCCATTGGGTTCTAAAACCAGGAACCCGAAACTCGATCTCCGGCTTTCCGTCGCGCCACGTTCCGTCCAGGGCGATCTCTATACCGTCTTCGCCGGGGGTCGCCGTCACGGTGACCGGCCCGTGGGGCGTGGGCGTGGGGCCGAACCGCATGGGCTCGCCCGTCTTCAGCCATTCCGGGAAGAGGCCGGCGCCGATGACGAGCCGGTCGCCTTCCTCCATCACAAAGAGGCTTCGGATCATCATCACCCATTCGGCGGCGGCCCAGCCGTGGTGGCCGTCCCCCATGCAGCCGCCCCCGGTGAGAGGGTGGATGGCCTCGGGCCAGTTGCCGGTGGACGTGGCCAGATCCGCCACCGCCCGGATGAGGTCGCGGTAACGGTCGTCGCCGGCCCGGAGCAGGGTCTGGGCGATGTCCAAGGTCAGATAGGCGTTGATGCCGGAGTGGATCATGTCCTGGAAAAATCCTCCGGACTGGAAGCAATGGGTCATCAGGAATTCCACTGTCTTCATGATCCCCGGATCACCCGGCGGCGTGACGGCCAGGGGATAATCGGCCACCAGGGAGCCCACGGCGCCGGCGTCCATCCGGCGGAGGGGGGCCGCCGGAATGGCGCCGTTCGTGCGGGCTTCGGGGATGCGGCCGATGGATTTGAAGATGGACCGCTCGAAATCCAACCCTTCCTTGAGAAGGGACAGGCCCCCGGTCTCGGACCCGTGGGCCTGAACCAGGGGGGCGACGGCCTTGAGCCCGGCCATTCCCCAGAAATCGTCCCAGTAATAATAGTCGTTGGGGCCCAGGTGTTCGGCTGAAAACCCGGCGGGGAAGAGCCCCGCCTGGGGTGTATCGCCCGATTTGTCTATCCGCTTTTTCCGGATCCATTCGGCCCCTTTGAGAATCGCGGTCATCCATTTATCCGACGGCCGGTCCCCGGTCAGGGCGTAAAACCGGGCAGCGATCCAGAGGGTCTGGCCGTTGGAATCCCACTCCCCTTCCTGGGACTGAAAATAACCCGACAGCTTCTGCCGGTCCGGGAAGGTGGAGAGGATGCGGCGGGACCGGTCGAGAAGGCCGATGCCCATGAGGGCGTTGAGCATGAAGCAGGCGTCCCGGAACCAGAAGCGGCGGTAGGTGTAAGGGCCCGGCACCACGTCCCGGGACGACAGTAGGATCAGGGCCCGCGCCGATGCATCGTAGAGGAACCGGATTTGTGCGTCGGGGACGTCCAGCGCGGCGGTCTCCGCCAGGCAGGCGGCCCAGTCTTTTTCCCCCGCCGGCGGTTCGGGAAATTCGGCCCGGACCTCTTCCGAGAGGGGAATCCGGATCTCCAGCCGCTTCCGTCCCCCTTCGGGGATGGGATAAAGGGCGGCGGCCGTGGCCATGCCCACTTCGCAGGCGACGCCGCCCGTTCCGTCCGGGGTTCCCCGCCGGACTTTGTGGATCACGTCGCCTTCGGCGTAATTGGAGAAGAAAAGGGCGGCCGGCGTCTCGCTCAGGTGGACGTCCGTCTCCCGGTCCACATGAAGGGTGGGCGGATAATGGGTGAAATCGATCCGCTCCATGAACTGTATCCCTTCCGGGTTGTAGGGACGCAGCGAGACCAGGAGCCGGTCCCCCGGTCCGCCCCCGGCATCGACGTCGATGACCAGTTCGTTCCGTCCGCCCCGGGAAGCGACCCGGGTGTTGCTGACCACCTCGAGGGCGCCCTTTCGGCAGCGGGTCCGCACCGCAAGGCCGTCGTCCATCTCCAGGGACTGGGCCGCCTCGTCGAGCCGGGAAGGGATCAGGTCGTCGCCGTCTTCCGAAAGGATCCAGAAATCGATGGACCAGCCGTCGAACAGGGGAGTGATCAACCCCCTGGGATCGACGATGGGGTAGACCGACAGGGTGGGCAGGCCCACGGCGGTCCAGTTCCGGTGGGTCAGGTTGACGTGGCTGAAGGAGAAGGCCCGGGGAATGAACGAGGGGTCGGCGGGGTTGAACTGCTTTTCCACCCAGAAGGGCCATATCCAATCGAGGTTGTGCTGAATGGCCTTGGTGTTGATGAGGCCCCGGGCGTGAAATTCGATGCCGGCCCGGAGGAGTTCGATGGGTTCCTGCACTTCGGAGGGCTGGGCAAACCGCCGCAGCCGCGCCAAAAAGGCCACCGGATCGATGACCCCGTAGGCCCGGGCGGTTCGTTTAAGCAAAAATTTCCATGGTATCCACTGTTTCAACATGGTTAGCCTCTGTATCATATCGGTTCGGATTAGTCACGTGTTTTGAAATTGGCGGCGAAGTTCGCCCACCAGCCGCCGGGTCTCCTGGGCGCCCATGGCGTGTTTGGGGATGAAATGGTCGGCGCCGACGTCGAAGGCGGCCTGCTTGTATTCCGGCAGGTCGTAGCTGGTGTTTACCACCACGACCACCTCCGGATGGGCCGACTTGATCTTGCGGGTCAGCTTCAGGCCGCTTCCGCCGGGGATCCGGATGTCCATGAAGACCAGATCCGGGGTGTCGGATCGAATCGCCTCCCGGACCTGCTCCGCCGTCTCGGCGTGCCTGATCCGGGCGGACGGAAAGTAGTCCGAAATAAAGCTTTGGAGGGTTTTCCTGAAGTAAATGTTATCTTCTACGATTAAGATCATCATGGCAACCTAATCTCGTTTGTTTTCCTGGGCCGGAATCCGGCGGGTCGATTACGCATTGTTTAATAACTTTACTCCGCCGTCGGTATCTGGTATATGGGATTTTCAATGTATTTGGAGGGGTGCGATACTGTATATTTCAGGACGCGGTTCTTTTTTGACGGATTCGATGGACAAACCCGACAGCCTGCGGGCGAGGATGTTGACATGAGCGAAAAACCGACCATCGTCATTGCAGAGGACCATACCATACTCAGGGAGGGCTTGCGCTCGCTCCTGAGCATGGAAGGCGAGTACGACATAGTGGCGGAAGCCAAGGATGGTCTGGAGGCCATCCGGTGCGCCGCCAATTTCGAGCCGGATCTGATGCTGCTGGATCTGGCAATGCCCAAAATGAACGGCATCGCCGCGCTCAAAGAGATCAAACGGCAGGCGGGCAAGACGAGAATTCTGGCCCTGACCATCCACAAATCGGAGGAATATATCCTGGAGGCGTTCCAGTCCGGGGTGGACGGATACTGCCTCAAGGATTCCACCCATGAAGAGCTGTTGATGGCCATCCGCAGCGTTCTGGAGGGCAAAACCTACCTCAGCCCGTCCATTTCCGAACGGGTGCTGACGGGGTATCTCGAGGGCAAGCGGACCATCAAGACCGACACGGCCTGGAAAGGCCTGACCCAGCGGGAAAAGGAGATCCTGAAGCTCATCGGCGAGGGGTACAAGAACAAGGAGATCTCCGACTACCTGTGCATCAGCGTCAAAACCGTCGAAAAGCACCGGGCCAACCTGATGAAAAAGCTCGATCTCCACAACGTATCCGCCCTGACCGCCTACGCCATCGACAAGGGGTTGGTGAGCCAGTGACGACCGGCGGCGGGTCCAGGAATAAAATTGCCGTGGCCGAAAGTAGTGTAGGGGCGAAAAATTTTTCGCCCCTACACAGGCGAAAGATTTTTCGCCCCTACACATGCCGGCGCCGTCGTTTACCGGTCATAAACCGACCGGAACCAGCCGGTTTCTTTGTCCACCTCGAGTTTGTCCACAAGAGATCCATCCTTGGTGACGATGGTCGCCTCGAACGCCTCCTCTTTATCGGTGACTTCTCCTACCTTCAGATTCGGGTTCCGCCGGTTCCGCAGATAGTTTTCCACCAACAGTCGGGCCTGATCCTTGCCGAGCGGTTCGGGCTGCGCGCCGTAGCGTCGGGTGTCCTGTCCGGAGTCGGGACCCATCATGCCGGGACCGCCGCCCCATCCCCGATCATATCCCCGGTGCATCATGCCGGGCCCCATTCCGCGGCCGTACCCACGCTGCATCATGCCGGGCCCCATTCCGCGGCCTTGTCCGCGGTGCATCCGGCCTCGGCCGTCACCGCCGCCGCACCAGGGGCAGTACCAGTCGTCCCCCTGCTGCTGGTAGCCTTCATCGTATCCGGGACCGTATCCCGGTCCCATGGGACCGCGCATCATGTGGCCCCCTGACCCTCTCCCGTAGTCGTCGTTTCCTCTGTAACCTTGTGCGTAAACCGACCCGGCGACCATCGCCAGGCAGGCGCCCAACAGGACCGTTAACAGAACCATTCGTCTCATGGCGTCTCCTTTTACCCCTAAGGGGCGGTTCGGGTTTTTATTTAAATCGCGACTTGATCTTCTGGAAGGAATTTTCCAGCTCCGATAGCGCGCCGTCGATGCCTTCCTTCAGGTCCTCCCACGCCACGCTGCCTTCGGCCTTCAGCTTTTCGAGCTGCTGGAGCGTTTCCGAACGCTTTTGTTCGAGTTCTTCGATCTGTTTCAGATACTCTTCCTTGGCTTCGGCTTCTTCCCGCTTGGCCTTGGCCCGCATCTCGTCGATTTTGGCTTGCCATACGGCCAGCCGGGCCTCGATCTTTTCCTGATACACTTCTTTTTTTTCCATTGTGTCGCCTCCTTTCCGGTTGTTAGTAGATGGATTGAAACCAGCCGGTGTCCTTGTCGATTCTCAGCTTGTCCACCAGGGAATCGTCCTGGGTGACAATCGTCGCGGTGAAATGATCGTCCTTGGCTTCGACTTCCCCGAGTTTGAGATTGGGGTTTCCCCGGTTCCGGAGATGGGTTTCGATCAGCCTGCCGGCGTCTTCCGCGGACAATGGATCGGACGGCCGATCATCAGACCCGCGGCCCATCGGCATGCCGGGCTCCATCCCCATCCGGCCGTGCATCGGCCCATAGCCCATTCCGCGTCCCATGGCACCGCAGGGCATCATGCCCATGCGGCCATGCATCCGACCCCGGCCCATGCCCATGCCGCAAGGCATCGTGCCGCTCCTTTGCATCATGCCGCCCATCATCTGCCCCTGCATTCGCTGCATGGGCCGGCCGCACCAGGGGCAGGCCGGCTCGCGTTCCCCCATCATGGGCCGTCCGGTGGCGGGACAGAACCAGCCGGACCCCTTGTCTCGTTTGTCCGCACGCATTTTCTCCTGCGACATGTCCTTGTCGTCCATCATCGGGCGATCATGGCCGCCTTGACCTTTGTAGTCGGTCGCCTCGTCTGTAGTCTGAGCGTAGCCCACGCCCGCCGCGAGGCAGATCGCGGCCCCGATGATCACAGCAAAAATCGTTCGTTTCATCATGCAGCCTCCTTCTCTTGGTTTGCTCGTTCTTCATCCGAAGAGGCGGTTTCCTCTTCGCTGTTTGCATCATTGTCTTCCGATGATCCGCCGCCGCTCAGATCGTCCTCGACCCGTCCCAGCAGCTTGGCGTTGATGGCCACGATCACCGTGGACAGCGACATGACCACCGCTCCGACGGCCGGCGGCAGCAGGTAATGCCAGACGGGATAGAGGACCCCGGCCGCCAGCGGGATGGCGACGATGTTGTATCCCGCGGCCCACCAGAGGTTCTGGACCATCTTCCGGTAGGTGGCCCGGGACAGTTCCACGATGGCCAGGACGTCCCGGGGGTCGGAGCGGACCAGCACGATGTCGGCCGTTTCGATGGCCACGTCGGTGCCGGCGCCGATGGCCACGCCGATGTCCGCTTCCGCCAGGGCCGGGGCGTCGTTGATGCCGTCGCCCACCATGGCCACGGTCAGGCCGCGGCCTTTGACCTCTTTAATGGCGTCGGCCTTCTCGTCGGGGAGCACTTCGGCGAAATAATCGTCGAGTCCCAGTTCGTCCGCTACGGATTTGGCCACGGCCTCGGCGTCGCCGGTGAGCATCATCACCTGCACGCCCATTTTCTTGAGCCGCGACACCGCGTCCCTGGATTCCTTCCGGACCACGTCGGACAGGGCCACCGCCCCGATGGGTTTTTCGTCCACCAGCACATAAACGACGGTCTTGCCCTCGTCTCTCGCCTTCCGGATGTCGTCGTCCTCCACGGAGATGTCGTTTTCCTTCAGATACCCCGGGCTCACGGCTTTGACGGATTTTCCGTCCACCGAGGCCTGGGCGCCCTTGCCGGAGATGGCTTCGAAGTCTTTGGGATCGGGATAATCGATCTCCTTCTCATTGGCCTTTTCCACGATGCCCCGGGCGATGGGATGTTCGGAATGGCTTTCCAGGCTGGCGGCCAGCCTGATGATCTCGTCTTCCGATTCATCCCCGAGCCGGATCACCGAATCGACCCCGAACCGGCCCTCGGTGAGGGTGCCGGTCTTGTCGAAGACGATGGCCTCCAGGGACCGGGCCCCTTCGAAAGCGGTCCGGTTACGGATGAGCAGCCCCTGACCTGCGGCCAGGGAGGTGGAGACCGCCACCACCAGCGGCACGGCCAGCCCCAGGGCGTGGGGGCAGGTGATAACCATGACGGTGACCATCCGCTCCAGGGAGAACACGAATTCCCGCCCCACGAAGAGCCAGGCCGCCAGGGTGATGGCGCCGGCGCTGATGGCGATAATGGTGAGCCAGAAGGCGGCCCGGTCCGCCAGGTTCTGGGCTTTGGATTTGGAGGCCTGGGCCTCCTCCACCATCTTCACCACCTGAGAGAGGTAGGTATCGTCGCCGGTCTTTTGCACCGTCACGGTGATGGTCGATTCGCCGTTGACGGACCCGCCGATGACCTCCTCCCCTTCGGATTTCTCCACCGGCGTGGACTCGCCGGTGACCATGGATTCGTCCACGCTGGTATGGCCCTCCGCGATCTCGCCGTCCACCGGGATCTTTTCGCCGGGCTTGACCAGAACCTTGTCCCCCTTGGTCAGCTCCGAAACAGGCACATCCTCGGCGTCGCCGCTCTCGGTGAGCCGGTGGGCTTCGGAAGGGAGGAGCTTGACCAGCTCCTTCAGCGCCCCGGAGGCCCCCATGACCGAGCGCATCTCGATCCAGTGGCCCAGGAGCATGATGACGATGAGGGTGGCCAGCTCCCAGAAAAAGACCTTGCCGGGCAGACCGAAGACCACCGCCGAGCTGTAGACGTAGGCCGTGATGACGGCCACGCCGATGAGGGTCATCATGCCGGGCTCGCCCTTCTTCAGCTCGTCGAAAAGCCCCTTGAGAAACGGCCGGCCGCCGTAAAAGAAGACCGCCGTGGCGAAGGCGAACTGCACATAGCTATCGCCCGGAAAGGCCATCGTTTTTTGGATGCCGAGGGTCTTCTGGATCAGCGGCGCCAAGGCCAGGATGGGAACCGTGAGGACCAGGGAGACCCAGAAGCGCCGCCGGAAGTCGGCCACCATGTGGGCGTGGTGATCCTGGTGGTCGCCGTCGTGACCGGAGTGGTCCCCATGGGACGCCTTTTGCCCTTTGGAACCGCTCTTTTTGGATTTTTTGGACGATTTCGACGAACCGCCGCCGGGATCGGGCCCCCGCTCGAAGGCCACCACCCGTTCGTTGGATGCCCACAGCTTGCCGATGCCCCAGGCGCAAAACCCGAAGCCGACCGCCAGCACCGCCGTTGCCGCGGCGTAGTTGCCGAAGAGGTCCGTCAAGGTGATCTGGCCCAAGTTGGTGGGGTCGTACAGAAGGGGAATCAGGGTTTCGTGGAAATGGGCGAACAGGGCCGCGCCGGCCAGCCCGCCTATCAGGGCGAAGACGGCGTCCATCCGTCCTTCGCCGGCGGCGGCCCAGGTGGTGCCGGGACAGTACCCGGTCAGCCCCCAGCCGATCCCGAAGATCACCGCGGCCAGTCCCGTGGCCACGATGCTGGTGGGCAGGGGCATGGTGCGGCCCACGCCCACGGCCTGGAGCCCGAAGACTCCCACGGCGGACAGCGCCACCGCCAGCACCATGAACCGGGGGATGTCGGCATCCAGCATCAGGTGCGAGCGCGCCATCCGATGGGCGTCGGTGGCGCCGATGCGCTGGATGACGAACCCGAAGGCGATGCCCGAAAACAGTCCAAGCCAGATTTGCGTCATTGGATCTCCTCCTTTTCGGCAATCTTTCCGAAGATCAGCCGGGCGGTGAGCATGGCCGCGGCGAATATAACGACGCCGAAATAGAGGCCGCTGATGGCCAGCTGCGTCGATCCGGAGATGAACAGCCCCAGGGTGCAGCCCCCGGCCAGCCGCGATGCGAACAAAATCAGGAAGCCGCCGAAAAACGTGGCCGCGTATCGCTTGACCCGGCTCTTGCCGAACCGTTTTCGCCAGATGGGCGGCACGTCGCGCACCGGAATCCGGCTGGAGGTCCGGCCGGCGATAAAGCCGCCGATGGCCATGCCCAGAACAAAGGCGAAAAGCCAGGAGCCGGGCCCGGGAATGGCCTTGTAATGGGCCTTGGATGCGGCGTATTCGGGCGCGACCCACTCAAGAAATCCTTTCAGGGCGCTCACGAACCCGCTGGATGAGGCCGGCGGCCCGTAGGTGGCGAAGATGAAGACGATGATGCCCGCCAGGGCGAACGATGTCGGGATCCATTTCCAGTAGGGGATGGTCGCTTTGTCTTTGTATTCCATGGCTTATCCTCCGCAGGAGACGTATCCGCTTTTTGAGCCGCCCCCGCCGCCGGATGCGGCTGCCGACCCGCTCTGGCCGCTTTTCGTCTTGCCGCCTCCGGCGCCCGCTGAAGCGGACGGGGCGCCGGGAACATCCCCGGCCAGCACATTTTCAGCCGTTTCGACAGGATAATAATAGCGCTTGTTGCCCCATTCCATCCAGGAGGGTTCATAGAGCATCACGTCGTCGAACCCCATGAGCCGGAGGACAAAATAACCGAAGGAGCCTCGCCGGGCCGTATGGCAATAGGTGATGACGGCCTTATTGGGATTGAGTCCCCGGTAAAGCTGCTGCAATTCGCCATAGGGCTTGATCGCTTTGGCGTCGGCGGATGTCCAGTTGAAGGTGTAGTTGATGTTGTAGGCGGTGGGGACATGGCCCAGCTTGAGCACCGTGCCGTCCAGCGCCGTGTTGGGCGCTTCGCCCAGGTATTCTTTCCGGGACCGCACATCCAGGATCTGGTAATACGGATCGCCCAGGCGCGGCATCATGAAGTCCGCCTTGACGTATTTCCGGGAATCGATCTCGTCCGACGGGGCCTGGTAGAGGACCTTTTCGGGCTTCCGGGGCTCGGAGACCGTCTCGCCGCCGGCGTCGATCCACCCGTCGATGCCCCGTTCCAGCACCTTCATCTTTTCGTGGCCCAACAGATCGAGAACCCAAAAGATGTAGGAACTGGTGGCGCCGCCGTCCCGCTCCACCGAATCGTAGAGGATGACGGTGTCGTTCCGGGCGACGCCGTGTTCGCCCAAAAGTTGCTGGGCCCGTTCTACGCCCACGAAAAGCCCGCCGATGTTGCCCGCGGCGTCGTTGTATTGGAACCGCCGCCACGGCATGCGGACGGCGCCGGGGATCAGCTTGCCGTCGAAGTATTCGTCCATCCGGACGTCCACGATCACCAGGGAGGCGTCGTCCTGGTGGGACTGGAGCCACTGGGCGTCAGCCAGAAACTCGGCGTTGAGATACCCTCCATCGCCCCCGTTTGTCGCCGAGGCCGCCGACCAGTAGACGCCCAGCAGCAGCACAACGGCGATGACCACGTAACGAATTGTTTTGCCGTTTTTCATGATGGGATGGTTCCTCCTGTTTGAGTTGGCAAATGATGGTGGTTCCGCCCGACCGCGCGGCAATGGCGAGCCCCGTCCATTTGATTTCAGATGATTAATGCGAATGCCCGTCATCGCTCGTCTCGAGTTCGTCCAGAAAACCTTCGGGCGGCGCATCGGACTGAGATTCCGACGACTCGCCGTGATGTCCGTCGTCGTCCCCGTGCCGGTGGCCGCCGGTTTCCATGGAAAGGCCGTGGGATGTCGCCAACCGCCGATACGCGGCCTCGTCCATGTTCGGGAGTTTCCGCACGAAACCCGCCAGGCCGTGGATCTCCGAGACGCCGTGGGACGGTCCGAAGGCCGGCATGGCCGTCATTTTGATGCCGTTGGCGATGATCCAGACGA
>JAABTM010000276.1 GCA_011389855.1 Desulfobacteraceae bacterium
AGGCGGATAGCCGCGTTTTCAATATCCCCTACCGGTGCTCCCGGGTCTTCAGAAAGGTGATGTCCGGCCACTGCTCCATGACGAAGTCGAGCCGCCATTCGTTGGCGGCCAGGAGGGTGAGGTTCTCCTCGGCGTCCAGGGCGAGGTTGGGACGGTTGGCTTTTTCAAAGTCCTTCAGTTTCTTCTTGTCGTCGCAATGGACCCACCGGGCCGTGCCGAAGTTAACCGGTTCGTAGACCGCGTCCACGCCGTATTCCGATTTGAGCCGCATCACCGTCACATCGAACTGCAAGGCCCCCACCGCCCCCAGAACGAACGCGCCTCCCAACACGGGCCGGAAAACCTGGATGGCCCCTTCCTCGGCCAACTGGGTCAACCCCTTCCGGAGTTGTTTGGTCTTGAGGGGGGAGGTGAGCCGGACCCGCCGGAAATGTTCGGGCGCGAAATTGGGGATGCCGGTGAATTTGACGGGCTCTTTTTCCGAAAAGGCGTCGCCGATCTTGATGGTGCCGTGGTTGTGGATGCCGATGATGTCCCCCGGCCAGGCTTCCTCCACCGAGGCCCGGTCCTGGGCCATGAAGATGATGGGGTTGGCGATGGCGATCTCCTTTCCGAGGCGGTGATGGCGCACCCGCATCCCCCGCTCGAAGCGGCCCGAGCAGACGCGGAGGAAGGCGATCCGGTCCCGGTGGGCCGGGTCCATGTTGGCCTGGATTTTAAAGACGAAGCCTGAAAACTCGTCTTCTTCGGGATGGACCGTCCGGTCGACGGCCTGGCGCGGCCGGGGCGGCGGCGCCACCTCCACGAAAGTGTCGAGCATCTCCCGGACCCCGAAATTGTTGACCGCGCTGCCGAAAAAGACCGGGGTCTGGCTCCCTTTCAGATAATCCGACAGGTCGAAGGGGTTGGCGGCGCCCTCCAGCAGGGCCACGTCCTCCCGGAGTTCGTCGGCCTGGCTGCCCAGGAGGTCGTCCAGGGTCGGGTCCGACAGGTCGCGGATGGTGATCATCTCGTCGGAAACCCGCTCTTCGCCGGGCTTGAAGAGGTTGAGTTCTTTCCGATAGAGATTGTAGGTTCCCTTGAACCGCTTCCCCATGCCGATGGGCCACGACAGGGGCGCGCACTCGATCTGCAATGTCTCCTCGATGTCGGTCAGGATGTCCAGGGGCGTCATCCCCTCCCGGTCCAGCTTGTTGACGAAGGTGAGGATGGGGGTGTTGCGCATCCGGCAGACTTCCATCAGCTTGCGGGTCTGGGCCTCGACCCCTTTGACGCTGTCGATGACCATGACCGCAGAATCCACGGCGGTCAGAACGCGGTAGGTGTCTTCGGAAAAATCCTGGTGGCCGGGGGTGTCGAGCAGGTTGATCTCGTAGTTGCGATACTCGAATTTCATGACGGAGCTGGTGACCGAGATGCCCCGTTCCTGCTCGATGGCCATCCAGTCGCTGGTGGCGTGGCGGCTCGCCTTGCGGGCCTTGACGGCCCCGGCCATCTGGATGGCGCCGCCGAAAAGAAGCAGTTTTTCCGTGAGGGTGGTTTTCCCCGCATCCGGGTGGCTGATGATCCCGAAGGTGCGGCGACGCGCGATTTCCGTCTCCTGGAAACCGGCATCGGGGAGTTTATGGGCTGTGGCTGTCATCTATTATCCTTTTGGGTTGACTTTTTTGGAACCCGTCTCCGCGCGGAACGCAATTTCTCCTGAAAGGCTTGTCGGCGGCCTCCAATTTCGATAGAGCATAAATGCAATACCCGTGAACGGATTCTCCGTAGAACAGCCTCCGTAGAACAGCCTTCCAGGCTGTTCAAACAGCCTGGAAGGCTGTTTTACGGGTAAAAAGACCGACTGAATCTCATTCATTCACGGGTATTGCATTTAGCACTGCTTCTGTATTTATATGAAGCAAAGTTTATGACTTCGATCAGTATATCTACAAGGATTTGGGATAAGCAAGGATTTCCCCCGCCAAGCGCGGGCGCCGAAGTTCAACAAGCCCAACCAACGACAATCCTTGCTTATCCCAAATCCTTGTAGTTTACAGTAAGGATTGGGGATATAAAAAGTAAAGTTTATAACCTCGCTCAGTATACTTGAGGGATTGTTGTCTGATAGCGAGTTGTCAGCTTTGAATGACTGTATAAAGATAACTGAGGCATAGTCATAATCTCTTGATTTTGGTGGTGGGTTGATAATAATATTTAATCTATATCAGATTTTAATATGCTGATATAGATATCAGATTAGGTGACATCTAACCAGTGATTATGCGGTTTCCGGCCAACACCAAAATATCGATACCTCATTTTTCAAATCAAAAAAACGGTCATTTGTCAATTACTTTCTGTAACGGGTCACGGCAACGTTCGGACCACCATGATCTACACCCACGTCATCAAAAGCCGGACCGTCAAAGATGCCAAAAGCCCCCTTGATTTCTGATCGTGCTGAAACAGAACCGGTTCGCGCTTCGAAAATCCCGCCAATGGCGCCGACCCCCCAATTTAAGAATTGAATAATTTAAAGTTTTTGGTAGAGTGGACGGGATCGACAACCGCGAACCGTCCACCCTTTACGGAGCGAAAAAACGCCATGGGCCTGACAGGAACCGATCTGGAGGATCTCAAATACGCCAAGACGCTGCTGGCGGAACCCAGCATGACCGCCAAGGTGATCAACATGCTGGGGATGCCTTTTGAAAAGGGGATGGGCTATCTGCCCAAAACCTGGCACGGCCAGATCCAGAAGGTGACCGAAAAGGCCCTGAACCGGGCCCTGGACTTCGCGGTTATCAGCATGGGCAAAAGGGGGCGAAAGACCTCGGCCGACACCTTCCACAAAATCGCGGCCGCCACATCCGGCGGGGTCGGGGGGCTGTTCGGCCTTCCCGCCCTGGGCTTCGATCTCTCCATCTCCACCATCATCATGCTTAGGTCCATTATGGACATCGCACGGAGCGAAGGGGAGGACGTTTCGGCCGTCGAAGCCCGGCTGGCCTGCCTGGAGGTGTTCGCCCTGGGGGGACGATCCGGCGAAGACGACGCCATGGAAACGAGCTATTACGCCGTGCGGGCCGCCCTGTCCAAGGCGGTGTCCGACGCCGCCGGCTACATCGCGCAACGGGGGGCGGTCGACCGGAGCGCGCCGGCGCTGCTGCGGCTGATCTCCCAGATCGGGTCGCGGTTCGGGGTCGTGGTCTCGGAAAAGGCCGCCGCTTCGGCCATCCCGGTGCTGGGGGCCGCGGGCGGTTCCATGATCAACACCGTTTTCCTGGACCATTTTCAGGACATGGCCCGGGGCCATTTCATCGTCCGGCGGCTGGAAAGAACATACGGAAAGGACGTGGTGCAAGCGCGGTATGAGAGCATCTGAATCAGTGGAAGCGCCGACGGAAGCCGATCCGGCGGCAACGGAGGGGCTGCTGGAAGACGCCCTGACGGACGCCTTGAAACGCCTGCGGGAGAACATCCCCAAGATCGTGGACCGGCTGGGGATGGAAGCGGCGGCGGACATCCGCTCCTGGATGAACGTGGTCAACGGCAAGCTGCTGCCCCGGCTCTCCCCCGATTTTCCGCTCATGGTGGCCGTCTGCGGCGGCGGATCATCGGGCAAATCCACCCTCTTCAACTCCCTGGTGGGCGACCGCCTCTCGCCCTCCGGCGGCAGCGCCGGCATCAACCGGCGGATTCTCGTCTCGGCCCCGGGCGAGCTGTTCCGCCAGAAGGAATTCGTCACCACCCTGTTCCGGCCCTTCGGCGCGGAGTCCAAACCCCTGGAGGACCAGCGCGAACTCACCCACCCCGGGTGCCCGCTCTACATCCTCAACGGCAACGTCCCCCGGAACATGGTGCTCCTGGACACCCCCGACTTCGACACCGGGGCCCGGGGCAGCTACACCAACCGGGACGTCGTCCGCCAGGCCCTGGAGTCCGCCGACATTCTCGTCTACCTCTTTACCAATTCCAACTACAACAACCGGGACAACACCGATTTCATCTCCCAGGCGCTCACGGGCATCGGCATGCGGAAATGCTTTCTGGTCTACCGGGTCTACGCCATGGTGGACAACCGGGAGGTGATCGACCACGCCATGACGGTGGCCCGGCACATATACGGCGACAACGCCGAGCGCTACGTCATGGGCATCTACCGGACGGACGAGGACAACGCCGTGGCGGCCGGCGAGAAGTTCATGGAGATGCGGCCGGCCCGGGAGGAAGCTCCGCCCTTTAACCAGGCTCTGCGGGATCTGGACCCCCGGGTGCTGCGGCCCGAGCTGCTGGCATCCATCCTGGAAGGGGTCCTGAACCGGGCCGGGGCGGTGACGGCCCGGGCGGAACGGTCCCGGGACGCCCTCCGGCTCTACCTCGACGCCCTCCAGGCGGCCCAGAGCCGCAGCGTCCAGGAAGCGCTCCAGCACTTCCCCATGGACATGATCCTCAACCGGTTCTCCGAAATCTGGATGGAGACCGACCCCTCCCACATCAAGGCCATGCGCTCCACCGGCAACTACGTCGGCATCCCCTTCAAGGCCCTGTCCGGCGCGGCAAAGTGGGTGGGCCGGCGGGTCTACGGCGGCAGGCGGGAGGCCCGGTCCGCCGACGCCGATTTCAGGGAGCACATCGAAGAGGACCTGCTCAACGCGGTGAGCAACCTCCACCGAAAGGCCCTCAGCCCCGAGATCGCCGTCACCCTGCCGGAGAATGATCCGGTGGCCCGGCGGATGGCCGAGACCATCGAACGGCTCCGGGGGGAGGTCGACGACCCGACCGAAGAAGCGGATGAAACGGAGACGAAAGACGACCCATCTCCCGCCGACCGTCATGACCCGCTGCCCCGGATGGAGCCGGGCGACGAGAAGGGGACGGTTCAATTCCGGGTCCCGGCCCACCCGGCGGCGGCGGCGGCCCGGGAAAGGCTGGAGGAGCGGAACTGGAAGCGCTCCGTTGACCGGATCATGGAACAGAAAGAGGCGGTTCTCCAGCTTTCGGAGACCATCCAGAACGATCTGATCTATCTGGCCCAAGTTTTTCGCAAGCGGATGAAGTTTCCGGACAAGATCCGCCAAACCGTATCGGCCTTCATGAACGTGCTGCCTGCCACCGCGGCGGTCACCTACATTCTCTCCACCGGCGATCCGGTGGGCGCCGCGGGCATCAAGGTGAAGCTCACCGGCCTGTTCGGCCTTCACGATCTCTATGCGCTGGTAGCCCTGCCCGCCACCACGGGTTTGACCGGGGCAGACCGCCGGCAACTGGAATCGCTGCTACGGCCTATCGCCCAGGCATGGCTCAACGCCAACCTCCAGACCGTCCAGGAGATCTTCGAAAAGGAGGTCGCCGGCGACCTTATCAGGGCCGCCGAGGCGACGATCGAGGAATCGGAACCCCTCATCCAGGAGATCGAATCGACCATCGAAACCAGCAGAAAGGCGGTGACCCCTCCATGAATTTCAGCTCCCGTGAGGCCGCCCTCGCCGCATTGGGCCGGATCGAGGGATACAAAACCGACATCGAATGGGCCATGGAAACGCTGGAAGCCGCCCCCCTCTGGCGGCCGGGCGCGGCGCTCCGGAAACAGGCGGGCGAGGCGCTCCACATGATCTCGGACCTCGCCGAACGCTTCGAGCGGAAGCTCGTGATCACCATCGTGGGGCCCTGCGGCGCGGGGAAATCGACGCTGCTCAACGCCCTGTCGGGGGTGGACGATCTTTCCGAATCGGGCCTGGACCGGCCCACCACCCGCCGGCCGGTGGTGCTCTGCCGGGACCGGAGCGACGCCCTCCAGCTCATCGAACGACTGGGGGACGACAACGTCCGGATCCGCCACAGCCGGGACGCTGCGGCCCTGGACCACATCCTGCTCATCGACACGCCCGACATCGACAGCACCGAACAGGCCCGGCACGCCCCCATCGTCCGGGAGGCCATCGCCCTGTCCGACGTCCTCATCTGCCTCTTCGACTCGGAAAATCCCAAGCGGCGGGATTACATCGATTTTCTCGCCCCTTACGTCCGGGTCTTTTCCGGGGAGTCGCTGTTGTGCGTCCTCAACAAGTGCGACCGCCAGGACGAGGAGGAACTCCGGGAGACCATCCTGCCCGAATTAGGCCGCCACCTCCGCGGCGCCTGGGACAAACCGGTGCGCGACGTCGTCTGCCTCTCGGCCCGCCGCCATCTCGACGATCCCGAATGGGATCCCAAGGCGCCTCCCAAGCACGATTTCGACCAGTTCGGGGCCCTGAGAGACGAGATCTTCGGAGCCTACGAGTCCGCCGGCCACATCGTGGACCGTCGCCTTGAAAACGCCCGGAGTCTGCGGGACTACGTGCTGTCGGAAATCCGTCTCCAGGTGGAACGGGACGGCGAGGCCCTGCTGTCGGCCATGAAGCGGATCCGGGAGGCGGAAGCCGCGGCCGCCGACAGCGCCGTGGACGCCCTCCGGAGCGACGACCCCCGCCGGATGCTGGGGGTCAATGTGCTGGTGTATCAGAAACTGGCCCAGCGATGGCTGGGACCGGTGGGCTGGATCATCGCCATGTGGGCCCGGGCACTGACCTTCGGCGCGGGCGTGGCGGCCATGTTCCGCTTCGGACGCCCCATCACCCAGGTGCTGGGGGTGGGCCG
>JAABTM010000003.1 GCA_011389855.1 Desulfobacteraceae bacterium
CTGCTGATTCATGTCTACATGGCATCCATCGCCGCCGGGGAACGGCCCGCGTTCATCTCCATGTTTACCGGCAAGGTGCCCGAGGATTACGCCATGCATCATCACAAGTTGTGGTATGACGAGGTTCGGGAAGGGCGGTAATTAAGATGGATCTCGACGGGTGTTTGAAATGGCGAAGTTTCCAGTCCTTGAAAACAGTCGCCCGGCCCATGCCGCCGGGGAATGAATCCCCCGGCTATGGGAGGAACCCGGCTGAAGCCGGCTGGCGGCGGCTGGGCGTTGTTTTGTCGTTTCTGGCGGTGGTGGTTTTGGCGGCGATGCCTTTTGTTGCCGTTGCCGGCGAAACGCCTACCTGGTGGGCGGAGGCGGTCCGGGATGGCGAGCAAAATGGGTATCGGGTGATCACCCTGGAAGAATTGGCGGTCCTCTCAAAAACAGATAACAATCTGCTGCTGATCGACGCCCGACCCGGTTACGAATACCGCGCCGGACACATCCCCGGCGCGGTCAACCTGGAATTTCACCCCGGCGACAAGGTGCGATTTTCATCTGAAAAACGCGAGCGTCTGAGAAACCTCATCGGGCAGGACAAGGACCGGCCCGTGGTCTTTTATTGCCGGAGCTTCCGCTGACTGCGCAGCGGCATCGCCGCCGCCCGGGCCGTGGGCCTGGGATACACGAACATCATGCACCTGCCGCATGGGTATTTTGGGTGGCGGGACCTCCTCACCGGGGAATCCGGCGCAGCAGGTGCAGCAACACGTTCACAGCCGGCACGTAAAAAATGACCACCGCCTCCATCAACCGATCCCGCATCTCCGTGACCCACGGCGCCATTTCGTTTTCCGCAAAATCGGCGGCGCCCGACAGATGTTCCGGCGACCCGCCGAATCCTTCCGACAGCAGAAAATACAAATATTCCAACTCGATGCCCAGGTGATCCGGCGGTTCGGCTCGGTCGTTTGACACCGCCAGCCCGGCGGCCGCCAGCCGATCTTTCATCCGCATGGCCGCCGGCCCCATGAGCGACCCACTGTCCGATTCATAACTGGACTGATAGAGCGATGCCGCGATGCCGCCCCGGTTGTTGATGAAGGTCTGGACGTAAAGGGTTTCAAGATCCTCGCAAAGGGCCTGGGGAGACGGCGATGCGGCGGCGACCGCCTTCAGTTCCGCGACGGCCATGAGGAGGGGCGGCTCCTCCTTGCCGCCATGGGCGGCGATGGCCTCGAAGGGATCGAACCATTCCCCTGACTGCAAAGTTTCGCAATCTTCGGCGTTGGGTCCCCAGAAAAGCCGGCAGATCCTGCGGAACGCCGCAAGGTGGGTTTCCGGATCGATGTTTTGACGTGGCGTCTTCAATGGATTCCTTCTTCCGTGGTTTTGAGTGGATGCTGTTTTTTCAAAGGATCGTCTTTCCTATGATCGAACCGCCCTAAGCACCTCGTCCCTCAACTCGGCCTCGCTCAGATCGTTATTTTCGATCTTCACGGCGTTCAAATAGGTCCGGCCCAGCCAGACCATGATGCTTTCGATGCGCTCGGATCGGGCGCTGTCCCGGGCCATGTACCGGTCGAAGGGGTCCACGCCGCCGCCACGGGCCCGGTGGGCGATGCGTTGCCGGCGGATATGGTCCTCGATGTCCAGGACGATGGCTTTCGCGTGCGTGACGGGCAGGATGGCCCTCAGCGCCAAGTCGAGAAAGGCGGGTATCCGGATGTCGTCTATCCGGCGGAACCGATGCCCCAGGTAGAAGGCCAGGATCCGCAGGCCGGTATGGCTGACGACGATGAGCGGGTGGTCGGGCTTTTGAAAGCGCCGCAGATCCCGTTTGACGAGCAGCGCGATCAGGGAGGGGATCAGGTACTGGTTGACCCCGAAGGTGGAGAGAAAGAGCTGTTCCTGGAACAGCGACAATGCGCCTTTTTCCGCCTCGGCGGCGGTTGGGGTCTTCGAAAACCAACCCTCCCGCAGTTCGACCCGTCGCCCGAAATGGGCCAGCATACTGGCCAATGCCTCGGCCACATGGTTCTTCCCGGCCGCGTCCGTACCCAGAATGACCAGAACTTCCGGAAAGGGCCCCGATTGTCGTTCATGCCGTGCGTGCATTTTGTCCACCCCGTCCACCAAGTCCACTCCGTCCACCTTACTGTGCATGCACACGAAATGAAGATTGGCCCAAAAAGAGGTTATTCATTGAAAAAATTTTACCATATTGATATACATTCGCCAACGACAAAGGCATGATCACATCCCATCGACAACCCAAAATCCATCAGGAGGCGTCATGTATCTGCCCAAAAAGTACACCGATTTTTCCAAAGATTATCCCGAAATTCTGAACGCCTACAAAGCGCTGGGCAAGGCCTGCCGCGAGAAGGGCGGCCCGCTTTCGGAAAAAGATCAGGACATGGTCAAGCTCGGCATCGCCCTGGGCGCCAATTCCCGGGGCGGCGTCATGTCCGCCACGCGCAAGGCCCTCAACGCCGGCGCCGCGCCGGAAGAGATCCATCACGCCATTCTGCTGGGGATGACCACCACGGGATTTCCCAACATGATCGCGGCCTTGGGCTGGGTTGACGAGGTGTTGTCGGAACGGGAAGAATAGCCGGGATCAGAAGGTTTCGTCCAGAACGTAGGCTTCCAGGTCGTCTTCCTTGACGAACCGTTCGGAGACGACCTTGTCCCGAACCGAGATCTCCTCAAGGTGGACGCTTTCCGGATCACCCGATACCAGCGGGTGCCAGGGCGGCAGGTCTTTGCCCTCCGCCAGACGGCGGTAGGCGCAGGTAAGGGGAAGCCAGTGGTATGCCGGAATCGTCTTCGGGGTCAACTGGAGGCATTCGGGCACGTACCGGGCCCGATCCGCGTAGGAAGTGCAGCGGCAGGAGTGGATGTTGAGCAGCAGGCAGGCCACGCCTGTGTAGAAGACCTCGCCGGTTTCGTCGTCCTCCAGCTTCCGCAGGCAGCACCGCCCGCACCCGTCGCATAGGGCTTCCCATTCTCCGTTGGTCAGTTCGGAAAGTGGCTTCTCTTTCCAAAATCGAGGATTGGCCAAGCGTTCCATGGCCCCGACCATATCAGGAACGGCATCCGAAGAAAAGAGGGTTGAACCCCTCCGGCTGAAAATACGGTGTACAAGAGGCGTCGATGATTTTGGTAATTCAAAGCGATCCGGAGCGCTCCATGGGCCTGCTGGGAGGGGGCCGGCCGGGCCGCATCCCTCTGTTTTCTGTCTAATTTTCTATCGCTGGTGGATCGAGCCTGAACCCGTGCGTCACTGAATCGGCGTCCGGATCCGGGCGCCGGGATAGATGTCCCTGTTGGACCGGGTGAGGACCACCGTGGCGGTGCTCGGCCCCACCCGCAGGACGACCACGTCTCCCAGGACCACCGGCGGCAGCGTGACCAGGTTGCCGAGATCGGGGTTCGGTTTGGCGGCCTCCTGGTAAACGATGTTGTATCGTTGGCCAGGTGCGACGCCGTTCTCCCCGCCGCGGTCGATGAAAACCACCGAGCCTTCCCCCAGAAGCCGCCCTCCTTCTTCGGATGAAACGATGGTGGCCTCCAGCCCCTCTACGCTGTCGGCGACGGGGATCTTGGGGGAGAGTTCGTTGTAGGGCATGAGGCGCTCGCCGATCCGGATGGTCCGGAAGGACGACCGGATGACGCCCATGGCGAATTCGGGCTCCAGGCGGCTGATCTCCAGCCTGCCGGTGAGGATGTGCTGGTATCCGATCCGCCGGTCCGTTTTCGGATCGCGGATGGGACCGACGGTCTTATAGATCGTATATTCCCGGCCCATCACCAGCGGCGCGTCCCCTGCCGGCCGGATGTAAACCGTGTCCCGCTCGTATATCATCTGCTTGGCGTCTCCCTGAACCTTGAAGATCACGCCGTGAGCCTCCACGGGTTGACGTCGAACGAATCCGATCCGATTGATGGGGGAGAAAGTGAGCAGCGTTTCCCGCCTCTCCATCGGGCCTTCCTCGAATCCGCCCGACGGGGCCGTCGCCGGGGCGGGTTCGCCCATGTCGACCCGGGGTTGCGGGGTCGGCCGGGAGGGGAGGGGTTCGGCGGCGATGACGCCCCGGTCCGGGTAGATCAGGAGCCGTTGTCCCGGGTAGATCAGGTGGGGGTTGAGGATGGGAACCTCCCGGGCGTTGCGCTGCCAGAGTGCGGGCCATTTCCAGGGGGTTTTCAGGAACCGCTCGGAGATGTCCCAGAGGGTGTCCCCTTTCTGGACGGTGTAATAAAAGGCTTCGTCGTTATAGGGTTCGACCCCCGCCGGCGGCGGTTCGCCGTCCTTGAAGGGCATTGACGACTGGGCCGATGCGGCGCCGGCGGCCCAGGCAAGGACGATGAGCGCCGCGAGGCGTAAAAGGAGGCGTCGATTCGGAATATGCGTCTGTTTCATGGGATACTCCGCGTGGTTGATGTGAATGGTCATCTTATGGTATGAGTATCCTGTTTACGCAAAAGTTGTCAAGTTTTTAGGACGCAAAAAGCCCCCGCGCACAAAAGAGCGGGGGCTTTTAACGGTCAGTGGATGACCGGGAAAGGAGGGGCGTACAGGGGTATTACATCATGCCGCCCATGCCGCCCATGCCGCCCATTCCACCCATGCCGCCGCCCGGCATGGCGGGCGCATCGGACTTCTCTTCGGGCTTGTCGGCGATCATGGCTTCGGTGGTCAGCATCAGACCGGAAACGGAAGCGGCGTTCTGAAGTGCGAACCGAACCACCTTGGTGGGGTCGATGACGCCGGCTTCGATCAGGTCTTCGTAGACGTTCTTCTCGGCGTTGTAGCCGTGGGAGCCCTCGGAATGCTTGACCTTGTCGATCACCACGGAGCCTTCGAATCCGGCGTTGTTGGCGATCTGGCGCAGGGGCTCTTCGATGGCCCGGACCACGACCTTCACGCCCAGGGATTCCTCGCCCTCGAGGCCGAGATCCTGGATGGCTTTGATGCAGCGCACCAGGGCCACGCCGCCGCCGGGGACAATGCCTTCTTCGACCGCCGCGCGGGTGGCGTTAAGGGCGTCCTCGACCCGGGCTTTCTTCTCTTTCATCTCGCTCTCGGTGGCGGCGCCGACGTTGATGACGGCCACGCCGCCGATCAGCTTGGCCAGGCGCTCCTGGAGCTTCTCGCGGTCGTAATCGGAGGTTGTCTCTTCGATCTGGGCCCGGATCTGTTTTACGCGGCCCTCGAGGGCGCCGCGCTCGCCGGCGCCGTCCACGATGGTGGTGTTGTCCTTGTCGATGGAGATGCGCTTGGCCCGGCCGAGATCGTTGATGGTGATGTTTTCCAGCTTGAGGCCCAGGTCCTCGGACACCACCTGGCCGCCGGTGAGGATGGCGATGTCTTCGAGCATGGCCTTGCGGCGATCACCAAAGCCCGGGGCCTTGACGGCCGCGACCTGGATGGTGCCGCGCAGTTTGTTGACCACCAGGGTGGCCAGCGCTTCGCCGTCCACGTCCTCGGAGATGATCAGGAGGGGTTTGCCCATTTTGGCGGTCTGCTCGAGCACGGGCAGGAGATCCTTCATGTTGCTGATCTTTTTCTCGTTGATCAGGATGTAGGGATCATCCAGGGAAACTTCCATCTTCTCGGGATCGGTCACGAAGTAGGGAGACAGGTAGCCGCGGTCGAACTGCATGCCCTCGACCACGTCCAGGGTGGTCTCCATGGACTTGGCTTCCTCGACGGTGATGACGCCCTCTTTGCCGACTTTGTTCATGGCCTCGGCGATGATGTTGCCGATGGTCTCGTCGTTGTTGGCGGAAATGGTGCCCACCTGGGCGATCTCGCGCTGGTCCTTGGTCGGTTTGCTGATCTTGCGCAGTTCGCCGACAGCCGCTTCCACGGCCTTGTCGATGCCGCGTTTGATGGACATGGGGTTGGTGCCCGCCACCACCAGCTTCTGGCCTTCTTCGTAGATGGCCCGGGCCAGGACGGTCGCCGTGGTGGTGCCGTCGCCGGCCATGTCGGAGGTCTTGGACGCCACTTCCTTGACCATCTGGGCGCCCATGTTCTCGAATTTGTCTTCCAGTTCGATCTCCTTGGCCACGGTGACGCCGTCCTTGGTGACCGTGGGGGAGCCCCAGGACTTGTCGATCACCACGTTGCGGCCCCTGGGTCCCAGGGTGACCACGACGGCTTCAGCCAGCGTCTGAACGCCCTTGAGCATGGACTCCCGGGCTTTCATGTCATATTTAATTTGCTTCGCCATTTCAAACCTCCATTGTATATCTGAATTTAAAAAATGTTCGCGTTTGAGCGCGGTTGATTCCGGTCGCGTTTCGGGCAAAAAACCTTATCCGATAACGCCCAGCACGTCGTCTTCGCGCATGATCAGGAACTCTTCGCCATCGATCTTGACTTCTGAGCCGGCATATTTGCCGAACAGGATGCGGTCGCCTTCCTTGACCTCAAGGGGCATCCGCTTGCCGTCGTCGCCGAGTTTGCCGTTGCCCACCGCGACCACCTTCCCCTCGGCCGGTTTTTCTTTGGCCGTGTCCGGAATGATGATGCCGCCTTTGGTGGTCTTCTCCTCTTCCACGCGCTGTACCAGGATTCGATCTTGCAATGGCTTCAGATTCATGGTCTTAAATCTCCTTTTGTTAAAAGTTACAACAATTTATATTGACTTATATGAAAACGAAAACCCCCTGTTCATGCCGTGCATGATAAAAAGGCCTGTTTTCTATAAAGATGAATCGCCCGATGTGGGCGGCGTCGTTGGGCCGCCTTGCGGCGCGCCGCAAGGGCTTATGATGCGCTATGCCGCGCTGTCGGACGTACCGGATGATCCCGATGACGTCGTTCCGGCATCGGCTGTCTTGCCGGATGCGGAAACATCGGTTTTCGACTCGGCGGGTTTGGCGTCTCCCGATGGTTTTTTATTGTAATCAGTGACATACCATCCCGAACCCTTCAGGTGAAAGGCGCTCTGGGAGATTAGTTTGTGGAGCGACCCAGTACAGTGCTTGCACCGGGTCAAGGGTGCATCGGAAAACCGTTGCCAGGCTTCTTCAATCTGGCCGCATTCTCTGCACTCGTACTCGTAAATGGGCATTTTTCAATAACCTCCTGTCCTTTGAAAACCGGGTATTTACAAGGAAAAAATCCCTGTTTAAATCGAATTTACTCAAATATAGGGCGCGAATCGGTGTTGTCAAGGAATGGAAAATGATTTTTTTGGAAAGGCCCCCTCAGTTGAGGCGATCGATGGGGCGGCGCCATTCATCGTAGAATTTGAACACCGGGGCCATCTCCGTCACCGGCGCGGCGCTGAGGATCTCATGGGTGGCGGCGTGGACCCGGGCCTCTTCCCTCATCCGCTCTTCCGGGGAGGCGTCGAATCGCTGGAGAAATTTGCAGAACCGGACAATGTGGATCAGTTCATGGGTGATGATGTAAAGCGAGAAAGGAGAGAGCGCCAGTTCCGGCATGCCCTTCAGCGCGTCGAGAATGGCGTGGTCCTGGAGGCAGATCTTATAGAAATCGTAGGTGGCGGAGCCCAGTTGCCGGTCGGGCCGCTTCCCCTCGTAGCGGATGACCTGGGCGAAGGGGCCGTGGATGATCTCTTCCCCCGCGAGATTTGCAAGGGTCTTGATGTCGTACCGAAGCCGGAGCCACTCGTTGACGGACATTTTGAAATGGTTGCTGACCAGTTCCTCTCCGAGAGCCACGGACTCGTTGATGACCCGGATCTGGTCCGGATCGAGTCGTTTAAGTTCATCGTTCATCGGGCGGGGCGGGCCCCCTGTTTTCCAGGAAAAGGCTTGCAAAAAGGATGGAGGGTGTATATCATTTACGGATTTGATTGTTCCAATACACCGGAAAGGAGGTGATGTAATGGGCAGCGTCATTAAGAAGCGCAGAAAAAAAATGAGACGCCACAAGCACCGAAAGCTCTTGGCCCGCACGCGCCATCAGCGAAGAAAGGGTAAATAATGCTACCTGTTCTTGCTGAAAAAGAAAAAGCACCCCGCCGCCTTCCGACGAGGGCGTGCGGGGTGCTTTTTCTATGAGCGCCTATGGTCTTTCCTCAGGTTCATACCCCTTCAGGTACTTCAAAAACTCCGAATCCGTAGACAACACCACGGACGCATCCTTGTCCAGCGCCTCGTTGTAGATTTCCAGCGTCTTCAGAAACGAATAAAATTCCGGGTCCACGCCGTAGGAGTCCGCATAAATATCGGTGGCTTCCGCGTCGGCACGGCCTTTGATCTCCTGGGCTTTGCGATAGGCCTCGGACCGGATCTCCTTCAAGTCCCGATCCTTGTCGCCGATGATTTTGCTGGCCTCCCCTTTACCCTCTGACCGGAATTTTTCGGCGATCTGCTTTCGTTCCGCGATCATCCGTCCGTAAACCGATTCCCTGACCTGTTCGACGTAGTTGACCCGCTTTATCTTCACGTCCACCAGTTCGATGCCGAATTTGTCCAGCTTGGGCTGAGCCTGTTTGAGTATCCCCTGGGTGATTTTTTCCCGCCCCGTGTTGATGCTCAAATCGGTGCGATCATCATCTGTCTGGACCTCTTCCAGCACATCCCCCACGCCGACCTCGAAGGTGTCCAGCTCCCGGTTGCTCTTGCGGACGGTCTCGATGAGTTCGTAGGAGGTAATGAAGTTGCGGACGGCCGGATCGATAATGTCGTCCAGGCGGCTCTGGGCGCTGAACATATCGCTGACGGTTTGAAAGAATTTGATGGGATCGCTGATCCGCCAGCGGGCGAATGCATCCACCCATAAATAGGTCTTGTCCAGGGTTGGGATCTGGCCGGGATCGCCGTCCCATGACTGGATGTTTTTAGGGAAATAGGTCGGTTTCTGGATAAAGGGAATCATAAAATTGAGGCCCGGTTCCGTAATGGCGTCCCCTGTCAGCCTGCCGAACTGGGTGACCACCACCTGTTCTGTTTCATCCACCACAAAGGCGGCCGAGTAGATGATAAATCCGGCCGCCAGCACAATGATAGCTGCGATGCCGAGTCCTTTGGTTTTCATTGGATGGCGCCTCCTTTGGCCTTTCCGAGATTCAACAGCGGCAGGACGTTGTTGCCGCCATCGCCGTCGATAATGTATTTGGGCCCCAGTTTGGGGAAGAGTTCTTTCAGGGTCTCCAGGTAGAGCCGTCGCTTGGTCACGTCCCTGGCCTTGGCGTAGGCATCATACACCGAGGTGAACCGGGAGGCGTCGCCCATGGCCCGGTTGACTCGGTCCAGGGCATACCCTTCGGCCGTCTTGACGGTGCGATCCGCCTCGCCCCTGGCCGCCGGTATCTCGGTGTTGTATTCCTCTTTGGCTTCGTAGATAAGCCGTTCTTTTTCCTGGGTGGCCTGGTTGACTTCGTTGAAAGACGGCTGAACCGGCTCCGGCACGTTGGTCCGCTTCATTTCGATTGTCACGATGTTGATGCCGGCCCCGGCCCCGTCCAGTTCTCTCTGGAGCACTCTGTGGGCCTCGTTGGCGATGTCGTCCCGCTTGCTGATCACTTCGTTGATGGACCGGTCGCCCACCACCAGGCGCATGGCCGCCTCGGACATATCCCGAAGCAGTTCCCTGACGTCGGCCACTTTGAACAGGTAATTGTAAGGATCCTTGATCCGGTACTGGACGATCCAGGGCACGACCGCCACGTTCAGATCGCCGGTGAGCATGAGGGCCACGCTCCGTTCATCGCTGAGGCTGGACACCCGCACCCGGGCGTCGGAGCCGGAGGAACGGAAGCCGAATTCGTCTTTGTAAACCCGGCGCACCTTGACTTTGCTCACCTTTTCGATGCCTGCCGGCAGTTTGAAATGAAGTCCTGGATCGGTCTGGCGCACATATTGACCGAATCGCTGAACTATGCCCACCTCGTCGACCGCCACCGTATAGAACATGGTGGAACCGATCATGATGGCGACGATCACCAGAATGATCAGCGGCAGCCCCCCCGGCATCTTGAAATTGTTCAACTTCTTGAGGAAGTCGTCCATTTGCGGTGGGATCTGATCCTTGCCCCTTTGTTGACTTTTCAGTTTTTCCCAATCCCAACTCATTGTTAATCCTATTCTTTTGTTGACGTTGCCGTTAAAGCCCGAAACTCTTTAAAAGGTTAAGGAAGAGCGGCGTATAAGTCAAGAAAAATCCAAATCTAAGCCCTTCCATGCTCTTTCCCGCCCTTTCCCGCCCTTTCCATAAGCCCTCTTGACAGCGGCCGTTCTTTCCCGGATAAGGGGTCCGAGAGGAACAACACGGAGGCCGCCATGAGCAGAGACCGGAAACCCAACAAGGAGTTCACCCCCATCGGCGTCGTGCTGCGAAACGCCCTGGCGGGCTACCGCCGCGGTCCGGAGGGGGAACTCGCCCGGATATTCGACCTTTGGGCCGGCGCCGTGGGCGGGGCCATCGCCGACAATGCCCAGCCCGCCGCCTTCAAGGGCCGGGTGCTGGTCGTCCACGTCAACAGCTCGGCGTGGCTCCATCAGCTCCGGTTTCTCAAAGCCGACATCATCGGAAAGGTCAACGCCGCCCTGGGCAAACCCCTGGTGGACGAGATCCAGTTCCGCATCGGTCCCTTCTTCTGACCTTGCCTTATTACGATTCACGCCATGGACGACCTCGCCGCCGACGCCTTTTTCAATGGAAAGATCACCGTGTTCCAGAGCCGCGACGGCTACCGGTTTTCCATCGACGCCGTGCTGCTCGCCGCCCATGCCGATCTGCGGCCCGGCGAAAAGGTGGTGGACCTGGGAACCGGCTGCGGCATCGTTTTGCTGATGATGGCCTTCCGTCGGCCCGACATTCGGATGGTCGGCGTGGAGATCCAGGAACGCCTCGCGGATATCGCCTCCCTCAACGTCCGGGAAAACAACATGACGGACCGGATCGAGATCGTCCGCGCGGATATTCGGGAGCTGTCCTCGGGGGCCGTCTCCGGCCCCGTGGATCTCCTGGTCGCCAATCCCCCCTTCCGCAAGGCCCGATCAGGCCGGGTCAATCCCCACCAGGAGAAAGCGGGCGCCCGCCACGAAGTTTTCATCACCCTCCCGGAGGTCATGGCCGCGGCCCGGCGGCTGCTCCGCACCGGCGGACGCCTGGTCGTCGTCTACCCGGCGGATCGGGCCGCCGAAGTCCTGGCGGGGATGGACCGGGCGGGGATCGCGCCCAAATTCTTAAGGACGGTCCATTCCCGGGCCGGAACCGAGGCCCGGCTGGTCCTCGCGGCCGGGACAAAGGGGGCCCGGCCCGGCGGGCTCCGGATCGCGCCGCCGCTGGCCATTTACAAAGACGACGGCGTTTACACCGACGAGGTTCAGGCCATGTTCGAGGGTTCGGGCCCTATGGGACCAGGGATTTGATCACCTGACCGGTGATGACCTTGGGGTAGAAAAAGGTGGATTTTCTGGGCATGGTCAATCCGCTCTCGGCGATCTCCTTGACCTGGCTCATCCGGGTGGGGTTGATCAAAAAAGCGATGTCGAACGCGTCGTCGGCGACCCCTTCGACGGCGGCCTCCATGCGGCTGCTGTAGTGGACTCGGGTGTTGTCGTCCAGATCCGCCTGCTCGAATCCGAAGATGTTGACCAGGATCAACTGGGTGAGCACGGCGACGTCCAGGTTCAGCAGAGGCGCCGGCATCTCGCCGCTCAGCTCCCTTTCCATGACGCCGGGCTTGAGGGTCAACACGTGGAAGTTCGGGTCGTCTTTCATGAAAAAGGCCAGGGTGTGGCGCTTCTCCCCCGCTTCCAGGACTTCCTGCAATCTTTCCAGATGTCCTTCCGCCGGCATCGAGGTCGTCTCGAAATACCGGGGCGCTTCCCGAAGCAGCCGTTCCCGCATTTCCGCGTCGATGCGCCGGAGCAGCCGGTGGGCCGGCAGGATGACCAGGCCGGGGTCCTCCATGCTGGACAGGCACATCATCACCGAGTTGGCGGGGTGATCGGCCGGGAATCCGGGGGTGTTTTCCGCCACCCAGTCCCGGTAGACCAGGGCCGTCTCGTACCGATGGTGGCCGTCGGCGATGTAGATCCGCTTTTCGGCCATGGCGTCGGCGACGAACCCGACGACCATGGGGTCGGTGATGCGCCACATCCGGTGGCGGAACCCGTCGGTGTCGGTGAAGTCCGTCTCCGGCGCTTTCTTGAGGGCCGCCTCCCGCAGAAATTCCAGCAGGTTCTCCGAATCCGCATAGACCGAAAAGATGGGGCTGAAATTGGCGTGGCACCGCTTCATCAGGGCCAGCCGCTCCGACTTGATCTTGGAAAAGGTCCGTTCGTGGGGCAGAACGATTCCTTTTTCAAAGGGCTCCAGCCGAACCGCCGCGATTAGCCCGAACCGGCGGAAGATCTCCTCTCCCATGGGGAAATCGAGGCTGGTCAGGTAGAGCGATGGGACGTCGTCCTGCATGAGGACGCCTTCCCGCAGCCAGGATGCGTAGCACCCGGCGGCCCGTGCGTGGCAGTCGTCGCCCTCGCAGTCGGCCTCCGTGGGCATGTTGAGGATCAGCCGGATGATGTTGTTGGGATGGCTGGCGTAAAACGCCGCCTGTTCTTTTGCCGAGATGACGTCGTAGGGCGGGGTCGCCACCCTGGACATATCGTTTATTTTTTCCGGGTTGTACCGGATCCCCCGAAACGGGGAGACCTCTGCCATAATATGGACAGCCTCTCTCTCTGGCGGGTTGGTTAGGGGTTGCCAAAGGTTTGAACAGATACTAAAATACGCGGCATTATTCAAGGTATAGTTTGAGAAATGTCGGCTCCGGCCGACTCAGCCAAGGAGGGACGAATGTCGAAAACGGATATCGGAGTGCCGGAGCCGAACGCCCTCGTATTCGAGGGGGACGGCGCCGTAAAAGGGGCCATCGACTATAGCCGCGAGGTCGCTCTCAGCGCCCATGAATGGTATGCCCGGGAGCGGAAAGGGAAGCGGAGTTGGGCCAAATGGCTCCGGTTTCTGGCCATCATCGCCACCGCCATCGGGGGCATCATCCCCATTCTCACGGAGATTTTCAAGACCGAAACCGGCGTACCGATGTTTTCGCCGGCCTGGTCCAGCGTGGCCCTGGCCGTAGCCGGATCGCTGGTCCTGTCGGACCGGTTTTTCGGGTGCTCCACCGGCTGGCTCCGGTTCACGGACGCCATGACCCGCATCCGGTTCGCCATCTGCGAATTCGACATGGATTTGATGGACATGAAGGGCGGATGCCCGGAAGGCTGGCAAACCGATCAGGAGGTCTGCAACGTCATCGCGCGGTGCAAGAAGCTGATGAACGAGGTCAATGCCGTTATCATGACCGAAACCCGGAAATGGGACGACGAGTTCCGAAAAGCGATCGAGAAAATCGACGAGGCGGCCAGGAAAGCGGAGAAGGAGCGGCGAGGGGATATCGGAGACGGGAAAGGCGGCAATGAAGACAAAAAGGCTTGAGGGAGCGTAGCGCCATGGACCTTCTTCATGTGTCTGATCTCCATTTTGGAACAGAGGCGGATGCACGGACGTGGTCGGGCCAGTTGTCCGAAGATTTGGCCAACGGTCTGGGCTGTAAGCGACTGGACGCGCTGATCCTCTCGGGGGATATCGCGACGCGATCTTGTATGTTGAATTCCTACATGAAGCTGATGAAAATAGGAAAGAAGAAATCAGGAACATTGTCCATTTTGAATTGCGTGAAGAAGATAATCAGTTGCCTATTACTTGTGGTGCATCATGGTATAATAAAAAGGAACGCATTAAATTGGGGGAGCTTGGTAGAAAATTTGCTTATACCCGGGATAGCAATTTTGGATTTCGTTGCGCCAGAATCCATCGCCCCCTGCCATCTTAACCACTTTATGCTTGGTCGTCTTTGCGAATGGCTGTCAGAACCGCTGATTACCCTGATGCCGCGGATGAACCAGGATGATCCACCCACATCTGCGTCATCATGTCCATCATGATTATCTGCGGTTCTGACATTTTGGCTGTCTGAACCCGGATGGCCGGGATTCAAGGATTTTCAGGATGAATCTGCTGAAATCCTGGTTATCCTCCAATAAGGAGATTTTATGCAGAAAATAGAATTCAAGCAGCTAACTCAAGACTGGAACGCCATCTTGAGCAGCGTCATCGATGACCAGGAACCTATCACGGTTTCCATGGGAAAAGACAAAGAACTGGTCATCATGGATGCGGAGGATTACAGAAGCTTGATGGAGACTTTCCATCTGTTGCGCAGCCCGGACAACGCGGCTCGGTTGAGAGAAGGAATGCGCCAACATCAGACGGGCGTGAAAAAAGAGATGATGGACCGCATCCGGCAAATCGCTTGGCCCGAGGAGGAACTGCGATGAGCGAACCGCTGCCCGACAAAACCAAATATACACAGGAAGAATACCTGGCGCTCGAAGACGGGGCCGACTACAAGAGCGAATACTGTCAGGGCGAAATTTTCGCCATGGCGGGCGGCAGCCGGAATCACAGCGTCATCTGCGTCAACGTCATCCGGCGGCTCAGCGAAGCGGTCGATGACAAGGACTGCATTGTTTTCGACGGCAACATGAAACTGGATATCCATAAAGCCAATGCGATCCTGTACCCCGATTCGATGGTGGTGTGCGGAGAGGTTGAATTTTATCAAAACAGGACCGACGCCGTCGGAAACCCGTCACTGATCGTGGAGGTGATTTCTCCGAGCACCGAATCCTTCGACCGCGGCAAAAAATTCCAGCTTTACCGGCGCATCCCGTCATTTCAGGAATACCTGCTCATCTCTCAATATTCGCCGACGGTGGAACGGTTTTTCAAGCAAGCCGAAAACCGTTGGCTCTATTCCGTGTCAAATGGGTTGGATGGGCGGGTGGCCATTCAATCTGTCGGGTGTGAACTGTCCCTCGATCATATTTACCGGAAGGTCGCATTCGACGACGCCAATGGAAACCACCATCCGCAACAAAGATAAATTCCCATCGGTTCAATGCATTAACAAAAAATGTCCATCGAAAAAACAAGACCATTGACAATTTTACCCGATCATTTTATATTACCCTCCTTGACGCATGGGATCCATGCGGAGAGGTGGCCGAGTGGCTGAAGGCCCCGCTCTCGAAAAGCGGTAACCTGGCTAAAACCGGGTTCGTGGGTTCGAATCCCACCCTCTCCGCCACCCGTGCAGATGCTGTTTTACATAAGGACGCCGGTTTACATAAGAACGCCAGGCGTCCGGGGCGCCGGACGCGCCCCATTTTTTCGTGCGGAGAGATGACCGAGTTGGCTGAAGGTGCACGACTGGAAATCGTGTGCGCTGTTAATAGCGGCGCCGAGGGTTCGAATCCCTCTCTCTCCGCCATTTTTATTTCCTGAGATTTCGGCAAAAAAGCCCCTCCATGTCCTATCTCGTTCTTGCACGCAAATACCGCCCCCAGACCTTCGACGATGTCGTCAAGCAGGATCATGTCACCCGCACCCTGAAAAACGCCATCGCCTCGGGGCGGGTGGCCCACGCCATCCTGTTTTCCGGCCCCCGGGGCACGGGAAAGACCACCGTGGCCCGCATCCTGGCCAAGGCCATGAACTGCGCCAAAGGCCCTGCGGCGACGCCCTGCAACGCGTGCGACTCCTGCCGGGAGATCACCGGCGGCAACGCCGCGGATGTTTTCGAGATCGACGGCGCCTCCAACAACGGGGTGGATCACATCCGGGAGCTGCGGGAAAACGCCAAGTACATGCCCCAGCACAGCCCCTACAAGATCTACATCATCGACGAAGTCCACATGCTCTCCACCCCGGCCTTCAACGCCCTGCTTAAAATCCTGGAAGAGCCCCCGGACCACGTCCTTTTCTTTTTCGCCACCACCGAGCCCCACAAGATTCCCATCACCATCATGTCCCGGTGCCAGCGCCACGACCTGCGGCGGATCCCCATCGAGGATGTCACGGCCCACATGGCCCACCTCTGCCGGGAGGAGGACGTGGCCATCGACGACGAAAGCCTGTCGCTCATCGCCCGGGAGTCGGGGGGCAGCATGCGGGACGGGCTGAGCCTCCTGGACCAGGTGATGAGCGCGACGGACGGGGAGATCGCCCATGACGGGGTTCTGGACATCCTCGGCGTAGTGGACCGCCGGGTGCTCTTCGATCTCTCGGCCGCGATGTTCCGGGGGGATGTGCCCGCCGTGCTGGGCGTCATCGACGACGCCCACGATCATGGCCACAACCTCAAGACGCTCTATGCGGACCTCATCGAGCATTTCCGGAATCTCCTGGTGACCAAGCTGGGCAGGGACTCGGACCGGCTGGTGGACGTCCCGGCCCACGAGCGGGGCTGGCTGAAGGAGCAAGTCAAAAACCTCTCCGACATCTACCTGAGCCGGATGGTGGACGCGCTGCTCAAGGAGGAAACGGCCATAAAGTTTTCGGTCCAGGCCAAGATTGCCCTGGAGATGGCCGTCATCCGGATGTTTCAGGTCAAACCGTCCCTGCCCATCGAGGATCTGATCCAAAAACTCGACCGGTTGCGGAACGAAATGGGCTCGGCCCTGGCGGAACCGCCCCCGACGCCGTTTCAACGGGTCGCTACGCCCGAACCCCAGGTACACGAACCGCCCCCCGCACCGGCGCCGGCCGCGCCGCCGCAACCGACGCCCGCGCCGCCCCAACCGCCCCCCGAACCGCCGCGCCCCGCCGAGGCGGCGCCGGAATCCCCCCCGGCGGCGCCGCCGCCGGAGGCCGAAGCCCCGCCCCAGCAACCGCGGGCGGTATTCGATCCCACCGATCCGGACGAAAAAACCTGGGAGAAGCTGATGGCCTGCGTGGCCGACGCGGCGCCGTCGGTGAGCGGTCCCCTGGGCAAATGCCGGCTCAAGGCGTTGACGGACGACGGGCTTGTCGTCGAGGCGCCGGACAACGGCTTCAACCTGAAGAGGATCAAGCGGAAGCAGGATAAGATCAAAGCGGCGTGCGAGACGTTTTTTTGCAAAGAGATGACCCTGGACGTCCAGGCCGGGGACGACGCCGGGATTTCCCGGCGGGAGAAACTGAACCGGGCGGAGCAGGCCCGGCAGGAGGCCCTGGGCCACCCCATGGTGGCGGCGGCCCTGGAGATCTTCCAGGGAAAGCTCATGGATGTCGAACTAATAGACCGTACAGAAGGAGGATAATGCTATGAAAGGCATGGGAAACATGATGAAGCAGGCCCAGCAGCTCCAGTCCAAAATGATGAAAATGCAGGAGGAGCTGGGCGACCGAACGGTGGAGAGCGCGTCGGGCGGCGGCATGGTGAATGTCGTGGCCAACGGCAAGCAGCAGATCGTCTCCATCCGGATCGAAAAGGAAGTGGTGGACCCCGAAGACGTGGAAATGCTCCAGGATCTGATCATGGCGGCGGTCAACGACGCGATCACCAAGTCCCAGGAGATGGTCTCGTCCGAGATGGGCAAAATCACCGGCGGCATGAGCATTCCGGGGCTGATGTAATGAACCACTACCCGGCGTCCATCCTGCGGCTGATCACGCATTTTTCCCGGCTGCCGGGCATCGGGGAGAAGACGGCCGAGCGGCTGGCCATGCACGTGCTCCGGGCGCCGCGGAAAGAGGCCGAGGGGTTGTCGTCCGCCCTCCTCGACCTCAAGGACAAGGTCCGGCTCTGCGCCGAGTGCTTCGGGCTGAGCGACACCGAGATTTGCCGCATCTGCGGCGATCCGGGCCGGGAAGCCGGCCTGGTCTGCGTGGTGGAGCAGCCGGCCGAGATGGTCGCCATCGAACGGGCGGGCGGTTTCAGGGGGAAATACCACATTCTCCAGGGGACCCTTTCGCCCATGAACGGCATCGGACCCGATGAGATCCGGATAAAGGAACTCCTGGAGAGGGTGGAAAGCGGCGGCGTGACGGAGATCGTGCTGGCCACGGGCACCAGCGTGGAGGGGGAGGCCACGGCCAGCTACATCGCGGAATGCCTCAAACCGCTTCCCGTCAAAATCACCCGCATCGCCTCGGGGGTGCCCATCGGCGGGGATTTGAAATTCGTGGACGGCATGACCCTCAAACGGGCCATGGAGACCCGGCATGTCCTCTGAACTCGGGCCCGACGATCTTTTCGACTGCCGGATGTGCGGGGACTGCTGCCGGGGATACGGCGGGGCCTTCGTGACCCCTGCGGATGTCCGGGCCATCGCCGACTATATCGGCGCCGACATCAATACCTTCGTGGATCGGTACTGCCAGATGTCCGGCAGCCGTCCGGTGCTGGCCGAAGGGCCGGACGGGCGGTGCATTTTCTGGGACAAGCTCTGCACCATCCACCCGGTCAAACCGCGGATGTGCCGGCAATGGCCCTTTATCCGGGCCATCCTTACGGATGTTCAGAACTGGCGGTCCATGGCCGATTCCTGCCCGGGCATGAGGGCGGACGCCCCGGACGACGCCATCCGGCGCGCCGTTCGTCGGAAACTGGCTGAAACCGGAACCCCCGAATGATCGGCATCCTGGACGGCGGACTGGGCGGCCTGGCGGTAGTGGAGTCCCTGAGACGCCGCCTGCCCGACTACGACCTGCTCTATTTCGGCGACACGGCCCACGGCCCCTTTGGCGGCAAAAGCGCCGAAACCGCGGCCCGGTTCGCCCTGGACGGCGCCCACCGCCTGGCGGCCCTGGGCGCCCGGTTGATCCTCGCGACCTCTCACAGCATGGCCGCCGCGGCCGGAGGTCGATTGGGGGACGCCCTTGGCATCCCGGTTTTCGATCCCATCCCGCCCGGCGCCGCCCGGGCCATCGCCCGGTCCCGGAAGGGCGCCGTCGGGGTGATCGGATCGCCCCTCATGATCGGAACCAATGCCTATGGCCGGGCCATTGCCTCTCTCGACGCTGATGCCCGGGTCCACCAGTCCGCCTGCCCGCTTCTCCCGCTCCTGGCCGAGGAGGGGCGACTCAAAAAGCCCGAGACCAACATGATTGTCCGGAAATACCTCATCCCCCTCAAATCCCGGCAGATCGACGCCCTGATCCTGGGCAGCGGTCACTACCTCCCCCTCGCCGCCGCCATCGGCCGGAAAGCCGGCAAGCGGGTGGCCATGATCGATCCCTTCGACGCCATGGCCGAGGCCGCCGGTCGGTTTCTACGGGAAACCCCCGACTTTGACGCCCAACTGCCCAAAACCGGAAACCTCCGGATCCTCCTGTCCGACATCCCCCCCGGCGCGGAAAAAACGGCCCGTTTCCTCCTGGGCCGAAACCTCAAACTGGAACCCGCCCCTCGATAGCTCGCCGTAAAGGGCCCGATGCCGGCAGGCCGCGCGGGAGTATACTCCCACGCTACTATGTGTCGTCCCTACGGGACTGAAATTGTAAAAATGGAACCCTCATGCTCAGACGGTCTGAAGGTGGTTCCGAACCTGGGGATGGAGACCGGGCGGGAGGGCGATGAGGTGTTCTTCTTCCTTGTCGCCGTGGAGATAATCGGACAGGAAGAATTCCCCGCCGTCCAGCTTGTGGATCTTGCCGCCGGCGGCGTTGACGATGATGGAGGCGGCAGCCAGTTCCTGGTAGGATTCGTTGGCCGCCACGGCCGCTTCGGCGCATCCGGCGGCCACGTAGCACAGGTGGGCGGCGGTGCAGCCCAGGTTCCGGATCTTCCCCGGAAAGGTTGATCGGTACCGCTGATGGAACCGGGAATAGACGAGCAGGAGACTCTCGTCGTTGACGCTGTCCTGGTTTGAAATGCGGATGGGGCGGTCGTTCCAGTAGGCGGTCCCGCCGGCCCGGGCATGGAAAAGGTCGTCGGTGGCGGCCATGTAGAAGGCGCCGAAGACCGGCCAGTAGTTTTCGAACAGGGCCAGGGAGATGCCCCATATGGGGATGTCCGCCTGGAAATTGGCCACGCCGTCCAGGGGGTCGAAGATCCAGAGAAACCGGTTTTCCTGGTGGGTGTAGGCATTGTCCTCCCGCAGGTCTGGAAAAATCCGGTGTTCCGGGAAGGTCGCCTTGAGTTCCCGGGTAAAAAATTCAGAGAGTTGAATTTCCGTCTCCGTAACCAGTCCCTGATCGAATTTCACCCGGTTTTCACCGCGACCGGAAATGTTGCACGCCTTTTCCCCCAGCCGGTTGACGATGTCCAGAGCGAAGCCGCTCAGTTCGTCGATCCTCTCGTCCGCACCCGCCATGTCGCCTCCTCCTTAATTTTAGGTCTCGTCCTTTTGCCTCTTGTATCAAAGCCGCCCGTATTGTAAAAGAAGAATTTGTTTTTTCGGCTCTTCGTCGGCGGCTCGCCGCCGGATCGGATCTCATCTTCATTTCAGAGGCTCAATGGACAGGGAAGAAGGGCGCAACTTTTCGGAATCGATCCCGGAAAATCGCGTCAAGCAGATTTTAAAAAGCGCCTACGACCGGATTATCAAGATCGGGGGCGCCCCCCGGGAGACCGCGCTGGGGTTTGCCTTGGGCGTCTTCGTGGGCATGTCCCCCTTCATGGGCGTTCATACGGCCATGGCGGTTTTCATCGCCAGCCTCCTGAAATGGAACAAGATCGCGGCGGCCATCGGCGTCTGGATCTCCAATCCCTTTACGGCCCCCATCCTTTATGGGATAACCTATTATATTGGCGCGAATATTCTGGGGACCGCCGGCTCGCCGCCGTTTTTGGAGGGCATCGAGCTGTCGGCCTTTCTGGAGACCCTGGCCAAGGCGCCGCGGATTCTCCGGGCCATGACCCTCGGGGGCGTCCTGCTGGGGTTGCCCCTGGCGGCGGCGGCGTATTATTTCGTCCATTCGGCGGTTCGGAAATACCAGGAAGAGATCAGGGAGAAGATCGCATGGAAAAAGGTCCTGACGACCCGGAAGCGGCCGCGTCGGAAGCCCGGCCGGAAGCGGGCGGAAAATTCTTGACAATCGCCGATTCCTTTTGTACTTAAAGAGTTTTATTGATGAATTGTACAAGACCGTGATGTTGACATCAGGAAAGGAGAGAAGAGCGTGGCAAATCATAAATCCGCTTTAAAACGGGCCCGGCAGAACGTGGTGCGTCGGGCGCGCAACAAGACCGTCAAGACCCGGGTCAAGAACGTGGTGAAGGAGGTCCGCTTGGCCGCGGCCGAAAGCGCCGGCGACGCGACCCAGGAAAAACTGAGAGAAGCCAAGTCCATCATCGACAAGGCGGCGACCAAAGGCGTCATCCACAAACGGACCGCCGCCCGAAAGATCTCCCGCCTCAGCCGCATGGCCAACGCCCCGGCCGCCTGAGATCCGCTTCAGCGCCTGTTCTAAAACGCCGACGTTTTCGAACAGGCGCTGATGTCTTTTATTCGTTTATCCCGTTAACCCGGGATCTCCCTCTAAGGCGAATTGTTGGAATAATTATACCAAATTTGACCCCGCCCGACCGCGCGGGAATGAATTCCCACGCTATTATGTGTCGTCCCTACAGGACTGGAATTGCTTGAAAATGTCCTGTAGGGACATGGTAAAATAGCGTGGGAGTTCACTCCCGCGCGGCCGGCGGTGGGCGATCCCTTGAATTCGCCTTGTTGGGATATTCATTTCCGTAATTCACCTAAAAATTCGTGGTGAAGCCGTCATAGACGGTTTCCGCCATCCGCCGGGAGATTTCGATAATGGCCGCCCGCCGGTTGTGCTCCGTGGCCAGCTTGTCTTCGGACACGGGGTAGGCCTCGTTGTCCGTGAGTTTGTCGACGGACCAGAGAACCGTCCCGTCCGGCGACGCGATGGCTGCGGAGAGCGTCACGGTCACCCGTCGCTCCAGGGCCACCTGATGGCCGCGGTGGGTGATGGTCTTTACGGCGATGGGTCCGATGGATCCGGTAAGGCGCGCATCCGCCGTAGACTCGTCCTTGACGAGCCGGGCGGACGCCCGGCTGGCCCGGGTGAATTCGTAGACCAGGTCGTTGGTGAAGATCGTTTCGATGCCGGTGATGCCCGACCGGTTATCCAGCAGGGGGATGTAGAGCCGTTGGATTCCCGACGGCAGCTCCCCCTGGCCGGCGAACCGGTAGCCGCAGGCCCCGCAGACCAGCGGGGCCCAGAGCAGCAACAACGCGAGAAGGACCCGGAAGCGTTCCACGTTACACCACGATGTTGACCAGCTTGCTTTTAACCACGATCACCTTTTTGATGGTCTTGCCCCCGATGAATTTCCGGACCTGTTCGTCCGAGAGGGCCCGTTCCCTGACGGCGGCCTCGTCGGCGTCGGCGTCGATGGTGAACCGGCCCCGCAGCTTGCCGTTGACCTGAACCACGATCAGGACCTCATCGGTCTTGAGGGCGGCCTCGTCGTAACCGGGCCAGGCGGTCAGCAGCACGCTCCCGTCGCGGCCGGCGGCCCGCCATAGTTCCTCGGCGAAGTGGGGGACCATGGGGGAGAGGAGCTTGACGACGGTCTCCATGGCCAGCTTCATGACGGCGGCCGCTTCCCGGGACGCGGTGTCGGGGTCAACGCCGTTCATCTCGTTGACCAGTTCCATGACGGCGCTGATGGCGGTGTTGAAATGGAACCGCTCCTCGATGTCGGTGGTCACCTTCTTGATGGTTCCGTGGGTCTTCCGGTAGAGATCCTGGAGGTCGCCGGTCAGCCCCTCGCCGTCCGAGGGGGCGACGTCCCTGACCGCGTCTTCCCAGAGGTTGAAGAGCCGCCACACCCGGTTAAGGAACCGGTGGCCCCCTTCGACCCCCTGCTCGCTCCATTCCAGATCCCGCTCCGGCGGGGCCGCGAAAAGGCAGAAAAGGCGGGTGGTGTCGGCCCCGTACCGGTCCAGGAGCACATTGGGGTCGATGACGTTTTTTTTGGACTTGGACATTTTCTCCACGCGGCCCACCGTCGCCTGGCCGCCGCATTTCCGGCAGACCCGTTCCTCGCCCGAGGTCTCGATCTCGTCGGGAAAGAGAAACCCGTGGGCCGGGCATGCGGCGGTCTCCTTGCAAACCATCCCCTGGGTCAGCAGCCGGGTGAAGGGTTCTTTACAATCGATGAGCCCCAGGTCGTTGAGCACCCGGGTGAAGTACCGGGAGTAGAGCAGGTGGAGGATGGCGTGCTCCACGCCGCCGATGTACTGGTCCACCGGCATCCAGTAGTCCACCGCCCCCTTGTCGAACATGGTCGTGTCGCACCGGGGGCTGCAATACCGGTCGAAGTACCAGGAGGACTCCACGAAGGTGTCCATGGTGTCCGTCTCCCGGCGGGCCGACCGGCCGCATTGGGGGCAGGTCGTCTTGATAAAGGTTTCCAGGGAGGGTAGGGGGGATTTGCCGCCTTTTAGGAGTTCGGCGTTTTCGGGCAGTTCGATGGGCAGGTCCGATTCGGCGGCAGGGACGATGCCGCAGTCGTTGCAGTGGACCATGGGGATGGGCGCCCCCCAGTACCGCTGGCGGGAGATGCCCCAGTCCCGCAGCCGGTAGTTGACGGTCTTTTTGCCCACGTTCTCCATTTCCATCCGCTCGGCGATGGCCTCCATGGCCTCCCGGTTGTGGAGGCCGTCGAAGTCGCCGGAATTGACCATGGTCCCGTCGCCGGCGTAGGCTTCGGTCATGGTCGCCGGGTCCGGTTCCTCATCCGGCGGCTGAACGACGACGACGATCTCCAGGTCGTATTTCCGGGCGAATTCGAAATCCCGCCCGTCGTGGGCCGGCACCGACATGACGGCGCCGGTGCCGTACTCCATGAGGGCGAAATTGGCGGTGTAGACGGGCATCCGACGGCCGTTCATGGGGTTGGTGCAATACGCGCCGGTGAAGACGCCCTCTTTTTCGTATGCCTCCACCGCCCGGCTGGAACGGTCCGACAGGGCCATCCGGTCGATGAAGGCGGCCACCGTCTCCTCCTGGTCGGTTCCCCGGGAGAGGGTCGTCGTCAGCGGATGCTCCGGCGCCAGGCACATGAAGGTGGCCCCGAAGACGGTGTCCTGGCGGGTGGTGAAGACGGTGATCTTCTCGTCCCGGCCTTCCACCGGGAAATGGATCTCCGCGCCGACCGACCGGCCGATCCAGTTTTTCTGCATGGTGGTGACCTTTTCGGGCCACCCAGGCAACCTGTCGCAGTATTCCAGCAGATCCTCGGCGTAATCGGTGATCCGGAAAAACCACTGCCACAGCTTTTTCTGGCGCACCGGCTTGCCGCACCGCCAGCACATCCCGGCCTCCACCTGCTCGTTGGCCAGGACCGTCTGGCAGGTTTCGCACCAGTTGACGAAGGATTCCTTCCGGTAGGCCATCCCCTTTTCGTACATTTTAATGAAGAGCCACTGTTCCCACCGGTAGTATTCCGGACGGCAGGTGGCGAGTTCCCTGTCCCAGTCGTAGGAAAGGCCCATCCGTTTGAGCTGGACCCGCATGGCGTCGATGTTCTCGTAAGTCCAGCGGGCCGGATGGGTGTTGTTGGCGATGGCGGCGTTTTCGGCGGGCATGCCGAAGGCGTCCCATCCCATGGGGTGGAGGACGTTGTAGCCCCGCATCCGCTTGTACCGAGCCACCACGTCGCCGATGGTGTAGTTGCGCACGTGGCCCATGTGGATTTTGCCGGACGGATAGGGGAACATCTCCAGCAGATAATATTTTTCTTTGGACGGATCTTCCGAGACCTTGAACAGGTCGGTGTCTTCCCAGAACGTTTGCCATTTGACTTCGATGGTCTGGGGATCGTATTTTTCTTTCATGCCGTGGGTCGCCTCCCGTGATGTCGTTTTAAAACTCGCCCATTCATACAATAATATCCGATCAATAGCAAGACGCCAGATGATGGGGCTTTTCAAAGGGGGGCTTTTGTGTTAATGCCTTCTCTTATGACACAGACCATCTGCATCGCCAATCAGAAGGGCGGCGTCGGCAAAACCACCACGGCGGTGAACCTGTCGGCGGCCCTGGCCATCTCCGGCAAACGCACCCTGCTGGTGGACTGCGATCCCCAGGCCAACGCCACCACCGGCGTGGGCCTGGACAAGAACGCCGTCGACCATACCCTCTACCATGGCCTGATCGGCGAGACGGCCGCGCGGGACCTCATCCAGGACACCGACATCGACCACCTCCGGGTCATCCCCTCCCGGGTCGAACTGATCGGGTTCGACGTGGAGATGATGGAGCGGCCCGACCGCGAAAAGACCCTGAAGCGCCTCCTGTCCGATCTTGACGGCGACTTCGACTACATCCTCCTGGACTGCCCCCCCTCCCTGAGCCTGCTGACGGTCAACGCCATGACGGCGGCGGACAGCCTGCTCATCCCGCTCCAGTGCGAGTTTTACGCCCTGGAAGGGCTGGGGCAGCTGGTGGGGACCATGCAGCGGATCCGACAGGGGCTCAACCCCGGCCTCAAAATCGAGGGCATCCTGCTCACCATGTTCGACGGCCGCACCAACCTGGCCCAGCAGGTGGCGGAGGACGCCCGGAACTATTTCAAAAACCAGGTTTTCGGAACCATCATCCCCCGAAACGTGCGGCTGGGGGAATCGCCCAGCTTCGGCAAACCCATCATGATCTACGACCCCCATTCCGTGGGCGCCAGAACCTATGAGGCCCTCTGCCGGGAGATTCTGGCCCGCGGAAAGGCGACCCAATAAGGTGACACATGCCTGATCCTTCACCCCCCAGCAGCGAAGCCCGAAAAGGGAAGAAACGGGCCCTGGGCCGGGGTCTCGACGCCCTGATCCCGGGGATCGGCGGCGGAGACGACGCCCCCGCCGCCGACGTGTCCCGGGAGTATTTCCTGTGCGATATCGAGGCCATCCGGCCCAATCCCTATCAACCGCGAACCCGGTTCGCCGAAGAGGCCCTGAACGAACTGGTGGAGTCCATCCGGGAACAGGGGGTCTTGCAGCCGGTGCTGGTGCGAAAGGTCGAAACCGGATACGAACTCATCGCCGGCGAGCGGCGTTTCCGGGCCGCCAGGCGGGCGGGCCTGGACCGGATGCCGGTGGTGGTCAAGGACATCTCCGACGACCGGCTGCTGGAACTCTCCCTCATCGAAAACATCCAGCGCCAGGACTTAAACCCCCTGGAAGAGGCCGACGCCTACCACATGCTCACCACGGAATTCAACCTCACCCAGGACGAGGTGGCCCGGCGGGTGGGCCGGAACCGGGCCACGGTGACCAATTTCCTCCGGCTTCGGGGTCTGCCCGACCCGATCAAGGAGACCATCCTCGACGGAACCCTGAGCATGGGCCACGCAAGGGCGTTGCTGAGCGCCGACACCCTGGCCCAGCAAAGCGCCGCGTGGCGGGAGGTCGTGACCAAAGGGCTGTCCGTCCGGGAGACGGAAAAGCTCATCCGCAAGCTCAAGGCCAAACGGAACGCGCCGGAAAAGCCCAGGCCCGACGAAAACGACCGGTACTTCACCAGCGTGGCCGAAGACCTCTCCCGGTATTTCGGCGCCAAGGTGGCGATCAACCGTAAGGGCAAACGGGGCAAGGTGGAGATCGAGTTTTACAACGACGACGACTTGGACCGCCTTTTGGGGCTGCTGAACCGGTCGTGAGGATCGGCATGGGGTCGCATGGGTCGGAGGCAAACAAGAGCAGAAGGAGGGCGATTCGATGAACACCGGATGTGTCAAGGCGAGGTTGTGGGGCCCGACTTTGATCGCGGGCCTTCTTTTTTTGTGGGGTTTCGGGGCGACCCATCTGTATGCCGCGGACTGGACGGCCCAGGCGAGTTCGTCAACCGCAACGCTGAGAGCGGTGTCCGGAACGGCCAATGACGCCGTCTTTGCGGTGGGCGATGATGGAACGATTCTCCGGTTCGACGGTACGGTATGGGCGCCGATGTCCGGCGCGGCGGTGGATCTCCGGGGCATCTGGGCCAAACCGGACCCCGACATCGGCGTTAAGGCGTTTTCCGTCGGCATGGGAGGCTGGATCTACCGATACGACAACAACGCGTCCGGCGTGTGGATGGCGATGCCGTCGCCCACCGGCGATCAATTGCGAAGCATGGACGGGACCGGGGAAGGAACGGTGTTCGCGGTCGGCGGCAACGGCGTGATCCTGCGGCATGATTCGACCGAACCCGCCAGCGGATGGAAATCGGAGACCAACCCGGACCCCAACGACACCATTTTGTGGGATCTCTGGGGGTGTTCCGACTGCGCCGCCGCAGTGGCGGTGGGGTTTTACGGGGTGATCCTTCGCTATGACGGCCTGGCGTGGAACGAGATGGTCAGTGGGACTTCGGAATTTCTCCTCGGCGTATGGGGCGGCGGCGAGAGCGACGTTTTCGCCGTGGGAAACAACGGGACGATTCTCCACAATGATGGAACCGGATGGGAACCGATGGAAAGTCCGGTCTCGGCCAATCTGCGCTCCGTCTGGGGCCGGTCGGCCACGGATGTCTACGCCGTCGGCGACGGCGGCGTGATTCTGCACTATGACGGCGTTTGGGCGGTGGAGGACAGCGGTACGACCGAGATCCTTAACGGCGTCTGGGGAACGCCGGACGGCGTCTTCGCCGTTGGAGGCAAAGGCACGATCCTTTATAAGGGCGCCCCTGGACCGACCACCGCCACCCTCAACGGCGCGGCGACCGCCGTGATCGCAGGGGAAACCGTTCCGGTCGCCGGCGCGGTGGTCAGCGTTTTGGGGTGTGATATCCCGTCCGCCGAAACCGGCGAGGACGGTCAATACACTCTTGCCGGTCTCCGGGAGGGAACCCATACCCTCCTGATCGAAGCGCCGGGCATGGACCCGGTGCCCCAGAGTGTCCAGGTCGCGGAAGGCGCGACCCAGACCGCCGATTTCGACGTGGATCCGCCGCCATGGATCGAAACGGTGGTGGACGATCAGGTGGCCGCCCTCAACGCCGAAATCGACGGGTTGAAAACCGAGATCGCGGGCATGTACACCCAGGAAGAACGGGATGCCGCCGTGTCGGCGGCCCTGGCCCCCTTCGACGTGGGCGTCCCGGGCAAGGTGGGGCTGGAAGAGGCGATCCACGCCCTTGAAGTTTCGGCCGGGGTAAAATAGGCGCCGGATCGTGCGAATTACGGTCGCCGCAACCTCCGGCTTCTGCATGGGCGTACGCCGGGCCGTCGAAATGGTGCTGGACGCTCCCGGCAAACACAAGACGCCGATCTATACCTACGGCCCCCTCATCCACAATCCCCAGGTTCTCTCGCTCCTGGAAGAAAAGGGGATTACGGCCCTGACCGAGATCCCCGGGTCGGGAACGGGGACCGTTCTCATCCGGGCCCACGGGGTGCCGCCGGAAGCGGCGGTCCGGCTGGAAGAGGCCGGGTTCACGGTGATCGACGCCACCTGCCCCCGGGTGATCAAGGTGCAGCGGATCATCCGGAAGCACGCCGACCGGGGGGACGACGTGATCATCGTCGGCGACGCGGACCATCCCGAGGTCATCGGGTTGATGGGGCACGCCGACGGACGGGGCCATGTGGCGGGAAGCATGGCGGCCCTGGAAGCCCTTCCGGCGTTCGACAGGGCCATCATCGTGGCCCAGACCACCCAGAACACCCGGTTTTTCGAAACCGTGAAGGCGTGGGCCGCCGAGACCCATCCCCATTACCGGATCTTCGACACCATCTGCGATTCCACCGAAAAGCGGCAGGCGGAGGTGAAGCGGCTCGCCGAATCGGTGGACGCCCTGGTGGTGGTGGGGGGGCGGAACAGCGGCAACACCCGGCGCCTGGCCGACATCGCCAAAGCCTCGGGCAGGACCGCCGTCCATGTGGAGACTGAATCGGAGCTGGACCCGGAGGTTCTGTCCGACGCCCGAAGCATCGGGATCACCGCCGGGGCCTCGACCCCCAACTGGATTATCCGCCGGATCTACCGGACCCTGGAGGTCCTGCCCTACAGCCGGAAAAAGAAAAGCTGGCGGGGCGGCCTCTTCAAGGTCCAGCACGCCCTGTTGCTGACCAACATCTATGTGGCCCTGGGGGCGGGATGCCTCTGCTACGCCTGCACCCGGCTCCAGAAGATCCCCGAGCCGGCCCCATACATCGTCATCGCCGTGCTCTACGTCCTGTCCATGCACATCTTCAACCACCTGACGGGACGGGAGGAGGACCGGTACAACGATCCGGACCGGGCCCGGTTCTACGAGACCCACAAACGGTTTCTGGCGACCCTGGGGGTGGCGGCGGGCGCGGCCGGCCTTCTGACCGCCTTCGCGGTGGGGCCGATTCCTTTTTTGTCCCTCCTGGTCATGAGCCTCATGGGGCTTTCCTACAATATCCGATTTTTCCCGGATGGCAAGTATCGAAGGATCCGCGATATCCCAGGCTCCAAGACCATCCTCATCGCCCTGGCCTGGGGCGTCGTCACCTCCGTTTTTCCGCCGCTTTCCGCCCGGGGCGGCATGGGCGCCGGCGCCGTCCTGGTGTTTCTGGCGGCCGCCGGCATGGTGTTTATCCGAACGGCCTTTTTCGACCTCCTCGACATGCAGGGGGACCGGATCGTGGGTAAGGAGACCATCCCCATCATCCTGGGAGAGAAGCGGAGCCTGAAGCTGCTCAAGCGGCTGACAGGGGCCGCGGCCCTCATGTTCGCGCTGCCGGCCTTTATGGGGTGGGCGCCGGGGCTCGGGCCTCTCCTAACCCTCTGCCCGGCGTTTTTTTACATTGTCATGCGGGCCCACGAGCGGGGGTGCATGCTCCCGGGCATTCGCCTGGAGTTCCTGGTGGAAAGCCATTTCATCCTCTTCGGCCTGCTCACCCTGTTTTGGTCCATGGCGGTCGGGGGATAGCGACGGGGCTTTAGAGGCGGCGGCCGGTTCAGAACCTCGGCTCCGTTCCGGCCATCAGACGCCGGACGTTCTCCTTGTGGCGGATGAAGATGAGCGCCGCCGCTATCCCGGCGCAGATCGTCAGGGGGCCTGAGCCCAGGGCCTCCCAGATCGCCAGGGGCAAAAACGCCGACGCCGCCAGGGAGGCGGCGGAAACCCGGCTCGTCATGCAGGCGAAGAGGATGAAGACCAACAGGGCCGCGACCACGCCCCCCGGCGAGAGGGCCAGAAAGCACCCCGCCGCGGTGGCCACCCCTTTTCCCCCTTCCCGCCCTTTCAGGTAGAGCGGGAAGAGGTGGCCCATAAAAGCGCACAGGGCCGCCAGACCGACGGACCACTGATCCGCGGGAGTCGCGAGCCCGATGACCCGAACCGCCAGCAGAACCGGGACCGTCCCCTTGAGAACGTCCCCCGCCAGCGTCAACACCCCCAGCGGGGTTCCGGCCACCCGGCGCACATTGGTGGCGCCGATGTTCCGGCTTCCTTCCCGGCGGATATCCACCGAAGTGAACAGCCGGGTCCAGACAATTCCCCAGGGTATGGAGCCCAACAGGTAGCCGAGAATGGCCAGCGCCGCGACCGTGATAATTTGCGCCATGAGGATTCCTTTCATGGACGGTTGTTTTATAAAAGTGCTTTTAACCCAACCGTAGGTCCGATATGCCGGTTTTACCCTCAAAATGGACGGCGCTTCAACCCCGAATCCGCCCCCGGACGCTTTTCCCGCCGGCGGTCACCGTCGTGCTGCTCTATCTGACAGGCCGGTTCAACTACCTGCTCTTCCACAGCATCGCCGAGATTTTCAGCATCGTCATCGCCAGCGCGGTTTTCATGATTTCATGGAATTCCAGGGAATTGACAAAGACCCCATCCCTGGTGTATCTGGGGATCGCGTATCTGTTCATCGGCATCCTCGATCTCTTTCATACCCTTTCCTACAAGGGAATGGCGATATTCACGGACTACGATTTTTACGCCAACCAGGTCTGGATCGCGGCCCGGTACCTGGAGAGCCTGACCCTGCTCTTCTTTTTCACCTTTGTCGGCACCCGCAAGCGGATCCCTTTCCACGCGGTCTTTTTGGGCTACGCTTTTTTGACCGCGACCCTGCTGGCCGCCATCTTCTACTGGCGGATTTTCCCGGTCTGTTTCGTGGAAGGGGAGGGGCTGACCCCGTTCAAAAAGATCAGCGAATACATCATCTGCCTGATCCTGGCGGGGGCCCTGGTCGCGGCCCATAAAAACCGCCGCGGCATGGGGGAGGCGGTCTACCGGCTGCTGGCGGGGTCCATTCTCCTGACCATCGGCGGCGAGCTGGCCTTTACCTTTTATATCAGCAACTACGGGTTCTCCAACCTGGTCGGCCACCTGCTCAAGATCGGGTCGTTTTACCTGGTTTACAAAGCGATCATCGAGACCGGCCTCAAAAACCCCTTCGATGTGATTTTCAGGAAGCTGGCCGAAAGCGAAGAACGCTACCGGAGCCTTTTCAACATGGCCCTGGTGGGCATCTTCCGCACCAGCATGGACGGGGAAAAGGTTCTGGCGGCCAACCCCGCGGCAGCGGCTATTTTTGGATACGACAGCGTCCAGGAGTTGATCGCGGGGTTTGTCCCCAAAGCGTGCTGGGCCGATCCGGATCAGCGGAACCGCTTTATGGCCCGCATCCAGAAGGGAGAGCATGTGGATCATTTCGAAGCCGTGGTGCTGGACCGGGACGGCATCCGGAAGCATGTGGCGTTGAACGCGGCCGCGAATCACCGGGCCGGTTACGTGGAAGGGGCCGTCCTGGACATCACCGAATCGGTGGAAAACAAACGGCGCATGGCCGACGCCGCCGAGCAGACGGCCCTGCAACGGGGCAAGATCGAGATGGCCGGCAGCGTTCTCCACGACATCGGCAACGCCGTCACCGGACTGGGAACCCGGGTGTCCCGGATTCTGGGGGAAGGGGACTGGGTGGAGATCGAGGAGCTGGGCAACCTCCAGGAGATGGCGCGGCGGAAAGGATCCGCCCTGGCGGAGGCCCTGGGGCCCGGCAAGGACGAGGCCCTGATCGCCTTTCTCCGGGAACTGCGGCAAAGCCTGACGGACCGGCGCCGGCATCTCCAGGACGATTGCGCGGCCATGTCCCGAACCGTGAGCCACATCAACGAAATTCTTCACCTCCAGCGGCGATACGCCGCGGAGGGCGGCGCGGGTCGCCGATCCCTGGACATGATCGAACTGGTGGAAGACGCCCTGGCCATGACGTCGGCCGGATTGCAGAAACGGGCCATTGCCATGGAGCGGCGGTTCCACCGCCCGCTGCCCCCGGTATCCGGGGACCGGACCCGGTTGATCCAGGTGCTCATCAACCTGTTGAAAAATAGATCGGAAGAGTTCGACGTCTGCGACCGGAAGGAGGGCCGACGACTGACCCTCGACATCGGCGCGACGGAGGACGGCGCCGTCCGGATCGCCATTCGGGACAACGCCGGGGGATTCGGCCGGGAACTGGGGGAGCGCCTTTTCGAACGGGGATTCAGCACGAAAAACCGGTCGTCGGGGATGGGGCTCCACCAGTGCCGGGGCATCGTCGTCTCCCACGGCGGCGTTCTCCGGATCGAGTCGGCCGGCGTGGGCAAAGGCGCGACCGCCATCTTTGAACTGCCGGGCATAAAGGAGGCGACCCCATGAAGCATACGGCAAAGGAACCGTTCAACAACCGGGTGCTGGTGATCGACGACGAGGAGACCATCCGGGACAGTTTCCGGGAAATCCTCATCCCCCGCAAACGGGATGTCCGGGGTCTGGAACGGGCCAGCAGCGATCTGTTCGGCGATGGTCCGGCCCCGGCCCGAAGCCGCCATGCCGCGGCCCTGATGGAATTCGATCTGACCGAAGCGGCCGCCGGCCCCGAAGGGCTGGAAAAGGTCCGGGACGCCATGGCGGCGGACGCGCCTTTCGCCGCCATCTTCGTGGACATGCGAATGCCGGGCTGGGACGGGCTGAAGACCGTGGAGAAGATCCGGGAAATCGACGTCCGGGCCGAGATCGTCTTTGTCACCGCCTACAGCGACTTCGACATCGACGAGGTGGTCCGGCGGGCCGGGATGAACGTCAGCTACCACTGCAAACCCTTTTCGGTGGAGGAGATCCAGCAGATCGCCACCAAGGCGGTTTACGAATGGAACAAGGCCCGCAACCTGGAATCGCTCATCGAGACGATCTCCCATTTCCGGGCCCGCCGGTGGGAACCGGACATTCTCCTCGAGAACATCCTCCAGCAGGCGGCGGAGATCCTCCATGTCGATTCCGCCATGTTGACGGAAACGGATGGAACCACCGGCGGGCGCCGGCGCATCATGGGCATCGGGAAGCTGTCGGACGGGGCGGACATCCGGACGGATGAATATGCGGTTTTCAAGGTGGGGCGATACGACCTCCTGACCCTCATGGAGGCCGATGGGCCGTCCCTGGACCGGGAGCGGGTCTACCTGCTGCGGCTATTCCTGGAGCAGGCGGCGCTGGCCATCGAAAACGTCGATCTCCAGGAGAAAGTGATCCGGCAGGAGAAGCTATCCGCCGTGGGACAGGCCATCAGCATGGTGGCCCACGACCTGCGGGGCCCCATCGGCGGCATTTGCCAGGGCATTCAGCTTTTGGAGACCATGGATCCGGACCCGGAACTGCTGCGGGAGATGCACGGGATGATGCTCAAAGAAGCCCAACACTCCCTGACCCTCGTCGGCGACATCCTGGACTTCACCCGAAACGCGGCCCTGAAAAAGGCGCCGGTGGATATGGAATTGATGATCGGCGTCCTGAAAGAAGAATCTTCGGCGGCGCTCTCTGAAACAGGCGTTTCCTTCCAGGTGAGCGGAGACGATGCCTTTGAATTTCAGGCGGACAATAGCAAGGTCCGGCGCATCCTGCTCAACCTGATCCGTAACGCCGCCGAGGCCCTCCATGACGCCAAAACGCCGGCGCCCCGCATCGATCTGACCATCCGGCGCGACGGGGAGGCGGTCCTGTTCCAGGTTTCGGACAACGGTCCCGGGGTTCCGGAAGCGATTCGCGACAACCTTTTCGTCCCCTTTGTCACGGGCGGAAAACGCGGCGGCACGGGTTTGGGGCTGGCCATCGTCGAGCAGTTCGCGGCGGCCCACGGCGGGGCCGTCGATTATCGGTCCTCGCCAGAGGGGACCGTGTTCACAGTCCGGCTGCCCATGGCCTAGCGGGCGCCCCGCTATTCGGCGGGCGCCGCCTCTGTTGCTTCCGGTCCTTCCGCCTCCTCGGGCTCCTCCGCCGCCTCGGCCTCCGCCTCCATTGGCGATTCGTGCGGCCGGGAAGTTTGTTCCAGAAGCTTCTTGTCCGACTGTAGCTTCACCCGGGCTTCGAGCTTGCGGAAGCCCTCCTCGATGCTGGTCGACATCTCCACCAGGGTGCCCTGGCTGATGATGACCCGGATGAGCTGGGGGATCTGGGTCCGGGCCGTAGACGTCAGATAGACCGGTTGTATGTAGAGGAGGGCGTTGCCTACCGGTAAGATGATCATCCGGCCCCGGTTGATTTTGGATCCCTGCTGATCCCACAGACTCATTTCCTGGGCAATCCGGTCGTCGTTGTCGATCAGGGAGCTGACCTGGGCCGGTCCGTAAATCTGCTGGCCCTTGGGGAAGTTGTATGTGACGATCCTGCCGTAATTGTCCTCGTCGCAGCCGACGACCATCAAAGACCGCAGGTTGTCCCGGCCGATGGGACTCATGGGGGACAGGAGCATGAATTCATGCTTTCTATCTCTAAAGAGATTGATGGTCATGTAGTAAGATCTTTGCAGATCGGTTTCCACGCCGGCGAACTCCCAATGGTCCTCCTGGTGGTAGAAGCGGTCGGAGGTTTTCTGGTGGTATTTCCTGAACACGCTCATCTGAATCTCGAACATGCCTTTCGGGTAGCGCAAATGTTGCCTGACATCCTCATTCATCTCGCTCATGGGCGAGAACAACCCCGGATAGATGCGGGAATAGGCCCGGATAATGGGGTCTTTGGGATCGAAGAGATAGAATTTTATATCTCCGTGATAGGCGTCCACTACGATTTTGACCGAGTTGCGGATATAATTGATCTGCTCCGATTCGTAATGCTGGTCTGTGTAGAAGCCGGTGTATGGATAGAGATAGGATGCGGTATAGGCGTCCTGTATCCAGAAGAACCGGTCTTTGTCCGCCACGATGTAGGGGTCGCCGTCCAGCAGCAGAAAGGGCGCCAGGTCTTTGATGGCTGTCTGGATGTTCCGGCGAATAAGAATCCGGCTATCCTCGTTGGTTTTGGTTGTGAAAAAGATGTTTTTTTCCCTGAAATAGAGGGCGAAGATCGCTTTTTTGATCAGATTGGCCATGGGGATGCCGCCGCGGCCCTCGTAATGCGTAACAGTGTTGTTGTCCTGCTGCGGATAGTCGATCTCTCCCTGTTCGTTGGGCGCAATGGCGTACTGATATTTCTCCATGCCGAAATAGATGCCCGGCCGGGATACATTGTAGGGAAGCTCCGACTGGAGCGGAAGGTTTCGGATAAACCATTCCATATCGGCATCGCCGCTCTGGGCCGCGGGACTCATGACCACGCCGTACCCATGGGTGTACTGGAGGCGTCGGTTGATCCAGCTCTGGGAGGTGGCCGGCAGCCTCCGTGTGCTGATCTCCCGCGCCGCTATGTTCACCTGCTGATAGATGCCGTTGACGGTGTACCGGTCCACATCCACGCCGGGGAATGAATAATAGGGGCGGATGCCCTGTCGCTGTTCGTAGACTTTTCCCAGCATATCCCGATCCCAGACCGGGATGTTCCTAAGGTTTTTCTGGAGGTAAATGTCCTCGGCGACGAGTTGCATCACCGGCTTGATGTCATATTGGCGTTCTTCCACTTCTGCAAGGTTGAAGGCGTCCAGCGTGGCGTCGATGTTGTACTGGATATACGGCGCCTGGCGGACCATCTCGTTGGGTATGACGATGAACTGGTTGATCATTCTGGTAATGAACGGGATGCGTTCCAGCCCGAGGACCAGGACAAAGGCGATGGCCAGGCCCACAAACAACTTGCCGCCCCTCCGGAAATGGATGAATCGGATGAACGCCAGCGAGGCGAGGGTGAAGAACAGAATTTTGAGATAGATCATCGGCAGGTTGAACCGCATATCCACGAAACCGGGGCCGAAGAAGACGGAGGCGGGATCATCCCGGTAGAGCAGACCGTATTTCTGGAGGAAATAGCCCCACACCTGGATTCCCAGCACGATGAGCACCAGGATGGTGAGATGGATCAACGCGCCCGCGGCCAGTTTCTGATCCTTTTTATCGAGGAGACGGTTTTCGAGCCAGTAGAGGCATAGCACGCCCAGAAACAGGATGGCGAAGATGACGAGCAGTTGTTTCTGGATCAGCGTGTAGATGGGATAGGAAAAGAGGTAGAAGGAGATGTCGAGGCCGTAAAATGGATCCGTCAGGTGCTTGCCGATGCTCTCCGTGGACGGGGCGAAGAGATACAGAAGGGTTCGTTCCCAGATCCGGCACAGGGGAATGGCCACCAGGATGGCCAGCACCACTGAAAGCGGGGTGTAAAGCCGCATGGAGCCGGTTCGGAACAGTTTGACGATGTCCCGCCGGTCCGGTTCCTGGGCGCCTTTGCCGCTTTTTTCCACTGTTTCCGTGTTGCCCAGAAATTGGGAAGCGATCCGGAAGTTGAGAAAAAAGAGGAAAAAAAAGACCACGGTCACGACCAGAAATACGAGGAATGGATAGATCAGTCGCTGAAAGAAATAGAGGGTATGCTCCAGGGAGGAGAACCACCAGTAATCGACGATGATTTCCAGCGTCGTCCGGCGGGTCAGCAGATAGCCGATCCCTGCCAGAAAAGCCAATATGGCGAGAATCCACAGCCACTTCTTCAATCTTCGCATGCGTTTCCTCCTCGCGTATGGGGGGTGAGGGCGATCATTCAAAAATGATGATAAAAATCAGACTTATCCTAACAGAGGTCGCCGGTATTTTCAAGCAGGTTTCGCGGGATGATCGCCGATCTCGTCCGGATGGGCGGGCCGTCACGACGTCCGGGGCGGGAGGGACAGCCGCCGCCCGTAAAGGCGACCGACGAGACGGACCATCAGCCAGAGAAAAAAGACCGGCAGGATCACGGTCTGGAGGAGGAAAACGGTGATCAGCGTCACCATGAAACTCCCGTAGTCCGAGAGTTTTTCCTTCAGGGCCGCGACGGTCTCCCGGATCTTGACCGAGCCCATGAGCCGGTCGATGTACCCCCGGTCGGCCTCCTTCCGGGCTATGCCCGCATCGGCGATCTCCTTGTTGACGGCTTCCAGGGAGCGGATGCTCTCTTCGTATTTTTCCTTTAAAAAATGGTTGTAGATCTCTTCGTTCACCAGGGCCAGGGCCGGCAGACAGAACCGGATAATGAGGGCGACCACGACCAGCCGGGTTCCGGCGATGCGGATATCGAAGCGGCCCCATCGGCGACGCCAGACCCCCGCCAGCAGCAGCAGCATGGCGACCGGCAAAAGAAAGCGCAGGCCGGCCCAGGCCCCCAGCTCCATGAGAAAGGTCTGGACCCCCAGGGCGGTGGTGGAGACCAGCATGACCCAGGAAAACCGTTCCACCAGATCGTTGACCGGGTCCAGGATCTCCCCCAACGCCAGGTTGACCCCCACGCCGGCCGGGGAAAAGGCCACGTCGGTTCCCTGGGCCACGGAGATGAGGCCGTTGATGCCCCGCACCACTCCATAGGTGTAGACGGATCGGCGCAGGGTTTCGGCGTAGTAGGCGTCCCCCTTTTCGTCCAGGATCCGGGCGCCGGGCAGGGCCAGCAGGCGATCAAAGACCGAAAAAAAGCCCAGAAGGCCCAAGGTGACGATCAGCGCGCTCCGTATCCATCTGGATCGGCGCGGCAATGAGAAAACAGGTGTCATGATTCCTCCGCCCGTTGTGGGTTCGCGTCGTTGCGTTCATCCCTTATCGGATCGATGGGCCGAGGACTGCTCGCCTCCGTTGGCCACCTGGAATAGGTAGTACGGCGGCGGGAAAAATTCAATCGATTTCCACCTTTTTTCTTTTCTATACTTGATTCCGTTCCGAGTTTCGCTTTATGATGGCGAAGCGTTTTCGAACCGGATCGAAAAGGTCCGGTAGGGTGACAGGAAGGAGGGATCGACATGTTCGGAAATGGACGCCTATGGATGATGACACTGGCCGCGGTCTGCGCCCTGGCCGCTTCCGCGGCCGCCCAGAGCGCGGTGATGATGTCCCTGCGCCCGGATATCCGGCGCATTTCGCTGGACACCGGGCCTAAAAAGCTTATGATCGAAGCCCTCGCGGGCGGGGAGGGACTGACCTTCGACTGGCGTCTGGAGGGGCCGGGCCGGCTGGTTGGAGACAAGGGGTCCGCCGACATCGACTATATCCCGCCCGATCATCTGAACGCGGCGACCGAGACGGTGTCCGTGCGCCTGTCCATCCGGTCCCGGGACGGGCAAACCGGCCAGGGGCGGATCGACCTGATTCTGGTGGATCCGACTCCGGGGGGCGCCGACCGCGTGGCGCCGCCCGACCGCGTGGCGCCGCCCGACCGCGAGGCGCCGGAGGACAGAGAGCCGACCCTGGAAGCCGGGAAAAAGGCGGTGGAGAAAAAAGAGAAGGAAGCTGGAAAAGATCGGATCGTGGAAACCCTTTCCCTGGGCCAGTTGTTCAAGCTGGCGGCTGAGCGGGAAAAGAGAGAGCGGTTCGCGGCGCCGGAGGGAAAGAGCGCGCTGACCGCCTACCGGGAGATCCTGCGACAGGCCCCGGCCCATCCCGGGGTGCGCCGAAAGATCGGGCAACTGCTGCGGACCGTCAAAACCGCCGGGGATCGCGCGATGGAAAGGTCCGATTACACAAGGGCCCGGTCGATGTACGAGCAGTATCTGGCCGCGGCGCCCCTGGCGGAACGCGTCGGCGAGAACCCCCTGATCGGCATTGAGCGCCGGGAAGTGGCGGACCGCCTGAAAGCCGTCGAAAGCTTTTCGCGCGTTCGGCGCCTGGAGGCGTTGCGGCCCGGCTTCGAAAAGGAATTCGAATCCTACCGGGCCCTCCTGGAACGGGAAAATCGCGGTCAAGATGTGATGGGACCGATCATCTCGCGGCTGCGCGTCCTTGTTTCGGATCTGGCGGAAATCGAGTCGATTTACCGGCATCTGGCGGAAGATGAGCCGGCAGTATCCGAAAAGGCGGATCGGGTGGCGGAAATGCGCGATCAGTTGGAAAACGAACTCGACATTCGTCGATCCAGGGGATTCGACGGCGACGCCGACGGCGTGGAGGAAGCAACACAATGAAAAAACAGGGAAAACGAGGACTTGTCGTGGTGCTGGCGGTCGTTTTTGCAATGGGCGGCTGCGCGCTGTTTCATCGATACAACCGGACCGAGGCCCAGGACCATCTCCTTACGGCCCGGCGACATCTGGATATCGTGACGCACATGGAACTGGCGGATGCGTATGAGGTCGATTTCGGCATCGCCCAATCGGCCTTCGATCAGGCCAAAGCCCATCTGGCGGACCGACGGAGCACGGCGGCCTACAAAGCGGCGCAAAAAAGCATCGATGCCGCCCAGCGCATCCTGAACGATTTTTATTTGAATCACATCGCCCTGCTGGCCAAGGGATTGAAAGAGGAGCTGCGCCGGGAAACCAGCGGAGATCCGGATAACCCGCTCAAAGCCCAGATCCCAAAGGTTGAAAGGGTCATCCAGACAGCCCAAACCGGGGAGGCCGTTTCCTTGAACACGATTCTGGAAGATCTGGAAACGATCATGCAAATTACCTACAGCATCCGGACGACCATGAATCGCATCCTGGAATCGGACGTGTCCTTTGATAAAGGGCAATACCGGCTTTCCGAAAAAGGTATGGCGGCCATCGATGGGATACTGGAAACGGTCGCCAAGGACAAATCCGACTACCTGGATCGCTTTCCGACCAAAACCATCACCACCCAGGTCAAAGTCGTCGGCTATACCGATTCGCTCAATTTCGGCAAAGGGACGCCGCTGATGGCGGCCCTGACCGAGGACGTCGAGGAGCGGATCCCTCGAAACGATCCGGAAAGGCGACAGTTTCTCAATCGGCGCTTGTCGGAATTCCGGGCCCGCAATATCGCCGGGTACATCGCATCGGCGTTAAAAAAAGAGGGGGAGACAGAACGGTTTCAGGTTCAAACGGAGTCCGTCGGCCGCGGCGAGGCGATACCGCCCGACCTGCCGCCGCCCTATCCCGTGATGGACGCGCGTCGGCGCATTTGCAGAATCTATATTTACACCACCACCACCGACTGACAGGGCGGCGGTGGGAGGGGAGGGCCGTGATGACCGCCAAAAAAATGATGGTATGCCTGGCATTGCTGTTGCTGACCGGCGGATGCGCGACGCTCAAGGGGATCGTCCAGAAACCGGGAATCGAGTTCGTCGGGGTTTCCCTGGAACATATGACCCTTTTTGAAGCGACGCCGGTGTTTAACTTTAAAATGACCAATCCGAATCCCGTGCGGATCTCGGTGGGGGCCATCACCTACAACATGACCGTCAACGACCGGAAGTTCGTCAACGGCGTGGCGGACAAGGGTAAAAAGATCAAGGCCGGAGAATCCGGGATCGTCTCGGTGCCCGTCAACATCAACTACCTCGATCTTTTCGAGACCTTCACCGAATTCAATGCGTCCGAGCAGGTCCGCTACAACCTCTCCGGCGACATGGACGTGGGGCCCTTCCAGATCCCCTTCGGCCACGAGGGAACCCTGATAACGCCCAAACTGCCCAAAATATCCCTCAAAAACGTGGCGGTGTCGGACATCTCCCTGACCCGGGCCAAGGTCCGGCTGATCCTGGGGATAGAAAACAACAACCCCTTTGCGGTGAAGCTCAACGGGCTTGAGTACGGTCTCAAACTCGGGGGGAAGGAGTTTGCCCGGGGCGAGATGCGGGCCGTGCCGGCGGTGGACGAGAAAGGGGTTTCCACCCTCACCATCCCCATGAACGTCAACTTTTTCAAGCTGGGTCGCTCGGTGTACGGGCTTTTGAAGGAGGCATCCTCTATGTATGAACTGAGCGGCGAGATGAAATTCGACATCCCCAAGCTGGGGGAAAAACGGATTCCTTTCAGCCAGTCCGGGAGCGTGCCGGTCATCAAATAACCGCCCCGGCTCCGGCGGGGGACCGGGCGTTACTCCGACGCTTCGAAAATGCCGGCCTCTTCGTAAATGAGGGTCGGTTCGTTTCCGGCCAGAACCCCGGTTTCAGGGGCGGCTTCGGACATGCCGGATTTGTCCAGCGCGCCCCATTCCTCCCGGTACATGGCGTTGAAGACGATGTCGAACAACACTCGGGAAAGGTCGTAGGCCGACAGGCGGGGCGTCTCTTTTTCCATGAGCCGGATGAGCTTTTTCTGGCGCTGGGACTGGGATTTGAGCCGCTCCAGATCCCGCAACAGCCGCAACACCTGGGTGCGCATGCCGGGCGGCATCTTGGGCAGGTTCTCCCCTTTTTCCCACCGCTCCCGCAGCCGGCCGACCTCCATGGCCGGCGCCTGCAGGAGGCTTTTCCGGTTCTTGTCGCTGTGGAAGATCACCTGGGCGTCCACATATTTCCGCACCTGCTTTTCGGTGTTCCGCTGTCCCCGCCGAATGTCTTCTCCGATCATGGCGCAGGCGTCGGGCGACAGGTTGACCGGAATCGATTTGAGAAGCCTTTTTTTCCCGGATATTTTGGATTCAAATTCCGCTTTGGCGCCGCTCCAGTAGATGCGGCTCACCTCCTTGAACCCTTCGGAGAGGGGCAGGTTCAATTCGGTGGTCTTTTGCACGGTCTTTTTGGTCTTGAAAAGCAGTTTACGGGTGTTTTCGAAAAGCAGTTCGCCGGTGACGATGTTGTAGATCATGGCCACGGCCGCCTGCCAGTCCTGGTAGTTGAACACCAGGGGCAGCTCCGTCAGGGTCTGGCCCAGCAGCCGGTTGGGAAAGAGGTGGGACGGCGTGGCGTAGGCCGGGGTGCCGGCCAGCAGGGGTTGGGGGATCTCTTTTTCCGGATACTCGGTGAAATCGACGGCCGTCTCAAAGTCGATGAGGCCCAGTGAGGCGTCTTCCGGCGAGGCGATGAAGAGGGGGTATTTGTCCTTTTCGGCCACGACGAAGAGGTTGTCCGGTTTCAGATCCCGGATGGCGATCCGGCGCTCCCGCAAACAGGCCAGCAGGTGGAGGATGTTGTAGATGAGCCCGGCCATCTGGGTTTTGTTTTGGATAAAGGCGACGTCCCGGACATATTCCAGCACCACGTCCCGGTACGCTTCGACCTTTTCGGTAAACTCCAGCAGCACCCCCCGGACCATGTCGTTGAAGGCGTCCAGGAATCCGTCAGGGAAGGTTTCGTCCAGTCGGACCACTTTTCTGTCCGCCAGATGGAACAGGAACCATTCCTGTTTCCGATAGGCGGGAATGGGAAAGGACAGCCCGTGTTCCCGCATCATGTCCGAGAGGCGAATTTCGTACTGGTCGTAGACCTTGTTGATCTCGAAGCAGATGTTGAGGTTCTCGCTCCCGTATTTGTTTTCGAATTCCAGGATGTCCCACAGCAGGTTGTGGGATTTGAGGATCTCTTCGCCCATCCGCCACCGGTGGATCTCCGGATCATGCATGGCCTCCACCACCTGGGAAAGAAAGGCGTGTTTGGACAGGTCCATGACGTAGACGAACGCGCCGGAGATTTTCAGAAAATCCTGGTCGGTCGGATGGCCCCGGAGCCACTCGACGTACCGGGCCTCCAGTTCCGAGGCATTCATGTCCTCGGCGTCTTTGAAGGGATGGATCTTCCGCATGATCGCCGTCACGCCCGGCGCCACGAATTCGATCTCCGGTTCCAGCTTCACCGCGATGCGGCCTTCGGTGTGCAAACTTTCGAGGTAGTCGTCGAACCGACCGATGGGGGCGGGGGGAACCTTGACCACCAGGAGGTTGTCGTAGGTCACCTTGAAACAGGTGCTTTTACTGCCTTTGGTTCTGGAGGCGGTCCGGCTTCGGCCCTTGGGCCCGGGGTTTTCGCCGATGATGCCGACGCTCATGCGGCGGCGTTCCCATTTTTTGTTTTTATGAACCCGCAGTTCATAGGTGAGGTCCGGCCCTTCATCCTCGGCGCTGATCTGGGCCACCTGGGTCGGCGCGTCGGGCGCGACGCCGGACTGGCGCCGGAAGAGTTTCAGAAACAGTTCGATGACCGCGGCCCTGTCCGGGTCGGGTTTGTGTCTTCCGGTATATTGTATATAATCTGTATTCATTGTTCCAGCGCACGCTGCTTAACCTGATATCGCCAATGCCTGTGTTCTTTATTTGTCGGGGTCAATAATAGTATGCAGGCCTTTTTTTTTCAAGGCCATTTTAGGCTGAACGGATTCATGGCCGGCGGGGCCAGGAGAGCGTAACCCTGTCGGATGCGCGTCGGGATCGGTTTCGGGGGCGGGTGCCGCGGACCGCCGCCGGGGACGTTCTGGGCTTGCTGGCGGAAGGGCTCTCGCCCAGGCGGGCGGCGCGGCTGTTCAATGGGCCGCTGCGGGCCGCGGCGCCGTCGCTTTCTCCCCTTTTGGGGCCGGGGGGATGATCAGCGACGACGCCGAGCATACGACTCCGGCGGCCTGCTGAAAACCACCGACGGCCGGGCCGTGTCATGCGGAAATGAAGGGTCGGGCGTCGGACCCGCCTGTCAAGGCGTTAAACCGCCTTGTAAACGCCCCGTTTGACGGTCTCGATTTGGCCTTCTTCTTTTAGTTTGGAAATGGCGTTGTGAACCGTTCGGACGGTGAATCCGGTTTTCTCGGCGAGCGAGGAAGGGTCTAAACCTTCCGGGGTTTTGTGGAGTTCTTTAAGCACCGCGTCGGTGGAGGACGTCTTGGGCGGTTTTTTCCGGGCGGTTTTCTTTTGGCTCCCGGATTTCTTTGCCGTGGTTTTTTTCTTCGTCGTCCTGGTTTTGGGGGCCCCGGCCGCTTTTTTCTCTTCAGCGGGGGCTTCGGCTTCAGGAACGCTTTTTTCATCAACGTCCTTTTCATCAACGTCCTGGGGCTGAAAGTTTTCCAGCCCTTCGGCCACTTCTTCAATGCCTTTCGCCAGCGCCTTCAGGCCCTCGGATATGCTCTTCATAAAGATCTCATTGTTTTTCATCATCTGACTCCGACTCTCTTTCTTTCATGTGAAGGGTTTAAAACTTGGATAAATAACCGGCAACATCCGGATAAAATAACGAGTACCATGAAAAAATCAAGAGGAAAGTGAAGATTTTTTCATTTTTAAGGAAATCGGTTCTGAAAGGGAGGTCCGTGGTTTTCGGACAAGCTCTTATTTTCTGCAGAAGAAGTGAAAATTGAAAGGGTCGTCCGGGATCTCCGTTACGGCGACCTCCTGAAAGCCGGCGTCGGCGAGCATCTCCGCGGCTTTTTCTTTTCCCCACATCATGCCGAGCCCCGCGCCGCCGTTGACGCGTCCCACGGGCATGCAGTGCATGAGGCTGACGGTGTAAAGAAACGGTCCCATGGGATGATTCGTGTTGCCGGCCATGTCGGTGTGGGCGGCGATGTCGACCATGGAGAAGCAGCCGCCGGGTTTCAGAACCGCGTGGACGGCCTTCAGGGCGTCGGCCGGCCGGGTCTGATCGTGAACCGCATCGAAGGCGGCGACGTAGTCGAAGGACTCTTTGTAATCCGGATCACCCTTCATCTTCACGGCGTCGAGAGCATGGAAGACGACGTTTTTCAGACCCCGGCGAACCGCTTCCTTTTGGGCGAGGGCGATGGTCTCCCAGGAGATGTCCACGCCCGTGAACCGGCTGCGGGGAAAGGCCTCGGCCATCAGCAGCGCGGCGAGCCCTTCGCCGCAGCCCATGTCGCAGACATCGATGCCTTCTTGAAGTCGTTTCACCATCCGCCCGTCGTCCACGGATGGCAGAAACCGGTCCACCAGCACGTCGCGGTGCTTGGCGTCCGCCAGTTCGGTCATGAAATTCTGAAACCGGGGATAATGATCGTAGGAGACGCCTTCGCCGGTGCGAAAGCCCGATACCACCGGTTCCATGGCGCAGTGAATCAGCAGGGGGATTTCCTGGGTGTACACGCCCAGGTTGGCGTTGCCGGACCGGCGGGCCAGCAGGTCGCCGTGGGATCGGGGCAGGTAAAACCGGTCTTCCCCCGCTTCACTTCGGGACAATTCGATAATCCCGCCGCAAACCATCACCCCCAACCATTCCTTCAGGTACCGCGAATCGACCCCGGCGGCCTTGGCGATGGCCCCGGCATCCGCCGGTTCGCCCATGGCGTCCATGGCGTCGAAGATGCCGGTCCTGTATCCGATGGCCAGGGCGAGGTTCAGGGCCCCGCCGTTCAGGATGTCGGCTATCTTTTGGGAGAAGTCATCGGGTTTCGGATCGGTCCCTTCGGTCACAACCGCGGCTCCGCATCTTCCATATAAGCTGAAAGGGTTGTAGAGACTAAAAAAAGGCCGATCCAAACCGGGTCGGCCTTCCAAAATTTTGGTGATCCCAACGGGACTCGAACCCGTGTTTCCGGCGTGAGAGGCCGGCGTCCTAGGCCACTAGACGATGGGACCGGATAGCGCTCAGTCAATAAAATCAAAATTTACAAAAAGGAAATCCGTATGTCAAGGGTTAAATTGGCGGCTGTTCGATTTTTTTGGGGACCCGTCCTTTCCGGAACCCAATGACGAAATAGACAAGGCATCCGATGAAAGGGACCAGGGCGATGACGGCCCACATGGCTTTTTTGCCCATGGTCCCGAAGTCCTTTCGGGCGATGTCGAAGATGGCGAGCCAGGTGAGGGCGATGAAGGCGATCCCCACCCAGATGAAAAAGGTGATGGTGCTCATGACGGGGCCTTTAAGATCCGGTAAATGTCCAGGATGGCGTCCACGTAATAGCTGCTGTGGTTATAGGTGTAGACTACGTCGTAGGCCCGGTCGGCGGGGATGCCCGGATACCAGCCGTTGTGGCGCAGGTAATTGGCGATGCTCATGATGGCGTCGGCGTGGTTGAAGAGATCGACCCGGCCGTCGCCGTTGCCGTCCCGGCCCAGGGGAACGATGTTGGAGGGGATGAACTGGCAAATGCCCATGGCGCCGGCGTAGGAGCCTTTGATGCCCAGCGGGTCGAAGTTTTCGGCCCGGACGTAGCGCAGGAAGGCCGTCAACTCGCCATAGGCCCAGTTCGATTTCCGATGGGCCTTGTGGTCGAAGGACGCCCGGCCCAGATGGGTGGTGCTGCTCACATGCCGCCATAACGCTTCCCGGACTCTCGGATCGGCCAGGGCCGCCATTGTGGACAGGGAGTTGAGGACCGACCGCTTGCCCACATAGGTTCCCAGCCGGGTCTCCACCAGGGCGATGGCGGTGACGACCTCCCGGTCGACGCCGTGGAGGCGTTCGGCCGCCGCCAAAGAGGCTTTGTGGGTCGCCATATACCGACGGGCATTATGAATCGCGGCGGGTTCCTTGAACTGGTCGTAGTTGAGGGACCCTTCCGAATGGACGAAATAGAGCGACACCCCCCTCATATCGAAATCGATCCGCGGGTCGGCGTAGATCTTCCCGATCCAGGCCCCGTCGAATCCATCCCGCGGCAACCGCTGCTGGAGGGTCTTGAAATAGGGGCTGTCGGCGCCGGCGAAGCACGGCGGCGCCAGGAAAGGGGTGGTCAGGAAAAGGGAAAGAAAGAGACAGGGGAGGGCCGGAAGGCCTAAGGCGTTTCGGAACATGGGGGATGGACATTCTCCATTTGTTTATTATGGTTAACATGACAAGTCGAAGGGACCGGCCGGTCCCTTCGTTGACGCCGCTTGATAACGCCTAAATGACATGTTAATAAACGGTTGTCAATTGGTATCGACTGGTATCGACGCCTCTCCGACGGGGCCATAAGGACCGCTGTTGAAAAAAAACGCCAAAACGATTTATTCCTGTCAAACCTGCGGGTATCAGGCCCCCAAATGGATGGGGCGCTGTCCCGACTGCGGGGGCTGGAACACCTTCGCGGAGGCGCGGGCTTCGGGCGGGGCCGGCCGGGGCGCGACCGGCGGCGAAGCCAACCGGCCGGTCCCCATCGACGCCGTCGATTTGGACGACGAAGACCGCATCGCCACCGGCATCCAGGAGTTCGACCGCGTATTGGGCGGCGGTCTGGTCTCGGGCTCCATGGTGCTCATCGGCGGCGATCCCGGCATCGGCAAGTCGACCCTCATGCTCCAGGCCCTGTATGGGCTGGCGGTCCGGGGCCATCGGGTTCTTTACGTGTCGGGGGAAGAGTCGGTCCGGCAGATCCGGCTCCGGAGCCGGCGGCTGGCCACCGTGGCCCCCGGCCTGCTCGTGGTCTCCGAGGTGGACCTGGAATCCATCCTCGGGATGGTGGAGACGGAAAAGCCCCACGTACTGGTGATCGATTCCATCCAGACCCTTTACAACAGCGAACTGCCGTCGGCGCCGGGCAGCGTGAGCCAGGTGCGGGAATCGGCCATGCGGCTGATGCTCATGGCCAAAAAGCGCAACGTCTCCACCTTTTTGGTGGGCCATGTGACCAAAGAGGGGGCCATCGCCGGCCCGCGCCTTTTGGAGCACATGGTTGACACCGTCCTTTATTTCGAAGGGGACCGGAGCCACGTCTTCCGGATCCTGCGGGCGGTGAAAAACCGGTTCGGCTCCACCAACGAGATCGGGGTCTTCGAGATGAAGGAAGAGGGACTGACCGAAGTGGGCAACCCGTCGGCGGTCTTCCTGTCGGAGCGGGCCCCGGACTCCCCCGGCTCCATAGTCACCGCCTGCATGGAGGGAACCCGGCCCATCCTGGTGGAACTCCAGGCCCTGGCCGCCGCCACCCACCTGGGGACCCCCCGCCGGACCATCCTGGGGCTCGACCCCAACCGGGTGGCCCTGCTGGTGGCGGTGATGGAAAAGAGCATGGGCATCCACCTGACGGGTCACGACATTTTCATGAACGTGGCCGGCGGCGTCAAGGTGGCCGAGCCGGCGGTGGACATCGGCATCGTGGCCGCCATCGCCTCCAGCTTCCTGGACAAGCCGGTCCCCGAAGGCGCCATTGTCCTGGGGGAAGTGGGCCTCACCGGCGAAGTCCGGGCCATCGGCCATGTGGAAGTCCGGGTGGCGGAAATGGCCAAGATGGGGTTCGCCACATGTCTGGTCCCGGAAAGCAATCTGAAGCGGATGACCGTCGAAGGCGGCATCGCGGTGAAGGGTATCCGGACAGTGTCGGAGGCGATGGAGATGTTGTTTTAGAAAAAAGGGACAGAGGGACAGAGGGACAGAGGGACAGAGGGACAGAGGGACAGAGGGACAGAGGGACAGAGGGACAAAGGCACAAAGGCACAAAGGGTGGGCAGGGAAACGCTTTGGGCTTTCGTCCACTTTGTCCACCATGTCCACTCAGTCCACAACGTCCACCCTGCGTTGAAAGAAAATCGATGCCTGCAACAGCCGGCTTCGGCCCGGCTTGACTTGAAAGAGACTTGATTATATGACACGGCGACGCGCCAGTGGGAATCGCTGGGCGGATCATTATACGCGGAAGGCTCAGAAAGAGAAGTACCCGGCCCGGTCGGTTTACAAGCTCCAGGAGATCCAGAAGAAAAGCCGGATCATCGCCAGGGGGAACCGGGTCCTGGATCTGGGGTGCGCGCCGGGGTCGTGGCTGCTGTACGCGGCGGAACTGGCCGGGCCGTCCGGGCGGGCCGTCGGGATCGATTTGCAGCCGGTGACGATTCAGTTGCCGGCCCATGCCGAAGCCCATGTGGGCGACATCCGGGAATTGGGGGACGATCTCTGGGAAAGGGTCGGGGCGCCCTTCGATGCCGTGCTGTCGGACATGGCGCCGGCCACCACCGGCAACAAGGATGTGGACGCGGCCCGGTCCCTGGATCTGTGCGAAGCGGCTTTCACCACGGCCAAGGATCGGTTGACGCCGGGCGGCGCCTTTGTGTGCAAGATTTTTCAGGGAGAAGATTTCAAAACGTTTTCGGACAGGGTCCGGGGCGCGTTTAAACAACACAAGATCTACAAACCCCAGAGCAGCCGGAAGGCCAGCCGGGAAATCTATATTATCGGATCAGGGAAACACTGAGGAGGAAAAACAGATGTCAGGGCACAGCAAATGGTCTACCATTCGACATAAGAAAGGGGCCGCGGACGCCAAGCGCGGCAAGATATTCACTAAGCTGATCAAGGAGATTACGGTGGCCGCCCGAATGGGGGGCGGCGACCCCGAGAGCAATCCCCGTCTGCGGACCGCCGTGGCGGCGGCCAAGGCCGAGAACATGCCCAAGGACAACATCGAGCGGGGCATCAAGAAAGGAACGGGAGAACTCGAGGGCGTCAACTACGAGGAATCTACCTACGAGGGATACGGCCCGGGCGGAGCGGCGGTCATGCTAGAGTCCCTCACGGACAACAAGAACCGGGCCGTGGCCGATATCCGGCACATTTTCAGCAAGAACGGGGGCAACCTCGGCGAGAACGGCTGCGTGGCCTGGATGTTCGACAAAAAGGGCTACATCAGCGTGGAAAATTCAGCCGCGGACGAAGAAACCCTCATGGAAGCGGCCCTGGAAGCCGGGGCCGAGGATGTACGGGAAGATGGGGCCAGTTTCGAGGTAATCACCGCCCCCGAAGACCTGGAAGCGGTAAAGGAAGCCATCGAGGATGCGAACATCGCCTTCGTCGACGCCGAAGTGACCATGCTCCCCCAGACCACGGCCAACCTCCAGGGAAAAGAAGCCGAGCAGATGATGCGGCTCATGGAATCGCTGGACGACTGCGACGATGTCCAGAAGATTTATACCAATGCGGATATTCCGGAGGAGTATATATAAGGGATGCGGGATGCTGCCGCGGGATATGGATCGTTGGGAATGATTATCACAAGGATCTCGAAGTTGGGCAACTATATCGTGTCGCGCTATCTGATATAAATTATTTGATGGTCTGCTTATTCAGTTCGTTGACCAGTTTGTGGACCGTTGTTGATGGGTTGTCTCTTTCTGGCGAATGGTCTGGATATGAGTTTAGCAATTTATCCGCATTTTTTATCGCTGTTTCTTGTAGGGCAAGAAGATGATCGTACATATGTGGGGAATTCTTCTTATATTCAAAGCCCAATCTTTCAGTTAGCATTCTTTTATATTGTGTTCGGTCTGTTGCTGAATCATGGTAGTGGAAATGCAGCAAATACCAAATTTCAAAAGCTTGATTTGAATATGCAACATTAATGCCATTGCTTCTCGCTAATGCCAAAGCGGCGTTAAAATTACTTGGAGGGAAAGAATCACGGTCGAATACACACCACGCAGAATCATACTTCTTATCCGCCTGCTTAATCTCTTCTATAGCTATTTCAACCAAGCTAACAGTGTTTGCTCCGACACCTTTTACATCTATATCAAAAACATTTTTTGGCGCTCTAAATGCCTCAAAATATTGTGGTTCTGTTTTCTGGCCTTCACAGACAATAAGAAATCTTTTCAGTGTCTCCCTGAAGTTTGTTTTTCGTTTAAAGGGATTACGCCCTTTTGTCCTCATTTTTCAGATCTCCAGACGCTTAATCCCACCAAGGAAAGGAATGGCGCCATATTTTCCAGCGATGTAATCTTTTCCAAAAGAGGCATCGTTTCTGACTTTAAAATCCACCAAAGAGTATAAAATAGTTGCTCCGTATTTATCCTTTTCCATGAACCATATTTGATCTCGACGCAGAAAAGTATTGTCCAATAAATTCGTATCGTGAGTTGCAAATACTAATTGTGCATTATTTGGATTCAAATCTTTGTCATGGAACATTTGTACTATTGCTCGTGTGATTATCGGATGAAATCTGGCATCTAATTCATCTACTATTAACAACATACCTTTTTGGAATACATCCAATAATGGACCAGAAAAAGAGAACGCTTTTCTTGTACCATCAGATTCATGATGATCAAGCTCAAATGTTTCTTTCCCGATATATTCGCCTTTGTCGTTAAATTTTTTATGTGTAGTATAAATTGTCGTCTTATCTCCGCCTTGCTCAATCAGGAATTTAGATAAAGGTTCTGGTAGATCTTTGGGGAGAATATCTTTAGTATAAGGCGAGCGCTCTATATTCAAATCAGAAATACCTAAATCGAATTTCTGAATGAAGGCTAAAATATTATTTTTAACGTCTGTTTTTTCAATCTGTTTTAAAGTAAAAGACCTATATCCCATATCTTCTAAGCCTGATATAACACCACAGTTTCGGAACCACATTAATATTTCAAAGGAAATTTTGCCGTTCCATTGAGCGCATACAGAAAGGAATAATGCATTCGGTCTCGTTTTAGCTTCTAATCCTTTTCCTTCTGAAAATGCCCCTTTTTTTAAGGTTATTCCTTTATTTGTTCTAAAAAACAGGTTAACTTCTCTTTCCTTCGTACGATAAAGCCATTCTGAATGAATTTTATCCTTATCAATTTTAAACCCATATCTATAGCTCATGTCGTTTATGATAAAGATTATTTCGAAATAGGACGGCTCTTTCTCTGTGGATGTGCTCAGGCGATAGCTTTCGACCTCTATATTTTCAGCTACTTGAGATTCTTTAGATGAATTGATGATAAAGTTGCGCATGAACTTAAACGCTTTTATTAAATTGCTTTTTCCACTTGCATTAGGACCGTATAGCGCAGTGGTTTTAACTAATTTAATAGATTTTTTGTATTCAAATATGTTGCTATTGTCTAAGCCTTTGTTTTTTGAAGTTAAATTTGCCGATACCATGCTAAATCTAACAATATCTTTGAAAGATTTATAGTTTCCTACACTAAATTCGACCAACATTTTTGATCACCGCGTCCTTATCTGGTTGTTTCGTGAAAAAATCACGTAAAGATCAATATATAGAACCAGATGATAATCTGTAAACAACTAAATAAAGAAAAAGCCAAAAAAATGTTGTTATCGAAAGAATTAATTCTAATCGTGATTATCTGCCATCCATCTGAATCATATCCGTCCCCGGCGGCACGTCGAGATCGAAAATATCGTCCGGGATGGGCTGGTCGAAGGTAAAATCGGCCAGGGTGATGCGAGTGGTGTCGCCGTAGTCGTTGTGGGTGGTCACCTGGTCCACGATGAATTTGTCTTTGGATACGGCAAGATAGACCGCAGCGATGTCGTATTCCTTTTGTTTGGGAACGAGTTTCAGGCGGTAGTGGCCGGGTTCTGCGTCAGCCTCGGGTTCCAGGCTTACGTCGAAGCTCTTTCGGATCTCCCGGATGTCCGACAGGAAGCTGGCCCCTTTGCCGTCCCCGAAATAGGCCGGGGCCCGGCCGATCATCACCTGGTTGTCTTCGGGCCGCCAGATCCACAGGGTTTCGCCGTCGGTGAGGATCACCTGCCGTTCCGGCTGTTCGTACTCCCACCGCATCCGGTCCGGCGGCCGGACAAAGAGGTTGCCGCTGGCCGTGTCGGTGATGTCCATGGCCGCCAGGGTCGATTCCTGATAAAAGTTTGCGGAAAAGCCCTGGCCGGTGTAGCGGTCCTCGACCTTGTCGAGGATGTCGTCCAGGGGCAATTGTTTTTGGGGCGTCGTTTCATCGGTCGTCGGCGGCGGCGAGTCCGTCTCCCGACCCCAGGCGGGGGTCAGGGCCAGCAGGAACCCCAGCATCGCCAGGGCGAAAAGGGGTAAAAGGGAAGGGAAAGATCTCCGGCTAAATCGCGCGGATGCCGCAGGACAGCAGTTTTTGGGATAAGACGTCGTCAAGGTTGTAGAAATCCTCGTCCCTGAGTTCGATCAGGTTGAAATGGTTGTTTTTAAAGATGCGCCGCTTCCGTTCCTTCTCTTCGGGCCGATCCGATTCCCCCCAGTATTCGAGGCAGACCCGGCCTTCGGGCAGATAAAAGGTGGCGTAAATCTCTTCTTCCAGGGGGAGCCGTTTTTCGTGGACATGGCGGACGCCGGTCATGTAGAGCCAGTTGTCCACGATGATCTCTTCCTTGGAGGTCACGTAGTGGCCGTCGGATGTCCGGTGGCCGGACCGGCGCCGGGGCTTTGACCGTTCCCGGGGCTTTCGTCCGACGGTCTTTTTCCCGGGTTCGTCCTCCCGGAGCTTGAAGTCGGGGAGATCCAGATCCAGCAACAGGGCGCTTTCCTCCGGTTTTTTCCCCACCACGGTCAGTTTGCCGGTCCTTTTTTTGCCCATGGGGTTGTCCGACAGCCGTTCGCCCTTCACGAAATGGCCCGTTTCCGTCCCCCCGCCGGGCAGGGTGACGGTCCCTTTGCCGTGGCGCCGGTCGTTTTCGAACCCGCCTTCGTAGACCGTGCCGTCCGGATAGGTCAGTCGTCCGCGGCCGTTGTACCGGCCCGTTTCAAACCGCCCCTCGTACCGGGCCCCGTCGGCGTAGACCATTTCGCCGTAGCCGTGGCATTTGCCCGCCTTCAACTGGCCCACGTACCGGGCGCCGCCGGGATAGGTCAGCGTGCCGTGGCCGTCGGCCCGGTTGTCGGCGAACTGGCCTTCGTACTTGAACCCGTTGGGGAAAGTCATGGTCCCCAGGCCGTGGCGCCGGTCGTCCCGGAAACAGCCCTCGTAACGGCCGCCGTCGGGGAAGGTCAGGACCCCCCGGCCGTTGAACCGGCCGTTTTCGAACTGCCCATGATACTCGGTTCCGTCGGGAAAGAAAAGGGCCCCGTATCCGTGGGACCGGTTCTCCCTGAAATGCCCCTCGTACCGGAAGCCGTTGGCGAAGGTCATGGCGCCCAGTCCGTGGCGCTTGCCGTTCCGGAATCGTCCCGTGTAGACGGCGCCGCTGGGGAAGGTCATGGTCCCCTGGCCCTCGAAGGCGCCTTCCCTGAAATCCCCTTCATACCGGCGGCCGTCCGGAAAGACCTTGACGCCGTAGCCGTCCACGAACCGGCCGGTCGGTTCGGCGCCGTCGTCCCGCCGCCGGGTTTCGGCGTCGGTCCGCCGGAGCTTAATGATGCGGCTGAAGGGCAAGCCGTTGTCGTCGATGGGGGAAGGGGAAGCGTCGCGCCGGCGCTCGAATTCCTTCTTCAGCGCCTTGCCGCGTTGAAACGGGCTCATATGTCGGTCTCCGGAGGGCTGTTTTCGCATGTTTAGAAACCATTTCAGACGATTCTGAATGATGCGAAAGTATTCCATCCATCCCGGATTTCGTCAACAGATCGGGGCACTATCCCCTTTTCGGATAGGCTCTTAGGAGAGCATCCGGATCACCCGTTTCAGATCCTCGTCCCCTTCAATGGGCCCCAGATCCACCTCGGCGATCCTTTCCACCGGCGGCGTGATGCCGAAGACCGCCAGGCAGAGGGCGTCCAGGAGTTCGAGCCGCCCGGCGACGTCCGCCGCATCCACATGGGGGATGCGCACCCCCTGCATGACGAGGGTCTCCATGGTTTTGCCCCGTCGCTGTTCTTCGAACCGGGCCGCTTTTTCCAGGGTCTCCACGTAAAGTTGTTTTTTGGCCGACACGGCGGACCAGAGGTCCCGGGTATCCGGCAGTTCGTGAAAAAGGCTCAGGGCGAAATCGAGGAGATCCCCCGGGTCCCGAACCACGAAGTCGATGTTTTGGAAAAGGAGGTCGAGAAAATCGATGCGGGGCTCGGACCACTGGAACCGGCAGTTGCGCAGCTTGACCCGAAACCGCTTCTGGAGATCCGGCGGCGCCGCGGCGGCGACGGCCTCCACAAGACGGGGGGCCGGATTTCGATCGATATGGAGCCTGGCCAGAAAGGCCGCCGCCGCGTCTTGGGGCAACGGGAATTCCGCCGTTCCCCGGCCGTCGGGGAACGTAAACCGGGCCGTGGGCGGTGGATCGGTCAGGCGGGCCAGGATCTCTTCTTCATCGTCCGGCCCCAGTTGCGCATCCGCCAGAAGCGGCTCCAGTCGGGCCTGGAGGGTTTCGTCGGGAAAGCAGATCAGTTCCAGGATCGACTGGGATTCCGCGTCGTCCCCGCGGCCCACGGCTTCGGCCAGTTCGGGGCCGGAACCGGGCCCGATGAGGGAATCGATGGTCCGCACCGCGTCCCCGTCCAGGTCCATTCCCTCGGCCAGGAGTTCCCGCAAGCGCCCGGCGATCACGGCGTATCGGTCGGTATAGGTCATCGTGGCTCCTTACGCCGCGTAGAGATAGGGGCGCATCTTGGCCTGGAGCGTCCCCTTGTCGACGGCGCCGGGGATGGTCTCCCGGAGCCGCCCTTTGTCGAAGATCAGAAAGGTGGGGACGCTCATGACCTGGAACCGCGTGGCGGTCAAGGGGTTCTGGTCGATGTTGAGCTTTCCCACCCGGGCCCTGCCCTTCCACTCTTTGGCCAGTTCGGTCATGATGGGCGCGGTGGTCTGACAGGGGCCGCACCAGGGGGCCCAGCAGTCCAGCAGCACCGGGAGCGGAGATTTGAGGATCTTGTTCTCGAAGTCCCGGTCCGTCACCATGACCGGCGCCGCAGCCAGAAGGCTGTCCGTGGGTACGGCGGATTTGCACTTTCCGCATTTGGCGGTCTGCCCCGCCCGATCCGCCGGGATCCGGTTTTGGGTCCAGCAGGAGGGGCATCTTATGAGATAGGCATCGGTTTGCGCCATGGCGTCTCCTTTCAACTATTGTTACATCAACCCGTAGTTTTTCAGCTTTTTATGGAGCGTTTTCCGGGTGATGCCCAGACGGCGGGCGGCCTCGCTCTTGTTGCCGCCCGCAGCCGTCATGGTCTGTAAGATAGTCGCTTTTTCCACTTCTTCAAGGGAAACGTCGCCGCCGGCAAGGGGCGGCGCTTCGGTTTGGGGCTCGGCCGCGGCCTCGCCGTCCCCGAACCGGGCGGTCTGAAGGTTGGGGAAGTCCCCCACATCCAGGTATTCGGCCCGGGCCAGGACCACGGCCCGTTCCACTGCGTTCATCAGCTCCCGGACGTTCCCCGGCCAGTCGCTCCGGACCAGGCGGTCCATGGCCTCGGGGGTGAATCCCTTGATGGTTTTCCGGTTTTTTTCGGCGAATTGACGCAGAAAATGATCCGCCAGGAGCGGGATGTCTTCCCGCCGCTCCCGCAGGGGCGGCACGTGGAGGCTCACGACGTCGAGGCGGTAGTAGAGGTCTTCCCGGAAGATCCCTTCGGCGATCCGTTCCAGGAGGTCCCGGTTGGTGGCGGCGATGATCCGGACGTCCACGGGGATGACCGTTTCGCCCCCCACCCGGTTCAGCTCCCGCTCCTGGAGAACCCGGAGGAGCTTGGCCTGCATGGTCAGGGCCATCTCGCTCACCTCGTCCAGGAAGAGGCTGCCGCCGGAGGCCTGGACGAACCGGCCTTCCTTTCGGCGGTCGGCGCCGGTGAAAGCGCCCTTTTCGTGGCCGAAGAGTTCCGACTCCAGCAGGGTCTCGGTGATGGCGGCGCAGTTGATTTTGACGAAGGGGCCCTCTTTCCGAGGGCTGTTGTAGTGGACCGCCCCGGCGATCAGTTCCTTGCCCGTGCCGGACTCGCCGGTGATCATCACCGTGGCCTCGGAGGGCGCCGCCTGGGCCACGGTCTCCAGCAGGTCCACCATGGCCGGGCCGCCCCCGATGATCCGCCGCCGGTCGAACCGGTCCCCCAGCTCGGCCCTGAGCCGCCGGTTTTCGTCCTTCAGCCGGGTGTGCTCCATGGCCCGCTCCATGGTGACCCGGAGCTTTTCAAAGTCCAGGGGCTTGGTCAGGTAGTCGTAGGCCCCTTTTTTCAGGGCGTCCACGGCGGTCTCCACCGAGGAATAGGCGGTCATGATGATTACCGGGATGGCCGGGTTGAGGGACTTGATTCGCTCCAGGGCCTCGATGCCCGACACCTTGAGCATCCGGATGTCCATGAGCGCCAGGTCGAAGGGGCCCTCTTCCACCCGGGCCACCGCGGTTTCGCCGTCGTCGGCCTCGGTCACGGCGTAGCCCCAGCCGCCCAGGAGGGTCCTGAGCATGGTGCGGTGGGCCGCGTCGTCGTCCACCACCAGTACGGTGTCTTTTTCGGTCATGATCGTTGCGTCTTCTCCTCTTCCGCGTCCGCATCGAAGACCAGGGACACGGTGGTTCCCCGGCCCTTTTGGCTGACGATGTCCAGCCGCCCGCCGTGGGCCTTCATGATGTTGTCGGCGATGGCCAGCCCCAGGCCGGTGCCCGAGGGTTTGGTGGTGAAATAGGGATCGACGACCCGGGACAGGTCCTCGGGGTCGATGCCTGCCCCGGCGTCGGCAACATGAATCCCGGGCCGGCCGGTTTCGTCCCGGTCGGCGGCCACGGTTAAAACCCCGCCGTCCCCCATGGCCTCCACCGCGTTGATGTACAGGTTGAGGAGCACCTGGTTGATGCGGTCGGCGTCGATCACCGCTTCGCCGATGCTGTCGGAAATCCGGGTTTCCAGGCCGATGCCGGCGTCCCTGGCGCGTTTTTCCACCAGCCGCAAGGAGGTCTCGATAAACCGCTTCAGATCCACGGGGGACGGCGAAAGGGCTACGGGCCGGGCGAATTCGAGCAGCCCGGTGACTGCCCTGTTGATCCGGTCCACCTCGCCGATGAGGATGTCGGCGGTCTCCCGGTCCTCGGCCACGTCCTTGTACCGCTCCCGGAAATAGGTGGCGAACCCCTTGACCGAACTCAACGGGTTCCGGATTTCGTGGGCCACCCCGGCGGCCAGCCGCCCGACGGCCGCCAGCCGCTCGTTCTTCTCGATCCGCTTCCGGAGCGCCCGGATCTCGCTGAGATCCTTGAACAGGACCACATATCCGAGAAACCCGCCCCGTTCGTCCCGGAGGCGGGAGGCGGTCACCGACAGGGGGACGGTCCGATCCGGTCCCGGCCCCTGTCCTATGGGGCAGTCAATTTCCCGGTCGGGCGGGTCGTCGCCGGTTTCCAGCGCCCGAACCGGTTCCCACAGGGCCGTAGGCATCTCGTCCCCGACCGGTTTGCCCATGACCTCGGCTGGCCGGCGGCCGAGGATGGCGGCGGCGGTCCTGTTGAAGGAGACGATCCGGCCGTCCCCGTCGGTGGCCAGAATCCCCACGGGGATGTGCTCCACCAGGGTGTCGGAAAAGGCCTGAATGCGAGAAAGGGATCGCCGGGCCGACTGGTAGTGGTGGGCCAGAAACAAAAGAAAAATGCCGGCGAACCCCAGAAAAAGGAAAACCACCCCCATGACTACGGTGTGGCGCACGTCGGCGCGTCGGGCCGCTTCCACGGCGCTCATGTCGAGGCCTACGAAGATGGCGGTGGGGTCATCGGGATCAGGCCCCCGGCCCGGCCACATGTGACGGCCCATGCCCATGTGGCCGGGGGGCGAGGAGGGGAGGAACCGCCGGAAGACTTCGAAGATCGGTCCTCCGCCGGTCCCCTGGACGGTGCGCCATCGCAGCGTCTCCGACCGGACCGCCCCGGCCATGTCCAAATCCGACCCATCGTACCGGTCGCCGATGCGGCCCGGATCGCTGTGGGCCAGGATCCGGCCCCCGGCATCGGCGACCATCAGGTAGGCGATGTCCGGCTGCCGGGCCGTCTCCGACAGGAGCCGCTGGAGCTTGAAGTCGGTTCCGCCGCCGTGCATCCGTCCCCTGCCCATTCCCATTCCCATCATCCCCATGCCGGTGCGGGTCCCGGCTTCAAAAGAGCGGATCAGGGCCGCGCCTTTTTCGGTCAACAGCCGGATGCTGTTCTCCTTCTGCCGGTTGATGGTCTGGAGGGTCATGAGGGTGAAGATGGGCAGCAGGATGGCGATGGCCCCCAGGAACAGCCAGGGGGGGATGCCGCCGGGCCAGAAGCGCGATGGTCTCATCACACAAGATCCAACGCCCCCTCCAGATCCGCGATAATGTCGTCCGGATCCTCCAGCCCCACCGACAGCCGGATCAACCCTTCGCCGATGCCCGCCGCCCTGCGTTCTTCCGCCGTGTAGGCGGCGTGGGTCATGGAGGCCGGGTGCTGGATGAGGGTTTCGCAGTCCCCCAGGCTGACGGCCAGGATGCACAGCGACACCGCGTTCATGATGGTCTTGCCGGCCGCCAGTCCGCCTTTGACCTCGAAGGCGATCATTCCGCCGAATTCGCGCATCTGCGCTTTGGCCGCGGCATGTCCCGGGTGGGAATCCAGGCCTGGGTAGTAGACCCGGTCCACCTTGGGGTGGGCCTCCAGCCATCGGGCGATTTTGAGGGCGCTGTCGCAGTGGCGCTCCATGCGCAGGGCCAGGGTCTTGATCCCCCGCAGAAAGAGCCATGCGTTGAAGGGGCTCATGGACGGCCCGTAGTGGTGAGCGTAGTCCTGCCGGATGTGGTCCATCATGGCGGCGCTGCCCACGATGACGCCGCCGATGATGTCGCCGTGGCCCCCCAGGTATTTGGTGGCGGAATGGACCACGATCTCGGCCCCCAGTTCCAGGGGGCGCTGGAGGTAGGGCGAGGCGAAGGTGTTGTCCACTACCAGGGGGATGCCTTTTTTTTGGGCCACGGATGCCCAGAGGCGGATGTCCAGGATATCCACCGTCGGGTTGGCGGGGGTTTCCAGGTAGAGAAAGCGGGTTTTTTCGTCGATGAGGGCCTCGATTTGCCCGGCGGTGCAGCAGTCCGACGGCGGGATGAACCGGGATTCGATGGACAGATCCCTGAAATGGTGGTTGAAAAGGGAGAAGGTGCCGCCGTAGACGGTGGTGGAGGAGACCAAATTGTCCCCCGGCTTGGCCAGGGAGAGGCCCACCGCCGCGATGGCCGACATGCCGGATGAGGTGGCGATGGCCGCCTCGCCCCCTTCCAGGACCGCCATCTTCTCCTGGAGCTGGGCCACGGTGGGGTTCCCGATCCGGGTGTAGACGAACCCCTCGTCCGTGCCGTCGAAAATCCCGGCCCCATGGTCGGCGGATCGGAATTTGTAGGTGGCGGTCATGTGGATGGGGGCGACCAGATCCAGCGAGGTGGTATGGACGGTGTGCGTGCCGTGGACGATTTCGGTTTCCAGGGAAAGCGGCTTCGTCGGTTTCATGGCGGACTCCTTGTCGGCGCGGCGGCAGGGGGTTGATAAAGACGGGCGGTCCATTGACGCGGACACTCATTAAATATATAGGGGTGGGGAGACGGTTGCAACCTTTTTAACCCTGGCAATCGCCATGCCAACATTCAACAGTCGGGACAGGAGGACATCATGGAAGAGACCACCACCAACCCCTGCCAGGAACAGATTTCATCCATATTTCGCGAGATCGGCGGATTTGGATGGAAGGAAGCGGAAATCTGGGCTGGCTTCTGCGACGCCGTGGGCATGGACCCGATTCCTTTTCTCAAGGTCATGCTGGAAAATGTCTGCCGGGTCCAGGGCTGCGCCGCCGGCGGCCGAGGCGTGCCGGATTGCTGCTCCGGCCAAACACCTGAGCTGTGGGTGGCGCTTAAAGGGGGGCAAACCCGGTTTCATCTGCTGTTGCCATAGGGAGAGATGTCGGGCGGCCATCGAAGCGTTGCTTTGAATTCCTCTCCAATCTCCTTGAAGACCGCCTCCCCGCCGGAGCGTTGCATTTCCTGAAACACCATAGGCAGGCCCCGACCCAGCCGATCTATAAATCTTAAATTTTCCATGAATTTAACAATCACGGGGTTGGTGGCGTAGGAAACTCCGGCCTTCAGTTTTTCCACCGTCACCGTGTTGGGCAAACGGCCGGGGCTGATGAATTCCATCCGGTCGTTATACATGAATACCCGGATTTTCGATCCGAAAATGGCATAGTTGCGATGGACACAGGCGTTGACCAACAGTTCCCGGAAGACTTTTTCCGGCGGCATGGGCCGGGCGTCTTCCCGTTTGGCGCCCTTGATGTCGGAGGGCGCGAGGAGATTGTTCCGAATGACCGCTATCCCGGTGGTCACTTGATAGTCCAGGGTTCCGTCGATGTTCTGTTTGTCGATGAGCGGCCCGTCCATGTCGTTTCCCGGAAAATGGGCAAAGGATATTCCGCACTGGGGCAGGCGCCGTGATGGATTGAGTCCGAAAATCAAAAGGCCGGCGATGGTCGGGACGCGCTCCTCCGTCAAAATGTCCGTGTTGACCAGCAGTTTTTCCTTTTCCGATTCGGCTTCAGACGCGAAGTCGATTTCATATCGTCTGAAATAGGCGTCCACAGCCGAGAGGTTGATGTCTTTCATTGACGCGCCCTCAACCCCGGTCCGGTCGAAGTGGAAAAGGCCGGCGGCCTGAAACAGGCGGAGAAGCTCAAACTGCGTGGCGACCCGATTGGTGGAGCCGACGCGGGTGTAATACCGATTTCCCGCCTGATAAGGTTTGTCCCTGCCTTTTGGAACGCCGACCCCTATGATTCGTTTTCCGTCGATGACGGCGGAAAAACAGTCTACGGAAAGCGGCGGCGATACATTGTTTCGGGCGATGTTCGTCACCTTTTCCTCATAACGGGCGGCGTCTTCGACCCCTTCGATGTCGCCGGCGTCTCCGACGCCGACGAGAATTATCCCGCCGCCGGTGTTGGCGAAAGACGCCATCTCGCGGGCCAGGGATTCAGGGCGAACCGAGGCGGATTTGAATTCAACCGATGAATTTTCGCCTTGAGACAAGATATTCTGAATTTCGGATTCAGCGTACATGGCGCCTCCTGTAATGGTCCAAATCGGTCAGCTATGGTGGGCGTCGCCGGATTCATCGTTGGCATACGCCGGCCGAATGCCGCTGTAGGCCCGCTGCCGGGCCTGGGCCGCGGACTGGAGCGGGCCGACGTGAACGTCCACGTAATCGTAGACCCGGGCCGTCTTTTTGCCGGGGGCGGGCCGCAGCACCCGGCCCAGGTACTGGATCACCCGGCCGCTGAACCGGATGGGGGTGGCGATGAAGAGGGTGGACAGGTCGGGGCAGTCGAAGCCTTCCCCCACCAGTTGTCCCGTGGCCACCAGCACCCGGATGTCGCCGGCGTTTAGCCGGTCCAGGACCTCGCGGCGTTTGGCCATGCTCAGATCGCCGGTGAGGAGTCCGGCGTCGATCCGGTGGCGGAATTTGAGAATGGCCTGAAGGGTCTCGCAGTGGTGCTTCCGGTCCGACAACACCAGGATGGCCCCGTCGGTCTCGACCGCCTCCTTGGCTGCGTCGGCGGCGATAAGGTGGTTGCGGCCGTCGTCGTGGGTCAGTTCCGAGAGCATCTTGCTGTAGTCCCGCACCGGGTCGGAGTGGGCGATGAACGCCGTCTCCCGGAGGATCACCTCGGCCTCCAGAATATGGCCCTCCTCCACCAGATCGGCGGAGGCCACCTCGTGGTGGAGGTCCCCCAGATGCCAGTAGATGAGCCGGGAGAGCTTGTCCCGCCGCCAGGGAGTGGCGGACAGGCCCATCATGTACCGCGCGTCGAAGGCGCTCACCGCTTCGGTGAAGGTTCGGCTGGGGGTGCGGTGGCATTCGTCCACGATGAGATAGCCGGTTTGGCGGGCCGCTTCGTCGGCGCATTTGTAGAGGGACTGGACCAGGGCCACGGTGACGGCGGACCCCATCTCCCGCTTGCCCCCGCCGATCAATCCCACCTCGGCTTCCGGGATGCCGAGGAACCCGCCGACCCGGTCGGTCCACTGGTCGGCCAGCTCCCGGGTGTGGACCACGATGACGGCCGGCTGGCGCCGCCGGGCGATCAGGGCCAGCGCCATGACCGTCTTGCCGCTGCCGGTGGGGGCGCTGAGCACGCCGAAATCCTTGGCTTCCATGGCGGCCACCGCCGTCTCCTGGAAGGGGGCCAGCTCGCCGGAAAATTGAAAGTCCACCGGCGGCATGGACCTTCGCCGGTCGTCGATCTCGTGGGGGATCCCCGCTTCCCGGCACATGAGGATCAGATGGCGGATGAACCCCCGGGGCACGGCCAGGCCGCCGCCGGGGGTTTCATGGCAGAAGGAGAGGTGTTCCGGCACCCCCTTGTTCCACCGGCCCTGACGCTCGTTCTCCAGCCATTTGGGGTTCTTGAACCGCAGTCGCTTTTTGAGCCGGTCGGCCAGGTCGTCGGGGACGTTGGTGAGAAACAGCCGGTTTTTGAGGGTGATTTGCAAGGGCGATGGTCCGGTCAGGAGGGAAGGAGGTCGTAGAAATAGGTCATGGCGTCGGACCGGGTGACGATGCCGATGAGCCGGCCGTCGTCCACCACCGGCAATCGGCCGATGTCGTGGCGGACCATGAGGCGGACCGCCTGCATGGGGCCGATGCCCGGCTCGATGGTCACCACGTTGGTGCTCATGAACGCTTTGACCGGGGCCTCGTACTGGCGGTCTTTTCGGAGCTTGGCGAAATCCCGCCGGGAGATGATCCCCAGGATCCGGCCGTCGTCGTCCACCACCGGCATGCCGGTGCAGCCCTTCTCCCGGAGCCGCATGGCCGCCTCCTTCATGGGGATGTCCGGCCGGACGGCGACCACCGGGAAGGACATGAGGTCGCTGATCTGGACCGAGGCCTGCTGGTTGCCCTGGATCAGGTTCCGGATCATCCCTTCGACGATTTCGGGTTTCGCCGATTTGAGCATGGCCGACCCGGCCGCCGGGTGGCCGCCGCCCCCCAGGCTCCGCATGACGGCGCCCACGTCCAGCCCTTCGGCGGCGCTCCGGCCGATGACCATGCACCGGTCGTCCTTGACGGTGAAGATGCCGAAGGCCGCATCCACATTGAGGATCTGGCGGTACATGTTGACCACCACCGACAGCTCCCCCACGTGGCCGTCGATTCGCTGGCGGTTGAAGCCGATGCTGTACCCGTTGATCGTCTCCCGCCGGGTCGACTGGAGCATGTTGAAAAGCACATCCTTTTGTTTTTCGCCGTAGGCGGGCCGGAGGAGGTTGCCCACCACCGCCAGGTCGGCGCCCTTTTCCAGCAGAAAGGCGGCGGCCCGGGCGTCTTCGGGCCGGGTGGCGGGGAACATGAGGCTGCCGGTGTCTTCGTAAAGGCCCGCCAGGAACAGGGTGGCCTGCATGGGTGTCAGGGGACGGTCGTCGGCCATCAGTTGCCGGAGCATGAGGGTGATGGCGGCCCCCATGGGTTCCTGGCGCCGCCAGCCGGCGTCGATGTCGCCGTGGATCATGTGGTGGTCCCACAACACGATGTCGAGGTCCGTCTTTTCCCGGAGGGTTCGGGCCCGGCCCAGGCGGTCCCAGCGGTTGACGTCCACCACGATGAGCCGCCGGACCCGGTCGGGATCCACCTCGTCCCAGGAGATGGTTTGGAAGATATCCTTGTGGATGGAGAGAAATGCCTTGACGTTGGCGTTGACGGCCCGGGGCAGGATGGGCGCCGCCCCGGGATAGAGGATGGACCCGCAGATGAGCGACGCCATGGCGTCGAAATCGGTGTTCCGGTGGGTGGCGATGACCTGTTCCATGGCGTCGCGGGTCCGATCAGCCGGTCTTTCCGGGCTCTTTCACTTCGCCGTCTGCTTCCACCACTTCGTCCTGGTCCCAGGCGACCATGGGGCGGGGTTCGTCGGCGCCTTCCCGGTGCTCGATGGCCAGTTGCTGCTTGTAGTCGTATTCCAGCTTGACCCGGTACTGGTTCATTTCGGCCTGTTTGTCGATGGCCTTTTTGGCCAGGAGAAACCGCAAATAAATCATCCAGATAAAAATCAGCAGGGCCACTGTTACCGCGCCGATGAAGACCCATTTGTAGCGGCTCAGGGTCTCGATGCCCAACTGGCCCAGGTAGGTGACCATGTTGGGCACCACCCAGTAGGCGAGAACCCCCAGCAGCAGGAGAAATCCGATGGTGAAGATGTTGAACCCCGAGACCGCCGACACCACTTTCTCGAGACTGTTGGCGTCCGAGGCGGCGTCCCAGTTCCCTTTGCCGCCGGTATCCTCCGGTTCGTCTCCATAGAAAAGGGCGATGTAGGCTCTCACCGTAAAGGCGAACAGCAGAATGATCCCGATGGGGATGCCCACGGCGGCCACGAACCAGGCCCGGAAGGGGAAGGGCTCGTCTTCCCGCTGGAGGCGGACTTCGTAGTTTTCAAAGGGCCCGAACGTCTTTTCGAAATAGTATTTGTTGAAGTCGCTGAGGCTTCGTCCGTCGGTTTCATGGATCACGTTTCCTTTTTGGTCCAGCACCTGGAGCCAGGATTTGCGGCCCGATTTCATCACGGCCACGGCGAAGATTTCCAGTTCCAGGAGGAAGAGCACCACGGCGATGACGATGAAGGCGGTTTTGTTCTCGCGGATCAGATCAGCGATGTTTTTGTTGGCCATATGGATTTCCCTTTGATTTCATATCCTTTTTTCGGTAAAAAGAGGTTCAGGCAACGGCTCGGATCTTAAATGATCTGAACTCACGACTATACCACAAGCCCGCCGACGGATTCAAGGCGTAAAACGAAGGAACAAGGTGCTGGAATGAAAGAGATACGAAAGATCGCCAGGGAACGGATGAAAGGATATTGCCGGGTCTGCCCGGTCTGCGACGGACGGGCCTGCGCCGGCGAGGTGCCCGGCATGGGCGGGCTGGGGACCGGATCGTCCTTCATGGCCAACGTCGAGGCCCTGGCGGCGCGACGGCTCAACATTCGGCTCATCCACGATGCGGCGGAACCGGACACCCGGATCCAGTTTTTGGGGAAAGATCTGGCGCTGCCGGTGCTGGCCGCCCCCATCGGCGGAGTCTCCTTCAACATGGGCGGCGAGATCTCCGAGGAGGACTACATCGACGCCGTTTTGGGGGGCTGCCGGGACCACGGGACCCTGGGCTGCACCGGCGACGGCGCCCCGGATTTCATCCACGAGACCGGGTTCGCGACCATCCGGGCGCTCAACGGCGCCGGCATCCCCTTCATCAAGCCCTGGGAAGAGCCGGAACTCTACCACAAACTTGAAAAGGCCGAGGGGGCCGGCGCCGACATCGCGGGCATCGACATCGACGCCGCCGGTCTCGTCACCCTGCGCCTCATGGGCCGCCCGGTCTCACCCAAGCCGCCGGAACGGCTCCGGGAGATCCTGGAAAACACGCCGCTGAAGTGCATCCTCAAGGGAATCATGACCCCGGACGAGGCCCGCCTGGCGGTGGACGTGGGGGCCGCGGCCATCGTGGTCTCCAACCACGGGGGTCGGGTTCTGGACGGCGCCCCGGGGGTGGCCGAGGCGCTGCCGGCGGTGGCCGGCGCCGTGAAGGGCCAGATCGCCATCCTGGCCGACGGCGGGGTCCGGACCGGCGTGGACATCCTCAAGATGCTGGCCCTGGGCGCCGACGCCGTCATGATCGGCCGCCCCTTTTCCGTGGCCGCGGTGGGCGGACTGCGGGAGGGCGTCAAAAAATACCTGGAAGGGATCGCGTCGGAGCTGGTCCAGGCCATGATCCTCACCGGGTGCAAAGACGTCGCATCGGTGAGCCGGGCCGTTCTCTACGATCCGGCGGCGGGGAAGGACGAGACCCGATGAAAAAGGTCATCATCTCCGTGGTGGGGCGGGATCGCCCCGGCATCATCGCCACCGTGGCCCGGTTTCTCTTCGACCGGGGCTGCAACGTGGAAAACGTGAGCCAGACGATTCTCCAGGCCCAGTTTTCGGGCATCTTCATCGCCTCCATTCCGGCCGGCGCCACCGCCGACGAACTGGAAGTCTCCCTGGCAGACGCCATCGCCCACCTGGGGCTCTTCGGCCATCTCCGGGACCTGACCACGGCGGAGGAAGACCCCGTATTCGCGGACGCCGAACCGTTTGTCATCTCCACCAAGGGTCCCGACCAGAAGGGCCTGGTGGCCCGGATCACCGAGGTCATCGCGGCCCACGGCGTGAACGTGACGAACCTCCAGGCCGTCTTCAAGGGCGGCGACGACCCCAACCGGAACATCATGATTTACGAGGTGGACATCCCCCAGGGGGTGGACCGGAAGGTTCTCCAGCGGGATTTGCGAAGCATG
>JAABTM010000277.1 GCA_011389855.1 Desulfobacteraceae bacterium
CGGAACTCATCTCCTCCACGCCGGGGACCGTGGCCACGATCTCCTCGATGATCTGGGTGACCAGGCGCTCCATCACCACGGGACTGGCCCCTTCGTAGCCCGTGGAGATGCTGAGGGTGGGCAGCTCGATGGCCGGCAGCATGTCGATGCGGAGACGAAGAAGGGAGACGGCGCCCAGCACCACCACGATGAGGGTCACCATGGTGGTCAGGATGGGCCGCCGGACGCTGAGCCGGGGCAGGTTCATGGTTGGGCGGTCTCCGCGTCGCCGGGCAGGACCACGGGGGAGCCGTCGTCCACCAGTTGCTGGCCCAGGGTCACCACCCGGCCCGAAAGGTCGTCGCCGACGATCTGGACCCGGTCGCCTTCCCGGATGCCGGGGGTGATGGGCCGCCACGTCACCGACCGGCCGTCTTCGGCCAGCAGGAAGACGCCGGTTTCGTCGTTGCGGGTGGTGAGGGCGGCCTCGGGCACGAGGATGGCGTCGGCCACCTGGTCCAGGACCACCGCGGCCCGGATGAACATGCCCGGCTTGAGCCGTCCCCGGTTGTTTTCCACGGTCAATTCCACCCTCGCCTGCCGGGTGGTCTCCTTGAACACCGGCGCGATGCGGGTGATGCGGCCCTGGAAGGTCTCGCCGGGGTAGGCGTCGGTGGCCAGTTCGACGGACTGGCCCTCTCCGAGACGGCCGTAATCCCGCTCGGTGACGAAGAAGACGCCGGTAATGGGGTCGATCTCCACGATCGTGAGCAGCGGGTCGTTGGCGGCCACGGTCTGTCCCTCGTCCACATACCGCTCGGCCACCACCCGGTGGGCGTCCCCGCCGGTCCAGTCGGCGGCCACCTGGGCGTATCCCAGACGGATGCGGGCGGACTGGAGGGCCGCCTCGGCCCGGGTCACCTGGGCTTTAGCCACGTCCAGCCGGGCGGCCTTGCCCAGGTGCTCCGCTTTGGCCGTGTCGAATTCCGATGCGGAGATCACCCGCTGCTTGCGCAAGGATTCGCTCCGCCGGAGGGACCGGCCGGCGATTTCCAGCCCGCTTTCGGCTTCGGCGAGGGTGGCCCGGGCCACCGCCAGATCGGCCTCCGCCGCGTTGACGGCCTGGACGAGTTCATCGTCGTCGAGCTGGGCCACCACCTGGCCGGGGGTTACGTCGTCGGAGATATCCACGTCGATGCGTTTCACCCGGCCCCCTGCCTTGGGCGCCACCCGGAAAGCGGCCGTGGCCTCCAGGGCCCCGCTGAAGGTGCGCCGAAGGGCCACGGGGCCGTGGGTGATGGGGACCGCTTCCACCGCTGCGGGGGCGGGTCCGTCCCGGCGCGGGGCGGCGTTGCCGTCTTCCGTCAGGCGGTTGAGGACCGCCCAGGCGAGAATGCCGACGATAAGAATGAGGGCCGCGGCGGATATTTTTTTATACCCGGGGAACGTCATATTTCACATCCTTGTTTTAGCGGAGGGTATGGGCGAAATGCGTTGACGAACGAAAAATTATAATGGGTGTGGGGTTATGGAAAGTCAAGGGGAATGGGGCCTGGAGGCCATGTCGGCTTCCGAAATCGATGATGAGATCAAAAAGGTCCGAAAGCAGCGCCTGAGATAGCCCTTTGACGGTGATCGATTAAATTTGCTGGGTTTCGGACGCTGGTCCTGTTTGCGCAGCGCGACGGTATTCAGCGCCCGGCCGGTCGCCAATTTCGTGAGCCATGAACGACGCCGGCGATGTCCTCCAGGGCCGAAGGCGCCCATATTACCGGGACCATTTTTGCAATCTTATCCGGGCGGTTTCATCATCCACGCCTCTACCTTCCCGGATTTCCTTTTCGCCCCGCTGGAATTTCGTCGAGATGTATAATGCATACATGATGTCGTCCATGGTCGCCTCGTTGGGCAGCAGATCGATGACGTGTTTGGCTTCTTCTTTGGTGGTTGAGAACATTTGTCCTTCTTTCCGTAATCTTCGATGGTTCAAATTGTTTTATAACCTATAATTCCAGTTGATTCAACTCCTTCCCCCCAACTCCTCAATATCCTGGTGATCCTTCAACAATGTCCCGAGGTAGGGCAGTTTCGACAGGTCTTCTTCGAGTTGTTCGGGGTATCGCCCGGTGGATAGCGAGAGCACCCGCAGCCAGACCAGCAGTTCGCCGGTGGCGGGGGCTTTTCTGAGGGTTCGGTCCCGGAGGCCCAGGAAGCGTTTGATGGCCAGGGCGAGGAAGTCGTCGCTGAGTTCCTTGAAATCCTCCCGGCGGCTCTGGACGGCCTGTTCGACGATGCGGTCGTCGAATTCGATGTGGTGGTAGACGCAGCGTCGGAGAAAGGGTTCGGGGAGCCGGCGCTCGCTGTTGGAGGTGATAAAAACGATGGGGCGGAGTTTGGCGGGCGCGTCGATTTTTTCGCCGGTTTCGATGATGGTGAATTCCATCTGATCGAGTTCGTGGAGCAGATCGTTGGGGAAGTCCCGGGGGGCCTTGTCGATTTCGTCGATGAGCAGGACCTGGGGGACGTTCTGTTCTTTGGCGATCCGGAAGGCTTTCCAGAGGGCGCGTTCTTCGATGTATTGACCCTTGTCCAGTTCTTCGCAAGCTTCCTCGCCCACCTCATTCCCCTCATCTTTCGTTTTTCCATCTTTCAGATTTTGCAGGTGGGCGTCCCGGAAATAGCGGACCATGTCGAAGTCGTAGAGCAGGTCCCGGGCCGTGGAATCGGATTTGACCTGGAAGTGGATGCAATCGACCCCGAGCTGCCAGGCGGCGTAATAGGCGGCCTGGGTCTTGCCGGTGCCGGGTTCGCCGGTGAGCAGCAGAGGGTCGCCCACGGCGATGGCGGTGTTCATGGCGTCGGCCAGGGCGTCGCCGGCGATGAAGTGAGGGGCGTCGGTTTGGAGGGAGCGCTTTTTTTCGATGAAGGGGCGCTGGGTCAGGCAATGTTGGTCTTGTATGGGGGATTGGGCTTTGGGGGGAATCAGGTTGAATCGGTATTGGGACATTTTATTTTTCCTTCTTTTTTGAAACAACGAAAAACACGAAAAGCACGAAAGGTACTTAAAATAAAGAAAAATTAATTTACAAGTCGTTCGTGTTCCAATTGGGGGTAGTGGCCGAAGTTGATGAGAAGGCCGAGGCGGCATCGCGTTGCTTTCAAATAGTTGATGACTTGGGCGCGGTGTTCAGGGCTGAGTTTTTTTACGGCTTTCAGTTCTAAAATGATGGCGTCATAGCATATAAAATCAGGTTCATACGTCTTTTCAAGCTTGATGCCTTTGTAGTAAAGTTCCAGTTTGGGTTTTTCTTGAAAAACAATTCGCCGTTTTTTGAACTCAAGCATCAAGCATTCCTGATAAACCCCTTCCAGAAACCCCGTCCCTTTATCTTTATAAACCTCAAAACACGCCCCTACAATTTTATAACTTTCCTCTTTGTAAAAAATTTCTCTTGCCATCTTTTTTTCGTGCTTTTTGTGTATTTCGTTGTTTCAAAAAAAATCAATAATCGAACGCCTCCACCGCGTCTTTCCCCTCCGAGTCACCGTCATCGCCATCTGCCTGCCATGCTTGTTGTCTCAATCTTCTCAATTCATCGATAGTGAGTTCGTATTTCCCGCCTGTCTTGTTCAAAATTTTCTGAAGAACCTTATCCCGCCTTTTCGCGCGTATATCGATGTTATGGGTCTGTAAAAACAGCAACAAATCGCGCTTGGCGACTTTTTCCATTTCATCCAGCAACCAGAAAACCGTTTTTGACAGAGGCATTTCTTCAATTTTTTGTTTTTTAACGTAATCTGCAAAAGCCGGCGGGTTGTTTACCAAAAACGACACGGTCAGCAACGCGAATTGTTTCTTTTCAAGCAAATGCGAGAATGTTGAATCCCACCACTCCACATAATCTTTCAAGCTTCGGGGATTGATCAGCAGCTTGCCGCGCACCGGTTCATGCCGCACATACAGCAACGTGGTCCGGCCGCGGCTTTCGTTGCGCAGGCGGGCGGGGATGTCTTCGATGTTGCCGACCCGGAAGGGTTCGCACAGTGTATCGCTGAAGGCGGTGTGATAATCTTCCAGATGCTCCGGCCACCGGGGGCGAATTTGATGAACATAAACGTCCGTGAGTTCCTCCCGGAGTTCCACCAGCAGGCGTTTATGGAAGATTTCGACGCCCTGTCCTTCCTGACCGTACCAGACGAACGCCAGGCTTTTGGGTTTCCGTTCCCGCATCATCAACCGGGTTTGGGCGATGACGGCGTTGTATTGGTTGACGCGGTCGATTTTCAGGTGCCAGTGAGGGTCGGCGGTCAGGCGGTCGGGGGGCGTTGCCGATTTTGTTATCCACCCGCCGTAATGGGCGTGGAACACCGGCGTAATCCAGCGGCAGTCCTTTGTGGTGAGAAGATTGAGATCCATATCCGCGTAGAGATGGGTTACGGCTTTATGAGGCGGGATCGCCTGGAGCAAAATGTTTTTCCATAGGGTCATGGCCTGGGCCTGGGCCACAGGGACTTCCGCGAATGTCCGGTTGGTGACGACGGCCGGGATGAATTCGCCCAATTGGAAACCGGCGCCGAGGAATCCTCCGGAATCCCCCAGGCAGCAGTTGATGTAGGCGAGCAGCGGCGGCGTTTCGAGTTGGCGGAGGCATTGGGCGACATCGAGAACCGGTTTTTCGACGGGCCTTCGGTCCGGCCCGGTTTCAAAGACCAGGCGGGTAAGGCGCCGGTCGCCGACGCCGTGGCCGTAATAGTAAATCAGCTCGGGTTCGAACGATGCGGCGAGCTGGAGAAAATCCTCCCAGGTTTTCGCCGCCTTTATGTTGTCGCCAAAGGACATGCGCGGGTCGTGGCTGGAGAGCATGTCCTCCAGTTCTTCAAGGTGTTCTTCGGAGCGGGTGGGGCGGTTCAGTCCTGGCGGTTCGGGCGCGATGATCAACATTCGGGGCGATGGCGGGAGTTCATGGATTTCATTGTCGATTCGCTGGCAAAGGGCGATGGACCAGTCGTTTGCGGAGAAGTAAAAACCCCCGTCCGCCAGCAGGTTCCAGGGAAGGCCGGCGATCCATTCGTTGTCGGTCAGAATCCGAAGGGACAGATCCTTTTGTTCCCGGAGCTGTTTTTGATCTTTTTCAGGCAACCGACCCAGCGTCTGGTCGTAGAGATACTGCCCCAAGTCCAGTTGAACCCGTTCGTCAAACGCCTTGAGGTCTTCTTTTTTGAAACGAACAATGGCTTCCACCAAATCGAGAAGGCGCCATTCCTTGTCCGGGATCGGTTTATCGTTTTCGCGCAGCGCCAGGCTTGAAATGAAAAATGTTTTTTCGATACACCCCTGATGAATTCCACCTGTATATCGCCCATTATCGGAAAGGATTTCGATAAAAACCGGAAGGGTTGCATCGATGGACGACAAGGTCCCGGCTGTGGGAGAAGGCGGCTCCTGAATGGGGCTGGCAGGGCTGATTTCATTCGGCGCATCCGGCTTTTCTTTTGATGGCGGTTCAGATGGTTGAACGCTGTCGTCCTTTTTTTTGAACAAGACGAACACGCCAAGGCAAATGACAGCAAAACCGACGATGATCCGCGTCGCCTGGATCGTTTCGGATTCCGGGGGCGTTTGGGCGACGGTTTCGAATATCTTCATGAAAAGCGTCTGCCAAAACGCCGTAAAGGAACCGGCGATGCAGGTGGCGCCGATGCCGATCAGCAACGCGGCGAAGGTGACGTTGACCGGGCGTTTCAGGGCTTCGCGGAAGGCTTTTAGCCAACGGATCAACATTAAAGCGTCAGGGTCGAGTTTCTGGAGGCCGCTTTTGGCCTCTTTTTCAGGGTTGTTGGTCATTCAGAGCAACCTTTTCTCCGCTTGAACCCGTCATCAATACTCACGAGCCATTTTTTTGAGATCGGCCATCACGTCCTCTTTTGTCAGAAGCGAAATGGGGATTTGATTTTCGGACAGCAAAGTCTCGAACTCGTATTTTGTCATGCCCGCCAATTGCGCGGCCTTGCCGAGCGAAAGTTTCTTCTTCAGGTAAAACTGGATGACAAACATCCGTTTCATTTGATCGGCCAATTCCAAACCCTCTCTATCCAGTCGCCTCCTTGCATCGATGTCAATAGGAATTGCCGCCCCGGGACCTTCGCCGGAACATCCATTCCGGCTACCAGCCCCGGCGCGGCGTTCCCTTTTCGCCCCGGTCTTGCCGGGGACGGGATTCCGTCCGGGTCAGCGGGCCGTCATCCGACATGGCCCGGTGAGCTGCGGGGAAAGCGAGCCGGAAGCCGAAGCGGGCGTAGCGGATGTCGGGCCCGTACCTGCCCCGGTCGGTGGACCGGCAGTACCTGGCCGAGTCGTACCACGAGCCGCCGCGAAGCACCCGGTTCGAGCCAGTATCAGGACCAGTGGGGTTCTGGACTTGACCTCCAGTATAATCCCCATACCAGTCCTGGCACCACTCCCAGACATTCCCGCTCATATCATAGATTCCGATGCCGTTGTGCTTTTTTCCACCTACTTCATGGGTCTTGTCGCCGCTGTTTCCGCCGTACCAAGCCACGGATTCGATGTCAGATCG
>JAABTM010000278.1 GCA_011389855.1 Desulfobacteraceae bacterium
TCGGGTTCGGGTTTTCAAGTTCTCGTAAAAGAATTCCGATGGCCGGTTGAATGCGAAACCAGGTCTTCAAAGAAAGTTGAAAAGGCATTTGCAGGTTCGTCGAGCATTGAAAAATTGAGATCAAAGGTTGCGAAACGAGTTCAATTGCCTTTGTTTTCTTGAATATGAGAGAAATTTTGGTTATGGGTATATTTTTGATGGATAATGTCGTCTATGTTTGGCATGGTGTAACTATTTGTGTTGACGTGATGAATTCGTGTTTAAAAGCATTGAATTCATTTCTAATTTTGTTTTTAAACGCCTGATCCTTCCGGTTGGAGTAGTGCGATAGCAATCAGGAATCGGCGAGGTTTGCCCTGGCTCAAAAAATTATGTTGCGGGTTTTTTGGAAAAATAGGGTTTGGTTTGTATGTGATTGAAATAACGAGAGATTTTGATATCATCATTTTTGACATTTAAGCGATGTTATTTCAAATGGTTAGGGGAACTCGCACCACAACCGGCATTTTTCATGGGAGCGTACCTCTGTTTCGCTCCGGCATCGGCCTTTGTGTTTCGTTTCAAACTCAGGATACACAGCCGGGAATCGGGGGTAAATTGGGGAAAGGGTGCATAATCGCGCCGAAAACACCTTATAATGGCCGATCAGGCAGGGCTGGAAGATGTTGGATGCAAAATTTTCAGGCGGGTCAGGATATTTTCTGAATTCTCTTTACCATTGATCCAAAATGCTGCTCCTCATCCCGATAAAGTAGGGTTTTATGGTATGGCTAAACAGGGCATGGGTCGCTATTATGTAATCAAAGGATGAGGACGAGACTTTCATTCAGAAATGTCATGTACAGCGTTCCTTATAAGGAGGAGACCATGAAACTAAGCTTGAAAAACAGATTCCTGATACCAACGATTGCCCTGTTGGTATGCTCATTAGCATTATCGGCATACATTTCTTACTCAAAATCCAAGGAGGCTTTAAAGGTCACCATACAGGACCAGATGAGCCAGCGTGCTGAAGTAACGGTGGAGCAGATTAGCTCCTGGATCCATGAGCGGATTCTCGACATGGAAAGCCGAAGCAACAACAAAGTCTACCAGATCGCTATGAACCCTTCCTACGGAATGGCGGTCAGAAATGCGGTAAATAATCAACTGGAGCAGATCCGGAAGAATTATCCCTATTTCGAGAATATCATACTGGCCGACAGCAACGGCGAAGTGATTGCAGCCGCGGAAACGGAGGGAGTCATAGGTATAAGCATCGCCAATCGGGATTATTACCAGAAGGCCAAAGAGGGCCAGGCGAATTCATCCGATATTCTGGTCAGCAAACAGAGCGGAAATGCGGTATTTGTGGTGGCCGCGCCTGTCATGGAATCCGATTCGGTAAAAGGGGTTCTCTTTGGGGCGGTCTCTCTGGCGAGCTTCAACGAAATCTTCATCAACACAATTAAGGTGGGAGAGAAGGGCTCTGCCTATCTCTTCGATAATGAAGGACTGCTGATCGCCCACCCGGAGACGGAGAACATTCTCAACCTGAATATCAGCGACTTTGATTTCGGCCGGGAGATGCTGAGGAAGGATGAGGGGATAATCGAGTATGAGTGGAACGGAGTGGAGCAGTTGGCGGCCTTCAAACAGCTCCCGGCGATCGGATGGAAACTGGCAATCTATGCCAATATGGAGGAGATCCTCGGCCCGATCAATTCGGTGAGGAAACTCAACATCATCATGGCGGTCGCGGTCATTGCCTTTGCGATATTAATTATCCTCCTCATCACCCGCAGCACGGTAAAGCCGATCAATTCCATCATGCTGGGATTGCGCCAGGTTTCCGAGAAAGTCGCGGCAGCCTCCGGCCAGATCGCCTCCTCCAGCGAGATCCTTGCCGAGGGAGGTTCTCAGCAGGAAGCCTCTTTGGAAGAGACATCGGCCGCGATGGAGGAGATGACTGCAATGACGCGGCAGAATTCGGGAAATGCCCGGAAAGCCAACGAATTTGTCAAATCCTCCAATCAGATTATGGCAAAAGCCACAATTTCAATGAACGAGCTGACGGAATCCATGTCTGAAATCAATACCTCAAGTCAGGACATCTTCAAGATCATCAAGACCAGCGATGAGATTGCGTTCCAGACCAATCTGCTGGCCCTGAACGCGGCAGTGGAGGCGGCAAGGGCAGGGGAAGCCGGCGCGGGATTTGCGGTGGTGGCCGAAGAGGTCAAGCAACTGGCCTCCAAAGCGGCCAATGCCGCCAAAAATACCGCGGATATGATCGAAGGCACCGTAACCAAAGTTCATGCCGGCTCCGAGCTTCTAAAAAAGACGAACAACGACTTCTATGAGGTGGCGGAGAATTCCGGAAAAATAGGCAAGCTGATCGAAGAGATCACCGCGGCCACCGAGGATCAGACTCAAGGCATCGAGCAGATCAACAAGGCGATCAGTGAGGTGGGCATGGTAACGGAAAACAACGCCAGCCAGTCTCAGCAAGCAGCGGGCGCAGCCCAGAGCCTCTACAGCCAGACCGTGGTGTTGGAAAGCTTTGTGATGGATATGAAGCGGGTTATCACCGGAAAAACCGAACCGGGAATGAGCGATAATGGCGGCGGCCAGTATGAATATAACGCAGATGAAAGCTACTATGAAACCGCCAAGATCCCACTCCTCGACGGCAAAGGAAATGGCAATGGAAATGGAAAAAGGAATGGGAACGGAAACGGGAACGGAAACGGAAACGGCTATATTACCCATGACGAGGAGGAGCTGAATCCACGGCACTGGGGAGCCTTTTCCGGCGGGCGCATCGAGGAAGGCAAAGCCTTCAACGCTCGCAAATAGCCGCTATTCCACACTCACCACGGCCAAATCTTCGCCAAATACTCAACGCTCTTCCAGACATTGGGCTCATTATGGGGTTCGATGGTGACCACCGGCGGATCGTCCTTCCGGTCTTTCAGCCGGGCGAAAAGGGCCGGGAAGTCGATGGTTCCGTTGCCGGGGGCCAGATGGTCGTCCCATTCGCCCCGGTTGTCGTGGAGATGCATCTGGCCCAGGAACGGGCCCAGACCGTCCATCCATCCCTCCATGTCCATCTTCGAAAAAGCGGTCTGGTGGCCAATATCGAAGCACCAGCCGGCAAGCCCATCCAGCCGTTCGTACAGCGCCCGGATGTCGTCAGGCCCGTCCTCGAAAACGTTTTCCAGCATCAGGCGGACATTCTCTTCCCGCAGCCGCCGGGCGAACCAGGTGAAGGTTTCGACGGCGTTTTCCAGCCATCTCTCCCGGATGGCGTGGTACCGCCGCTTTTCAAAGCCCACATGACTCACCACCGTGCGCGGACGGAACAGCGGCACAAGATCCAGCACCTGCTCAAAGCGTTTCCGGGTGGCTTCCCGGATGAGGGGGTCGGGAGAGCCCGCCGACAGGTCCAAATAGGTGGCGTGGAACGTCACAGAGCGGCCGGCCTCCAGGAGCCGATCCGCAACGGACTTGAAATCCCCGCTGGAATAGGTCTCCAGCGCGTCCGCGTAAAAGCTGATTTCCGGATTGACGCCGAAATCGATTATGAGATCCAGGTATTGCTCCTTCAGCATCTGGAAAGGGACGCTGATATAAATCCGACCGATGAGTTCCTCTGCTTTCAAATCATATCCTTTCTTTTGGTCGTTTTCCCGGAAACGGCTGACATTCACGGTCTTGCCAGTTCAATAATCCGAATATTATATGGTATCATCAAACGAGCGGGTGTACAAAAAATATGAAGCCGGCGCCGGCGCCGACGCCAACGAGATCATGTCGGCCATCATCGCCAATGAATGCTGAGGGCGGCCCTTCCGGCGTCGTAGCCAAAATGGTCAATGTTTCCTCATACAGTCCGAATGCACGGTTGGCCACCGGTTGTCGGGCCGGCGATCATTTTTTTCTTTTTCGGTTGCGTCCAGCCAAATCCAACTCGCAAAATCCCTGGGCTACATAAAAGACGATGACTGCTCAGCAATTTTCGAAAAATGCATTTCCTTGAGTAGGGCAATTGGTGGACTTCGTTCATCATTGGATAGGGGTGCAAGGGGATGACAACGCACCCCGCACCCCGCACCCCGCACTCCGCACAACGCACTCCGCACAACGCACTCCGCACTCTCCCACCTGGCGAGACGCCATCCTGAACGACTTTGTCCCCAATGTCAGCAAACTGACTTTGGTCGCAGACCCGGACTGTCTGCTGACCGAGGAAAAACTGGCGTTGGAGCTTCGCGGGCGTGGATTCGATCTGATCGACCTGCTCCAGGCGGACCGAAAGCTTTCCAGGCTGTTCTACGGAGAATTCTTTCACGGGTATTGGGGATCAAACCGGTAGGGGCGAACCTTGTGTTCGCCCCAAAATGGCCGAAACGATCATCAATGCCAACAATCATACGCTACCCGTATGGCGATAAAGAACTATTTGACAACAAAGCTATGAAGGTGTACTTAACGAGATCAATTCCTTATCCACAGCTATCCGAGGGGGCGATGATAAGGATATTTTTACAGATTCAGTTTCAATCATTTTCTTAATATAGCGAGAAGCGACCATGGCCGAGCCGATATGCGACAAGCTAAAACGATCCCTTGAGTCCGCCGAAGGCTTGTACTATCGCCTGGTGTTGCTGGTGGGTAGGAGCGGTTCCGGCAAGACCGAAGTTCTTCGGGATATTGCCGAGGAGTTGGGAACATCCGTCATCAATGTCAATCTCGCGCTTTCCAGGGAATTGCTTGAGCTTACAGAGAAGCCGACGGTGCTGGATAATCTCGAGATCCTTTTTGACAAGGACCTCAAGCAAGACCCCTTGCGGCTGTTGCAAGGCATTTCGAGAAATCGAACCGTAGTGGCTTCATGGAGCGGGATATACGCAGAGGGAAGGCTTTTTTACGCTGAAACGGGTCATCCTGAGTACCGCATTTATCAGTCGGTCGATGCTCTTATCGTGGATATGGATGGCACGGCTGCGTTGGATTCGGAAAGAAAATAAGAAAGAGGCAATGTAAGCATGAAATACGGAGACCTTATCCAATTCGACCCGATTGAGTCGGTCGTTCAGTTGCGTGACGCGGACAAATCGAGCGCCGCGCACACCCTCGTGAAAACCTATGTCATCTCCGAGGAAATGGTCGAACGGCTCACCCAGCTTGTCATTCCTCAGATGCAGTTCGACCAGCCGATCGACAACAAGGGCCTGCTGGTCGTCGGTAATTACGGCACCGGTAAGTCGCACTTGATGTCGGTGGTTTCCAGCCTTGCCGCGGACGCCTCCCTGCTGGAAGGGCTGAAGAACGATGGCGTCCGCGACGCAGCCGCTCAGATCGCCGGGCGCTTCAAGGTCATCCGTACCGAAATCGGCGCCATCACCATGTCCCTGCGCGACATCCTGGTGGCCGAACTGGAAGAGCATCTCGAAAAACTCGGCGTGGCGTATGTGTTCCCCGACGCCGGGACCATCACCAGCCACAAACGGGCCTTCGAAGACATGATGGCCAAGTTCGGCGAGGTCTTCCCCGAACACGGCCTGCTGCTGGTGGTCGATGAGCTGCTCGACTACCTGCGCACCCGCAAGGACCAGGAGCTGATCCTCGACCTTAACTTCCTCCGCGAGGTCGGCGAGGTCTGCAAGGATCTGCGCTTTCGCTTCATGGCCGGTGTACAGGAAGCCATTTTCGACAGCCCTCGCTTCGCCTTTGTCTCCGACAGCATCCGCCGGGTGAAGGATCGCTTCGAGCAGATACTCATTGCCCGCGGCGATGTTAAGTTCGTCGTTGCCAAGCGCTTGCTCAATAAAACCGTCGAACAGCAGGCTGTAATCCGCGAATACTTGACGCCGTTTGCCAAATATTATGGGAACATGAGCGAGCGGATGGACGAGTTTGTCCGACTTTTCCCGGTTCATCCCAACTATATCGATACCTTTGAACGGGTCACCGTGGTGGAAAAGCGCGAGGTGCTCAAGACCCTGTCAATGGGCATGAAAGGAATCCTGGAAAAAGACGTGCCGGAGGACGAACCCGGCCTTATCGCCTTCGACAGCTACTGGAATACACTCAAGCAAAACGCTTCCTTCCGCGCCATTCCCGAGATCCGGGCGGTCATCGATTGCAGCCAGGTGCTGGAGTCCCGCATTGAGAACGCCATTACCCGCAAGCAATACAAGCCGATGGCGTTGCGCCTTATACACGGGCTGTCCGTTCACCGCCTTACAACCGGCGACATCTATGCGCCTATCGGGGCATCCGCCGCGGAGCTTCGCGACCGCCTCTGCCTATTCGATCCATTGATCGCCGAGCTAGGCAGCAACGAACCAGACATGGATTTGCAAACTCATGTGGAAACGGTCCTTCGCGAGATTCACAAAACCGTCAGCGGCCAGTTCATTTCCCTTAATACCGAAAACCGCCAGTTCTACCTGGACCTGAAGAAAACCGACGACTTCGACGCTCTAATCGACAAGCGAGCCGAAAGCCTGGATGAAGGCCAGCTTGACCGC
>JAABTM010000279.1 GCA_011389855.1 Desulfobacteraceae bacterium
GCCTCTGGCTGTTCTGATTTTCGAAGTGGTCCTGAACGCGACCGCCATGTTCAATCACAGCAACATCCGCCTCCCGGAAAAAGTGGACCGGTGGGTCCGCGATCCACAAAAACTTTCCCTGCCGCGCCTCCTCATCCTGCCGTTCACGGGCGATCCCGGCCGGGTTCCCATCAACCGCCATTGATGGGCGCGGCCGGTTCAACCGCCGGCGGAGTGAACGTCAAAAAGCAGCCCGACGAATCCCGCCCCCGGAACGAGGCCGAGGGCCTCCGCGAAACGGCCCGTGCCGACCCCGACTTCCAGATGAAATGCACCCCTTCCTTTAGAACCCCCCGGTGGGCGATGACATTGGCCGTGTAGCCGGACATGAACAGGACCTTGAGATCCGGATACCGGGCCTGCAAGGTTTCCGCCAGCTCGCGGCCGTTCATCTCCGGCATGACCACGTCGGTGATCAGCAGATCGATGCCGCCGGCGTGTTCTTTGGCCAGGGCCATGGCCTTGGCGGGGGTGGACGCGGGTCTTGTCCAGTGCAAGCTCCGCCTGATGTCGCGGATGAAAGTCAAGATGGCCGGTCGCCCCTCCCAGTCTATCAAGGTCCCGGATCCGGACACCTGGAAGAAATTATTCTGGTTATAACGGATTTTGGGGAGCCCCATTTTTATTCCAACGAATCGAGGTTTGAAACCCCGTAGGGGTTAGATATCCCAGACCAGGGCAACGCCCTGGGGGTTGCTTTCAGGGCCTTCCCCAAAATCCGTTATAATCAGAAATTCTGGTCTTGATCATCGTTTCGGCCAATGAATGCCGCGGAGCGGCAAAGGCATACAGCCTGGGGTTTCAACCCCAGGAAGGGAGCGACCCCCCCCATGCGCCCTGAAGGGGCGCTATCAAGCGAATACGACTCAGCCGACAGCAGATCTGCCTCGAACATCGCCGTCATCTGAGTAGCGAAGTCGCTGTTGTAGATATTCAGACTCGCTTCGTCATTGAGCCGAATCGAACGGATGTCGAAGTTGGTTGAACCCACCGAAACAAACTCGTTATCGATGACCAGCAGCTTGGTGTGCAGCATGGTCGGCTGATAGACGTGGATCTCGGCGCCTGCTTCCAGCAGCCCACCCCATTCGGCCTTGGAGGCGATCTTGACTGTAAACGAATCGATGTGCGGCCCAGGCAGCAGAATGCGAACGCGAACGTCGCGACCGCTAGCAGCGATCAAGGCTTCGATCAGCAACGTGTCGGGCACGAAGTAGGAGGCCGCCAGGTCGATAGTCTCCCTGGCCGCGGCGATGGCAAGCAGATACATCAGATGCATACTCTCGCTCCCGCCGGATGGCGAGGCAACGAACACGTGCGCGTCCATCTCGCCTTCCTCTTTCAGGGCCGGAAAGTAGCTCGGGCCGTTCAGCAGCCGGCCAGTGGTCTTGATCCAATTGTCGTTAAAGGCTGCTTGCAACTGCGCCACTACGGGCCCTTCAAGCCGGAAGTGAGTATCTCGCCAGTGCGCGGGATCGCCTCCGTCGCCAGTCCATTGATCCGCGATGCCTACCCCTCCGGTGAACCCGATGCGGCCATCGATCACCAGCAGCTTGCGATACGGAATTGATGGCCCAGGAGAAATCAAGCTGGAGAAAGGCCCTTTTCACGCGGATAAAAACGTCGAATGGCAGGCAACGGATACGCCCGTCGCCCGCCATCCAACTCCGACGCACACTGGGTGCGTCGCTTTAATTATTTACGATGTCCTCTCTCTACCCGGCCGCCGCGTTGTCGGGGTTAACATGTTTTTCCGCGCCTGGCAGAATCAACGCGGGCCTAATTCCCCGCGGCTTGGTGCGATAAAGCCGTATCTTTTATTTCTATTTCTCCCCAACCTTCTTGATGTCCCCAACCTGCTCCTGAGCTTTCCCTCCTAAATTCTCGCCTTTGCCCTCGGCTTCCAGGTCATTGTTACCGACTGCTTTTCCACCGGCCTCCTTGACCTTACCTTTCACCTGGTGCATCTTGCCTTCCGCTTTGTCCTTTGTGCTTGATTTCATGGTCTTCCTCCTGTCTGATTGTTGTTGAGTCAACCGCCACCGCCAGAGGCGGTGGTTTTGACCGATAATATTATATACTCAATTTTTGTGCCAGGCTTCCTACACGCAGCGATATATGATCTATCATTCTGATTTTTAATCGTAATTATTTAATAACCACTTATAAAACCGTCATCAGTTGCCATATAAAAAGGTCGGGTTTAACCTTATGATCATATATGACCTCATGAACCGCCGTGCGAAGATGGCCGGACTCGAATTCCTCCTTGCCGCGCACATTCAGCAGCGTGAAGCCATCGCCATCGATCAACAGGGCGTCGCCGGTGAATGCGCCCAACGGGGCGGGTCTCGAGGAGGCCGGGTTCTGACCGGTCACGCGCTTGCCTTCCACCTGGACGTACGGCCCCCAGTCGGCCCCCTTGCTGTACAGGCCACCGCGTTCTTTTAGTCGGTCTTCCAACGATGCCGGTGCGTGACACACCGCACTGACCGGCTTGTCGGCCTTTACGAAGGCTTCGATCAGCGCAATGGATGCCCTGTTATCGGGGATGTCCCACATCGGACCATGACCACCGGGGTAGAAGACTGCGTCGAAATCGTCCGCGGACACATCCGGCGTCACTCTGCAAACCTGGCCGCCTCTCGTACGGCTCCGAGATCGTCGGGAACCTCCAGTGCATTCTCGGCGCGAACCAGCGCGAGACGGGCGTGCCGCAGCGCGTTGTCGCGCATCGCGGCGTCCCCGGTCGCGGCAAGCGATTCGAGGGCCTTGAGCAGCCGCACGATCACTTCGACAAATCCCGCCCCGTCCCGGGCGATCCCGGTAAAAGCGTCGTCGAACATGTCCGCCACGGACAATTCCGGCGCCGCGACGCGGTCGAACTTCCCCGTGGAAACGTCATCCGCCTTGCCGCGCTCGTTCCACATCACGAACAGGCGGACAAGTGTGCCCGTGACGCCGATAGCGGTCCCCGGATCATTTACCGCGGGCGAAAGCGCGCGGCTGGCGGTCTCCGAAAGGACCAGCAATCCAAACCGCGGATCCTGATCAAAGACCCTCGATCCGCCAATCACGAACGCGGCGGCGATGGCTTCGGCGTCCTCGTCGGACGCACTGCCTGACGCCTCCCGGATGACCCACGCGACAGGGCGGTTTGGCATGCAAAAGGCGCCGGGCAACGCCGCCACGACAATTCTCAGTTGCGACGCCGCGGCCCGCGTTTGCAACGCGGCGGCGTCAACACGCTGTACGTAGCCGATGGCTTTTCCGAAGACCGCCCGGCCCCCATCCGGGGGACCGAACGCCGCGACGCCCCCAAGGCGCGGCGCCGACTGCCGCTCCCGAATCGCCTCCGCGGTTGCCGCCTCCACTTTGTCGATCGTTTGTCCCAGCCGGCCGAGCCGGGCGATGTTGTCGACCCACCGGATAAAGGTGATAACGATGATTGCGAGTACAACGATTGTCAGGGAGAACAAGATAAACTGACTGGCCCTTCCGCCATAAAACCCGTTCATCAGCGCAACGAGCGCGACCACGCAGTAGATAAACGCCCCGGTGAATGCCGAGAGCGCATTCTGCGAAACGTCATCGGCGATGATCAGCGGAAAAGAGCGGGGCGTCGCGGAACGGCTTGCCGACGCATAAGCGGCCACCATCGAGGCCACGGCGAACGTGGCCATCATCAACATGCTCGACGCCATGATTTTGAGCAACGTTTCGGTCGATTCCCTCGTGATCTCCGGTACGAAACGGCCGAGTTCGGTCATGTCTGTGAGGTTGGCAAGAAAAACCGCGCCAATGGACAGCACGCATACGATGAGCGGCTTGATCCATAACCGCTCACGGAGACGCTTGAAGACGAAACTCAGGTGTTCCCACATTTTAAATTATCCTGGCATATTAGCCGCTGCGTCGCCGCAAGCGGACTTCGTCGATTCCCATACGGATTCCACACCCTCTTCGATCGACTCCCACGCGCCTTCAACTGGTATCCGCGGAGGACGATGGAGTTAAGAGGTTCGCCCCAGGGGTCCAGGATCTGCGCGCCTGTTCTTTGATTTCCCCGGCTTCGCTTTGCAAGCCGGCTTCCGCCTTGGTCGCGACTGTTTCGGGCCCGGCGGCCGGCTTCACCTCGGCTGGTTCGGCTGGCGCCACGGCCCCTTCGCCTTCGATCATGCGTACAGGCACCCCGTGAGGGAAGGTGACTTCGCGCGCCTCGTCCGGCAGCGAGATTCCCGAATCCTGGAAGGCCCGTTTGACGAACCGAATGACCGACGATTTTACTTTCAACCAACTGTGTCGACCGCCATCGAGCCAGAAATAAACACGTAGATCTACCGTGGACGATCCAAGGTTTTCCACGAGCACCAAGGGTTCGGGCTCATTCAAAACGGCCGGATGTTCAGCGAGTACCTTCAACGCGACTTCCTGGGCAAAAGGGATGGAATCGTCGTAGCCGATACCCACGATGAAATCATCGCGGCGATTGGGATTGCTTGTGAAGTTGCGGATCGTGCTTTTGAAAACGGTCGAATTGGGGACTTGCGCCTGATTGCCGTCAAGTGTCATCAGAACAGTCGTGCGAGAGGTCAGCCGCTGAACGTAACCCGTGACGCTCGCCACTTCTATCAGATCGCCTTCACGAAACGGTTGCTGCAAGCTTAGAAAAAGACTGGCGAGAAAATTCTCGGTGATGTCGCGGAACGCGATGCCCAGCACCAAACCAATCAGGCCCGTGCCGCCCACTACCGTAAGCGCGAGTTGCGTGAGCCCGGCGATACGGAGCACAAGGTATAGACCGGCAAGCATTACAACCATTCCGCCCGCCCGGGCCATTATTTCGCGTAAAAGCTGGCTGAGGGATCGGCCCATAAGCCCGCGACGCACTACGTACACCGTTAACCTGGCGAAGATCCATGAAATAGCGATTACGACCACCGCCACCACGATCAGGGGCAGCAATCGAACAAATCCGCGTGATAGATCATTCAGTGCCTGAAAGGTTGGATCGAAATCCCAAACCGCGGTGGGGGCCACTTCGATTTGGTTGACGACGGCGACCACGCCCTCCGTATTCTTCGCTAAATTTCCGGCCCATTGCTTGGATTCCTCGTTTTCCGTCGTTCCTTTCAGGAAAACGATTCCTTCCTGGACAGTGACCTTGGGCTCGCCGAACCAGCTTGTCGCTTTAAGAATATCCGCGATTCGTTGCCTGATATCGTCATCCCTGGCGACGGGTTGGACTTCGACTTTACCTGGGGACTCGGGTTTGTTGTCGGGCGCTTTCGCCGACACCGGCTTATCCTCGCTGCCATATAGCGGTTGGGCGGCAACCGAGGTGAACATTAAGACGGCGCAGCACAGGAACGTGGCGCGGATGAGTGCGCTTCCTTCAGGGGCGTCGCACCCGCCGACACAGGCGTCGGCGACGCGGTCGAACATGGAAACCATCGGCCCTCCTTTTGTATCTTCTGAAAAGCGTAAACGCGCAAATCAGCTTTCCAACGCTTCCCGCACCTTTACCGCCAGTTCCCGGCCGTTCATCTCCGGCATGACCACGTCGGTGATCAGCAGGTCGATGGCGCCGGCGTGTTCTTCCGCCAGGGCCATGGCCTTGCCGGGGGTGGCGGCGGCCAGGGCATGGTAGCCCAGACGTTCCAAAACCATTTGGATCAATTCCAAAATAGATGTCTCGTCTTCCACGACCATCACGGTTTCTCCCCGGCCGGCGGGGATTTCCGCCGTTTCCCGCGATTTCGCCGGTCCTTTTTCCTCTGCATGGGGCGGCAGATAGATTTTGAGGGTCGCGCCCTTTCCCGGCTCGCTGTACACATTGATGAACCCATTGTTTTGTTTGACGATGCCGTACACCGTGACCAGCCCCAGGCCGGTGCCTTCGCCCACGCCCTTGGTGGTGAAAAAGGGCTCGAAAACATCATGCGTCATGGCGTCCATCCCGACGTGTTAAAAAGTTGATTTTTCATTTATGTTGCGGACCTCTTTCGGTTTTTCCAGGCGACAGGGACCCTTTCCATGGCCGTGAACGCGATTTGCCGTTTCATCCCATAATTATAGAACAAAATATCGTTAGTGACCGTTTATGTCAATCGTTACTAGATTGGACTTCCAAAACGAAGGGGAGGGGGGCGACGTCGGATTTGGTCTTGATTTCAAGCGCGGAAGTGATAGTCTGACGACCCGCTGCGAAGCGGGTTGTTTTATGCCCGCGTCATAAGCCCCGCGGGGCAACGATAAGGAGGATTTCATTCATGACGCAGAAACTCGCATGGCTGGTTCTGGCCGGCGCGTTGGGAACGCTGGCGCGCTACGGGCTGGCCGGATTCATTCACAGGATCAACGGGGCGTCTTTTCCCTGGGGGACCGTAGTCGTCAACCTCACGGGATGTTTTTTAGCCGGCCTGCTCTGGTCGTTGTTTGAAAACCGATGGGCGG
>JAABTM010000280.1 GCA_011389855.1 Desulfobacteraceae bacterium
TTTGCGTGGCCGACCCGGCGGGATGGGACCCGATTTACGGCAAAAGCCCGGTCCATTTCGCGGGGGACGTCCACCGGAAGGCGCTGGAGCGGGCGATTCGGAAGGCGACCGGAGAGCAAGGTGAATTACGGAAATGAAAGTCCCAATAAAAGTCCGACGCCTTGGCCGCCCCGCCTTGGGTTGAAACCCCAGGCTCAATCATTCAAAACCGGCTAAAAGCCGGTTCGGGTTGCAAACCGCCATCTATACCACGCCAGCCATAACCGGCTTTCAGCCGGTTTTACGGGTTCAGCCTGGGGTTTCAACCCGAGGCGGCGGGGTTGCTCGATTTTAATTGAAATCAAACTGAGCGATCATTAATAGTGGTATGTTCATTCCTGAAAACCGCCTAAGAGCTTATCCGCCCTCGCGGCATTAAAAAGGGCGTTTCCAGCAGCGCTTCAGCGCGGCGGGAAACGCCCTTCCAATCGAACGGGTTACGGTGCGTCGGCCGGTCAGGCGGACGCCTCCCCCTCCTTTATGGAGATGGCCATTTTATACAGCACCGTCAGCACCAGGGCCCCGATGCCGTAAACGCCCAGGGTGATGATGATCTCCGGAACCGTGGGGATGTACTCGGTCACCTCATGGAGCGGGTTGGGGATAAAGCCGGCGGAGATGAGGCCGAGCCCCTTGTCGATCCAGGTGCCGATGAAGATGGCGATGCAGGCGATGGCCAGGGTCGCCTCGTTGCGGCGCACCGAGGGAATCACCAGCATGATGATGGCGAACACCATCAGGCCCATGGCGGTCCACATCCAGGGGATCAGGGCGCCGTGGCCGTGGTAGCCCACGAACAGGTATTTGAAATGATCCATGTGTTCGGGGATCTGGCTGTAAAAGACCGTGAACACCTCGCAGAGGAAGAAAAAGACGTTGAGGATGATGGCGTAGGTCACGATCTTGGCCAGGGACTGGATCTGCTCCCGGCCCGGATCGAAATTGGAGATGCGCCGGATGAGCAGGCAGAGCAGGATCAGCAGGGACGGCCCGGCGGCAAAGGCCGAGGAGAGGAACCGGGGGGCCATGATGGCCGTGAGCCAGAAGCCCCGGCCCGGCAGACCGGCGTAAAGGAACGCCGTGACCGTATGGATGGAAACCGCCCAGGGGATGGAGATATAGATGAGCGGTTTCACCCAGTGTGGATAGTGGACTCCGTGCCGTTCCGCTTCCAGTACATTCCAGCCGATGACGAGATTGAGCAGCAGATATCCGTTGAGAACGATCATATCCCAGAAGAGCACGGAATTCGGCGTCGGATAGAAGATGACGTTGAGCATCCGCATGGGTTGACCGAGGTCCACTAAAACGAAAAGCAGACACATGAGCACCGACGGGATGGCCAGAAACTCGGCCAGGATGGTGATCCGGCCGAAGGCCTTGTAGTCGTGCAGGTAGTAGGGCAGCACCACCATCACGGCGGCGGCCGCCACGCCGACGAGAAAGGTCAGCTGGGCGACATAGAAGCCCCAGGAGACGTCGCGGCTCAGACCGGTAATGCCCAGACCGGTAAAATACTGCCACAAATAAGTGACAAACCCCGCGCCGATCACCGCCAGAACCACCGCCAGCCAGCCATAGTATTTTTTGCTTCCTTTGATCGCTAATTCAAGCATAGCCACCTCATATGATGTAGTAAACAGCCGGGCGGGTCCCCAGGTTCTGTTTACGACGGATCGTGTAGTTGGAATCGATGATCTCCCTGACCTCCGATCTCGGATCGTGGAGGTCGCCGAACGCCATGATGCCGTTGGAGGCTTCGACGCAGGCGGGTTTCCGGCCGACGGCCAGCCGTTCCGCGCAGAAATTGCACTTCTCCACCACGCCCCTCATACGGGTGGGGAACTTCTTGTTCTCCTCCTCGATGTGGGGCTTGGGATCGAAGAAGTTGAAGCTTCGCGACCCGTAGGGGCAGGCGGCCATGCAGAACCGGCAGCCGATGCACCGGTGGTAATCCATCATGACGATGCCCTGGCTGTTTCTGAAGGTCGCCTTGGTGGGGCAGACCCGGACGCAGGGCGGGTTCTCGCAGTGGTTGCAGAGCACCGGCAGTCCCAGGTGTTCGACGCGCTTCGACATGTATTCGCCCGCCAGATTTGGGAAAGCATGTTTGAACTCGGTCTCCCAGATCCACTTGATCTCGTGCTTTTTGTCGGGCATCTCAGGCACGTTGTGGATTTTGTGGCAGGCTTCGATCATGGGTTCGACATCGGAATGGGATTCGATCTTCCGGGTGTCGATGACCATGGCCCACTGGGGCGCCGTCATGGCGTTTGGACCGCGCATGATGCGGGGTTCGGCGGGGGCCTCGACGACCGCATCTTCTTCCGATGAGGCGAACACATCCAGCACCGGTTTCGCCCCGAGGCCCAGCGCGGATATTCCGGCGATTTTCAGAAAATTTCTTCTGCCTTTTTTCATCACTTCGCCTCCTTCGGGTTGTCGATATGACAGTCCCAGCAGTACGGATTCACAGAGGTGTAGTTATGGCAGCGGTCGCAGAACTGTTCCTTGTTGGAATGGCAGTCCAGACAGGTGTTGGACAGGCTCATGTCGTAGCCCATGTTTCGCTCATTGACATAAATCCGCTTGGCGTCCCGAACCACCGTGTCGCGCCATTCATCCAGCAGCTGCATGTGCTCGTTTCGCATGTACTGGGTGTCCCGGACGCATTTCTCGGCGGCTTTGGCCTTGTCGGTCAGTTCGAGTTCCGGGGCCGACGCCGCCTTCCCCAGGTTGTACCAGAAGGGAAACGTGGCCAGGACCACGAAGATCACCAGCCCCGCGATCACCTTGTCCTTGTCGTAGAGTTTCTGATTGTTACTCGGCATCCGTTTCCTCCCTTTCCGGTTCCGCCCACCCGGGCAGATCCTCGCCGCGGAGATCGGTGGGTCGGTCATGTTCCCCGGGGATCACCAGGGCGTTGGCGACCAGTTCGCACACGCCGGTAACATCCACCTCCGGCGTCCAGTATTCCGTCATGGTGGGCAGGGCGGCCCGGTCGATGGCGCAGACGCAGGAGAGCATGTTTACGCCGTGTTTCTCATGAACGTATTTCACCGCGTTGGCCCGGGGCAGGCTCCCCATTAACCGCAGTTCCATGTCCTCGCCGGCGTTGAGCCCCGAACCGGAACCGCAGCAGAAGGTCTGCTCCCGGATGGTGTTGGCGGGCATCTCGTAGAAATTGTTGCAGACGTTGTTGATCACATAGCGGGGTTCGTCCAGCAGGCCCATCCCCCGAGCCGGGTTGCAGGAGTCGTGGAAGGTCACCTTGAGGTGATCGTTGCGCCTGGGGTTGAGTTCGAGCTTGTCGTGCTTGATGAGGTCGGCCAGAAATTCCATGATGTGGACCATCTTGGTGGATTTGGCGTTTTCGAACACCGTGCCGGTGATGGGGTTGACCGGGGTCTCCATGAAGTCCGTCGGGCCGTTCATAGTGTCCATGTACTGGTGGATCACCCGCCACATGTGGCCGCACTCGCCGCCGAGAATCCATTTGACGCCCAGCCGTTTGGCTTCGGCGTACATCTTGGAGTTGAGCCGCTTCATGGTCTCGTGGGACGTAAAGAAGCCGAAGTTGCCGCCTTCGGAGGCGTAGGTGGACCAGGTTATGTCGAAGCCGTACCGTTCCTTCAGATAATGGAAAAGCAGCATGTACCCCATGGCGGTATAGGTGCCGGGATCGGCGAAGACATCGCCCGACGGGGTGATGAAGAGGATGTCGGCCCCCTTTTTATTATACTCGGGCTCGACCTTCACCCCCACGACTTCCTCGATATCTTCGACAAAGAAATCGAGCATGTCCTTGAAGGCGTGAGGCTGGATGCCTAAATGGTTGCCCGTCCGGTAGCAGTTGGCCACCGGGGTGGCGATCCAGTCGATGTTGAGGCCCAGCAGGTTGAGCAGTTCCCGCCCGAAGATGGTGATCTCGGCCGTATCGATGCCGTAGGGACAGAAGACCGAGCACCGCCGGCACTCGGAGCACTGAAATAGGTAATACCACCATTCCTTCAGCACGTTCTCGGTCATGGGCCGGCCCCCGTTCAGTTTCCCGAGGATCTTGCCCATGAGAGTGAAGTCGTTCCGGTAGACCGACCGCAGGAGTTCAGCCCGGAGCACGGGCATGTTCTTGGGGTCCCCGGTGCCGATGAAGAAATGGCATTTGTCGGCGCAGGCCCCGCAACGGACGCAGATGTCCATGAACACCTTGACGGACCGGAACCGGTCCAGCCGTTCCCTGAACCCCCGGTGGAGGATCTCCTGCCAGTTCTCCGGCAGCTTCCAGTCGTCCTCGATGGGATTCCACTCCCGGGCGTGGGGGAAGCCGGTATAGTTCAGGCTCTTGGGATTGGCGGAGTAGCAGTACATCCCCTTGCGGATATCGACGGGGGCGTCCATCCAGCCGGTCCGGGGCGGCTCATGATCTAATTTGGATAGGCTCTCTTCTGGTTTCGGAAGATCTGACATGTATTACGCTCCTTTTTCTACTGGGAGTCCAGCTTCGACCATCTTGTCTCTGAACTCTTCCTCATACTCCTCGTATGTATGGACCTTGACGGGGTAGTTCCAGGGATTAACGTGGCGCACGGCGCGGGAATTGTTGGGCAGGTTCCGGGTGGGGCTCATGAAAACGCCGCCCAGGTGCATGAGCTTGCTGAAGGGAAAATAGATCAGCAGAACGCAGACAAGAAACATGTGGACGTAGAACAGCCCCCCCACCCCTTCGGGGATGGTCGGCCCGAAGGTGACGAGCCCCAGGGTGAGTTCCTTGACGGCGACCACGTCCACCTTGGTGAAATAGCGCATCATGATGCCGGACACGGCGATGGCGATGATCAAAAACAGCGGGAAATAGTCGGACGGCAGCGAGATGTAGCGTATCTCGGCAAGATACATCCGGCGAAGCAGCAGAAAGATAGCGGCCGCGGCCAGGGCGACGCCCGACAGGAACAACCCCGGCAAACCGAGCTGCAGGAATCCGTCCAGCCCTTCCAGCCATTGCACGAAGAAGGGGACCGGTTCGGCGAAGAACCGGAGGTGCCGGATGACCGTCACCAGAAACGCATAGTGGAACAGCAGGGCGAAGAGCCACAGCCATTTCTCCCACCGGTAGATGAGCCGGTCGCCGTGTTGTTCGAATTTGGTGTTTCTGAAAAGAGACCGGAACAACAGCACTTCCAGGGCCATACGCAGGACCACGCCGGTTTTGGTGTAGGGGCTGTCGGTATAGGAATATGACATCCAGGGGAGGGATTTCTGCTGGCCGCAGGTTGAGGGGATGCGGAACGGGACCGGCGATTTGGCCCATCCCACTATCTTCCAGATAAAACCGATCAGGAAGATGGCAACGGCGATGTAGGGGATGAAAATGCCGAAGAACGTCTTCATTCCAGCCGCCTCGGCGCCCGCATAGGAGAGCAGGATGAGCAGAAGAACTGCCACGAGCGAAAACATGTACTTTACATTCATTGACTTACCTCACTCTATGGTTTTATTGGTTTCCGGTCCATCTTCCGGCGTATCCGCCACCAGGCCAGCTCTGTGGAATGCACTGAACACCCGGTTCCGGGTTTCGTTGGCCTTGAGCTGGTAAACCTTCTCCCGACATCGCATGAAAATGTCGAAGGCCAGCAATCCGACGGTGTCCACGCGGGCGTCGAGGGCCATCAGTTCTTCGAGGCCCTCTTTTTCCCGGAGCTGATCCCCGACCGTTTCCCGGATGATGTTTTTGAGAAGAAAGACGAATCCGGCCGCCTGGGTAGGGGTGAAATCCTGAATCGCGCGAATGCGGATGATGGGATCCAGGGAGGCGGCCAACATTTCGGTTTCCATCTCGCCGCAGAGCTGATCGTACGCGCCGTCCAGCCCCTTGAACGTGGTGCGCCCCACGGGGTTGGCGAAGGGGTCCTTCTGGCTTTTGAGGAATCGGGCCGTATCGGCGGGGTACGTGTGGACCACCGCATCGAACCACTTGTTGACGATCACGCGCTTATGTTTCTCCAGTAATCCTTCCAGCCTCATGCTCTATTCCGCTCTATCCCCGGTGCGGCGGTCCGCGTTCCGGGCCCGTTTAAAAAAGGAGGTAACTCCGAAAAATCAATTAAGATTGGTGCTATAAACAACTTGTCCGATCCTGTCAAGAAATAATCCGAAAAACCGGGCGCATGCCGACGCCGCCCCGCATCCCGGAAGGCCGGCTCACCGATACAGCTTTTTCCAGGGGGATCTCCGCGTCTCCCGGCAATCCGCCAGGGCCAGGTAAAAGGCGCCCACCGCCAGCTCCGCGCAGTGACAATGATCCTCGGGCAGGGTCTCCAGGTAGGCGATGAGATCCTCGGGCGTGATCTCCCACGCCTCGGAGAGCGTCTTCCCCTCGCACATTTCCGCGATGCTGTTGAGGCAGGCGTTGGTGTGGATGCAGCCGTCGAGCCGGTAAAGATCTGAAGA
>JAABTM010000281.1 GCA_011389855.1 Desulfobacteraceae bacterium
TGATTGGCGGATCGAGGGTCTTTGATCAGGATCCGCGGTTTGGATTGCTGGTCCTTTCGGAGACCGCCAGCCGCGCGCTTTCGCCCGCGGTAAATGATCCGGGGACCGCTATCGGCGTCACGGGCACTCTTGTCCGACTGTTCGTGATGTGGAACGAGCGTGGCAAGGCGAGCGGCGTTCCCACGGTGCGGTTCGACCGCGTCGCGGCGCCGGAATTGTCCGTTGCGGACATGTTCGACGACGCTTTTACCGGAATCGCCCGAGACGGGGCGGGCACTGTCGAAGTGGTCGTGCGGCTGCTCAAAGCCCTCGAATCGCTTGCCGCGACCGGGAACGCCGCGATGCGCGACAACGCGCTGCGGCACGCCCGTCTCGCGCTGGTTCGCGCCGAGAATGCACTGAAGCTTCCCGACGATCTCTTAGCCGTACGAGAGGCAGCCAGGTTTGCAGTGTGACGGGATCATCAATTCCGTGCGGAAAAAGGGCCCTATATGACCATTGGGTGATATTTGACCTTTTCATTCGAAAGTGGATGAGGCTCCAACCCCCTTTCTTGAATAATTACCTCTAAAAATAAGTGTCATATGTGGGTCTTGATCATCGTTTCGGCCATTCACTGCCTGCGCCCCTTCAGGGCGCATTGGTTGGACGATTCCGACCTGGGGTTGAAACCCCAGGCTATATACCGTTGCCGCTCCGCGGCAATCATGGCCGAAAAGATGATCAAGGCCCATATGTGAATATACCATGTGAGACAGAGCCTTGGCACAATAGTTGCTGTACTGGAAGCAGCGATCAAATAGATCGCCGGAAACCATTTCCGAGAATAATGATGCCAAACTTGATCCCGCGCGGCATACTTGATGCGTCGGGAGCCGCTGAAAACGAAACTATAACATATAGAAAAGAAATGCATAGCTAAATTCTATGAATATCACCGATAAGCAACGGGTAAAAAAACGACTGGACCGACTGGCCTGGTACCTGGACAATTCAATTCGACTGCCGGGATTGAATTTCCGAGTCGGAATTGACCCTCTGGTCGGGCTTATTCCAGGGATTGGCGACACCATTGGCGCGATCATGTCCAGCTATATCCTTTCCGAAGCCGCCCGTCTCGGAGCACCCAAGTCCATTTTGCTGAAAATGGCGTTTAACATCGCCGTTGATGCCTTGGCGGGCCTGCTGCCAATATTCGGAGATCTCTTTGATTTCGGCTGGAAAGCAAATCAGCGCAACGCTCGGATATTAGGGGATTACCTGGACAACCCGCGGGAAATCGCGGCTAGCAGCCGCCTGTTTGTATGGGTTCTTGTCGGGTCGCTTATCGGACTCTTTATATTCGTCGGTCTGCTTGGTTATCTGCTGGTTTATGCAATCTGGAACATCAGACAATAACTTAAGAACGTTATGCATGGCGACCCCTCCTCAAGAGCAGCGCTGCCCATAGAACCCGGCGCGCCTGTTTCGGGACCGTGGATCGGCCCGGACCCGTCCAGGACATGTCTGGTGCATCGAGGGCGCCGTGTCATCTTTTCGGCCGTTTCGGGGCGAACACAAGGGCGAACACAGGGGCGAACACAAGGTTCGCCCCTACCGAAATCGTCGGGTTGGGTCGTAGGGGCGATCCTTGTGATCGCCCTTTTTTGGCGGGATCGCCCTTTTTGGCCGGGATCGCCCTTTTTGGCCGGGATTTTGATCGAGGCCATCAATGGCGGTTGATGGGAACCCGGCCGGGATCGCCCACGAACGGCAGGATCAGGAGGTGTTGTAGGGATAGCTTTTGTGGATCGCGGAATTGGGAAAGGCCGATCACCATATCCGCGTGTCCCTTGGCGGGCTGCGCTTTGTAGGTGCCCATCAGCCGGTCCCACCAGGGCAGGTTGAACCCGTAATTGCTGTTGGTCTCGCGGATGATCACCGAGTGGTGGACCCGGTGCATGTCCGGCGTGACCACGACCAGCCGGACCCACCGGTCCACTTTTTCCGGGAGGCGGATGTTGCCGTGATTGAACATGGCGGTCGCGTTCAGGACCACTTCGAAAATCAGCACGGCCAAAGGCGATGCGCCGAGCGCGACCACGGCCGACAATTTGATGGCGATGGATACGATGATTTCGATAGGATGGAACCGCAGCCCGGTGGTCATATCGAAGTCAAGGTCCGCATGATGCATCATGTGCAGCCGCCAGAGCGTCGGGATGGCGTGAAACATCACATGCTGGGCGTACACCACGAAATCCAGCGCCGCCACGGCGATGAGCACATCGAGCCAATAGGGCAAAGCCCATTGATTGAGCAGTCCCCAACCTTTCTCCGAGGCGAGGAGCGCCGCTCCAACGGGCAGAACGGGAAAAATCAACGCCACCGACAAAGGGTTCAAAGCGACGATGGTCAGGTTGGCGAACCAGCGGCGGCTTTTGGAAGTCGTCAGCCGCCGCCGGGGCGCGAAAACTTCCGTTGTTGACAGAACGACGAAGACGCCGAGAAAAGCGCCCAGGCGAATGAGTGTTTCCGTTTCCATCATTGTCCTCTCGGGGCGGCGTCGATCAAGCTGTTTCTGAAAATCATATGGTTTGCTCTCCAATGCCAGATCAAATGGTTTGCTCTCCAATGCCGCTATAGACGGCCTTGCACATGCCGGACACCCCGCCTTTTACCCCTTCGGGATTTTTACCGCCTTCGGAACGCCGCAGGTGTTCCAGATAATCGTCCGGAGACGCCAGGGATTGATAGGCCTCGTCGATTCCCCCGACGGGCTGGATCAGGAACAACCAACCATCTTTGTAAGGATCGGTCTGGATAAGGGACGGATTGCCCTTCAAGATTTTGTTGAACTGAATGCTCCCCGAGATCGGCGCTTCCAGGTATAAAATTTTGCCCGTAATGGCGAACAGCGCCGCATCGCCTTTTCTAACGGGCTGGTCTTCGTCGACCAGCCAATCGATATCCTTGACGCCGCCGTACAGCACCAAGGCGGGTTCCGTCAGGCCGAATACGATGGTCCTGTCCACGCACCTGCCCCACAACCCCTGTTTGACGTCGTAGCGGCGATCCTCCGGGATTTCCACCCGCCGGCCTAAAAACTTTTCAATCGTTGCCATGTCGTTTCTCCCGATGCTTTCGCTCTGTTGGTTTCCTGATCATGATCTGAAAAGCTTCTTCAATATTCCCCCGCCCTCTCTTTCCGGAGGCGGCAGGTCCAATTGCCTGCAAATCGCCGATTCTAACTCAAATGGGTCGACCGCCGAACCTTCCACGACGATTTCCTCCCCCACCATGACCGCCGGCGCGACGGGCAGATCCAGTTCATAGTATTCGTCGGTCTGGTACTCGGGTTTGGGTTTCGAGACAACTTCGATGTCGATGTCGTATGTTTCGCCCAGCCTGGGCATCATCTGTTTGAAATGCTTTCAAGGCTTGCCGTTGGGCTCGTTGAGAAAAAAACGGACGGTGAGCATGATCGTCTCCTTTGTTTTGGGATTGCAGTGGTTATGGATTCGAAATGGACGGTTTCAACGCGGCCATGCGATTTAAAAAAGGTTCGGGCGGCAAAAAATCCACCAGGCGCAGATCGGCGCGCTCTTTGCCCTGGGCGTCCAGGAACACGATGGTGGGAACGCCCTTGACTTTGTATTGTTTCAAGATGGATGTACCAGACGGATGCGATGGTTATGATCACGGCTGTCAGGGCGATGAGGGAAGGTATGTGCTTTTTCATTTTCAACTCAACCCGTTTCCTTTTCTCTCAAGTTTTGAAAGCAGAAACGCCGCCCCTTTGCGGGACAATCCCAGCTTTTCGGCCAGCGTTTTATCATCCAACGGGCCGTGGGTTTTGATCAGGGCCTCCGTCTCCGCCTCCAGTTCATCCAGCCAGTCTTCGAACAGCGCCAGCACGTCGGACTCGGCGATCGCCAGCAGTTGTTCGGACCGCGCGACTTTGTCCACCAGGCTTTGGCACATCTGCGTTGGGTCGACACCTTCGCCCATGCATTCGGCCAGTCACAAATGGACCATGCCGGAGACCTTGTCGCCTTCGGCCTGCCCGATAAGGTTCATCAGGAACCGTTCGCGCGCGTCAGGGTCCAGGTCTTGCAGGAGCCTCCCGATGACCCCGGTGATTTCCGACAGGGCCTCTTCAGGCGCCATCCGGGAAACGATTTCAAAAAGTTTGTCCATACGACCGATCCATCCTCTTTACATTCAAAACAATTTTCTGCCGGACAACAGATCCGCGGCCACGTCGCTCAGGATTTGCAGCGCCTTCAGGATTCTCTCATCCGCCAGTTCATAGTAAACAAAGGGACCCTCGCGCTCCACTTTGACCATCAGGGATCGCTTCAACTCTTTCAGATGATGCGACACCAGCGGCTGAGACAAATCCAGGGCCTCGACAATCGCGGATACCGATTTCCTGCCGCCGCTGATGAGCAGCAGGATTCTTAACCGGTTGCCGTCGGACAGGCTCTTGGCCAGAAAGGCGGCGCTTTGGAGATCGTCCTTCGTCAACTCGCATCCTAAAACTCCAAATTTGTTTCGAGCGCCTGGCATACGCATTTCCGGGAATCACCTTGTGCTTCAGTCTCGATCTTATCAAAATACAAACATCCATTTATATGCTGATAAGAGTTTTGTCAATAATTTTTTCAGGGGAAATCGAATCCGATGGGCCGGACGATCCGCTCCGCGGTGGTCGGTCATATATGGCCATTAGGGCAAATATGACCTTTTTATGTGACTGTTAATGACCGCATTCAAATGAGCCTTTTAACTAATTATTCATAAAAATCAGAATGATGAGCGACATAACGCTGATTGACGGCGGCCTGGCACAAAAGTTGAAGTCTAAAGAACAGAGTTTAGGAAAAGTTCCTAAGCAAAACACAAACCCATTTCGATCAGAAAAGGAGAAAATGTACCATGGAGAAAAACAGGGGCAACGGCATTTTTAATTTCAACAAGAGTAACCATAGAAGGGGGAAAAAATGAAAAGAAACTCTCGAACATTTCGGAATTCCACATTTAACCGTAATCATGGCATCGGGGTGTATCTCGCGGCTCTTTTAATCTTATGCGCGGTTGCGTTTTTGGGCTGCTCAGACGACGGAGATACAAAGAACACCTATGTGGACCCGCCAGAGACGCTCGGTTATCTGAATGTTAACGTCAACCCGGAATCGACGGACGTGGTTGTAACGGGTCCTGATGGTTTCTCGCAAACCTTCACCGGCAACCAATTGCTCACTGAGTTGGAGCCGGGTCAGTATGCGACCTCGGGGACCGCTGATGGATTCGTTGATCAAAACAGTGAAACAAATGTCGTAGCGGGCCAAACCTCAACCATTTATTTGGCTCTACAGCCGACAACGAAAAACTATGAGGTTCCGTCAGAGGAGTTCGGTTATCTGAATGTTAACGTAATTCCGCCGACGACAGAGGTGGTTGTGACGGGTCCTTATGGTCAATTGGAACCCTCTTTCACCGGCAACAAATTACTAACTAAGTTAGAACCGGGTCAGTATATAACCTCGGGAACCGCTTCCGGATTCGTTGATCAAATCTGTGAAACAAATGTCGTAGCGGGCCAAACATCAACCACATATTTGGTTCTACAGCCCACAACTGCCATCACGGATGCGCCTCGATCAGTATATCGCAATGAGCAGGGAAACCTGATTCCGCTCGACATCGATGATATCAACTCCGGTCAGTTAGTCTTTTACGCCTGGCTCGAGGACGAGGCATCGGGAATTATCACAACCAATCTGACATCCGGCGACATCACTGATCCAACCCGGCCCCTCGTCGATGAACAGCGAGAGGTTGCGACCAGCTTCACCCAGAATCTTGCCTGCGCATGGGTCGGATTCAAGGATGCCACAGGGGTTACCCAACCAGTAATTGGCGCGGATGTCCGCTGGGAGATCGACCAATTTTGGGCCGACAGACTCAACAGCATGCAGTTCGGCACATCCGATGATAACAGGAGCGCTGTCAACTATGGGGTGTTCGATGACCAGGCCGATACACGCACTAATAATGGCCGGCTTGAAACCGAACGATTTCCTTTTGCCGTAACCGAATTCCCGCTCTATAACATGACCGGGGTTGGCACCCCTTTTATCGATGGCCTCACATGGGTGACGCTTTTCTCGCCGGACGCGAAAGCAGATGGCCGCATTGTGGCCGTGGCGACCGTAAACGGCGAAGAGATCGGAAAGCAGATCCTTTACAAGAGTTTCGCGCCCACGCCAAAACTCGAGATCACCAAGACTGTTGACAAGGATGTCGTGAACCTGGTCAACGGATCGGCTACCGTCAACTGGACAGTCACTGTCGCAATGCTGACGCATGAATAAAAAAATGGCTAGCTTTGGTCATCGCTCTACCTCCCTACGGGGGGATTCATCCGTTTTTACTCCGGCGGACATTCTTCCAGGCACTCCACAACAACTCGA
>JAABTM010000282.1 GCA_011389855.1 Desulfobacteraceae bacterium
GGGGATACAAATAGACTTTTTGTCCTATGGATGGTGATCGATTGTCTAACCGGCGGGAGGGTGGAAAACCGGCGATGAAAGGCCCCGGCAGTTACGAATTCCAGATGGCGGTTCCGTTCCACGATCTGGACCCCATGCATGTGGTGTGGCACGGGAATTATCTCAAGTATTTCGACCGGGCCCGGTTCGGCCTGTTTCTCCAGGGCGGGATCGACCTCTACCGCTATTCCCTTGAGCACAACCGCATCTTTCCGGTAACCAAGACATCCACCAAGCACATCCTCTCCCTTCGGCACAACGAACCGTTTCTCTGCCGGGCCACGGCCCGGGACGCCTACATCAAGATCGTCATCGACTTCCAGATCGTCCGGCTCGAAGACGGCGCCCTCTGCACCCGGGGACAGGGGGAACAGATCGCCGTGAAGACGCCGGAGATGGAAACCCTCTACGAGATTCCGTCCGAGGTTCGAGAGGCCCTGGGGTTTTAGGATGAGGCCTGATCTTCGGGATGAAATAGGGGATACTCTGGGGGACGCACTGGCGGCCGGCACGGAGCGGGTCGCCGCCTGGGCCGATCTGCTGGACCGGATCAACGTCTTTCCGGTCCCGGACGGGGACACCGGCCGCAACCTCTCCATCAGCCTGGCCCCCCTGCGGCGGTTGGACGGGAATGTGGACGAAACGATCCGCCAACTGCTGATGTCCGCCAGCGGCAATTCCGGCAACATCGCGGCCCGCTTTTTTTCGGGATTTTTGCCCGATCTGGCCGATTTTGCCGCCGCGGCCCGACAGGGGCGGGACGCGGCCTGGGCATCGGTGGCCGCGCCCAAACCCGGCACCATGCTGACGGTTTTCGACGCCCTGGCCGACGCGCTGGAAAAATCGGCGACGCCGGAAAAAAACGGCTGGGACGGGATCATCGACAGTCTCGAAGGGACCGTCCGGTCCACCACCGCGCTCTTGCCGGAACTGGCCGAAGCCGGCGTGGTGGATGCGGGCGCCCTGGGGATGTTCATCTTTTTTGAAGGCGTTATTCGGCGGATGACCGGGGCCGACGGCCGGCTGGTTTCCGTTGCCCGCCGGTTCGCCGATTCTCTGGCGGTATCGGCCGCCTTCCGCCGAGGGAATGATCCCGGCCGTTGCGTCGAAACCGTGGTGCGGCTGGACGAATCCGGCGCCGACCTCTCGGCCCGGCTTTCGGAATATGCCGGGAGTTTGGTGACGTCGCCCCAGGGGGACCGGGTCAAGCTCCACTTCCACGTCCCGGTAGGGCGGGAAGAGAAGGCCCGGCAAGAGATCGCGTCTCTGGGGGCGGTGGAACATTGGTCCGAAGCGGACATGGAAGGGCAGACCGAGCGGTTTTTCGCCCGGAGGGAACGTCCCTTCCACATCATGACCGACGCCGCCGGATCGGTCACCCGGGAGGATGCCGAACGGTACGGCTTCACCCTGCTGGACAGCCAGATCCTCCTGGAAAACCGGTCAATCCCCGAAACGGCCCTCTCGCCGCAAATCCTGTACGAGGCCATGCGAAACGGCGTGAAGGTCGCCACGGCCCAAGCCTCGGAGTTCGAGCGGCATCAACATTACGAAAGCGCCCTGGATCGGCACGAAAAGGTTCTTTACCTCTGCGTGGGGTCGGCTTATACGGGCAATTACCAGGTGGCCGCGGCCTGGGCGGGGAAAAATGATCCCGACGGACGGTTGACGGTCCTCGACACCGGCGCGGCCTCGGGGCGTCTGGGCATGATCGTTTTGGAGACGGCCCGGTATGCATCGGGAGCGCCGGACTACGAATCCGTAGGCCGCTTCGCCCGGTCCGCCATCCACCGCTGCGAGGAGTACATCTTCCTGGACCGGCTCCGCTACCTGGCCGCCGGAGGGCGATTGCCGAAATCCAAGGCGTTTTTCGGCGACCTGCTCAAAAAAAAGCCGGTGATCAGCCCGCAACCGGACGGGGTCCGCAAAGCCGGCGTGGTCCGGGACCGGAAGGGTCAGATGGATTTCGCCATGGAGCGGCTGACAGCGGCTTTCCATAAAAAGGATGCCCCCCTCATCATGCTGGAGTACACCGACAACCGGGAATGGGTCGGGGATGAGGCGGCCGGGCGGGTGCAAGCGGCCCTGCCGAATGCGGAGATCCTGCTGCAGCCGCTCTCGCTGACCTCGGGCGTCCACATGGGTCCGGGGACGTGGGGGATCGCTTTTTTGCGTGGTCGGTATGAAAATGCTTGAGATGAGTGCTCGGAAAAGCCGCTCGACGCCGGGGCCGATGGCGCCGATTCTTCGCAGGAAAACGTCGGCCGAATTTTTCGCGGGCATCGGGCTGATGCGGATGGGTCTGGAGGCGGCCGGGTGGTCCGTCGCGTTTGCAAACGACATCGCACCGGATAAATTCAGGATGTACGACACCCATTTCAAGGACGCCGACGACCATTTTCTGCTGGAAGACATCCATGCGGTGTCGCCGGACAGGGTCACGACCGTCGCTCTGGCCACCGCATCCTTCCCCTGCAACGACCTGTCGCTGGCGGGAGCGAGAAAGGGGTTGTGCGGGAAACAGTCCTCGGCCTACTGGGGCTTCATCCGCATCTTGGAAGAGATGGGGGACCGGCGGCCGCCCATCGTATTACTGGAAAACGTCGCCGGCTTTCTGACCTCCCACGACGGCCGGGATTTCCGGGAGGCCCTGATGGCCCTCAATCGCCTCGGCTACGCCGTGGACGCTTTTATTGTCGATGCCTCTCATTTCGTGCCCCAAAGCCGAGTCCGCCTTTTCATCATCGGATCGTTGCGGGATCACGATTCGGATCGGCAAGCCGCGGATGGTCGAGGCCAGGCCGAAAGCAACATTCGTCCCGGAGCCTTGGTGGACTTTATCGTCTCCCATCCGGAAATCATATGGGATATCCGGGATTTGCCGCCCATTAAACAGCGGCGCCGATCCCTGGAGACGATACTGGAAGACCTGCCGACGGATTCCGAGTACTGGTGGAGCGACGACCGTCGGGATTACCTGTTGAGCCAAATGAGCGAAAAACACGCCGAAACGGTCCGGGGAATGAAGGCGGCCGACAGATGGTCTTACGGCACGGTGTTCCGGCGGGTGAGAAAAGGCAAGACCATGGCGGAAATCCGGACCGACGGCATCGCCGGCTGCCTGAGAACGCCCCGTGGCGGGAGCGGCCGGCAGATCCTGCTCCAGGCGGGATTCGATACGGTCCGGGTCCGCCTGCTGACGCCCCGTGAGTGCGCCCGGCTGATGGGCGCCGATGACTTTACCATCGAAACGCCCCTGAACCAGGCCCTTTTCGGCTTCGGGGACGCGGTCTGCGTGCCGGTGATCGCCTGGATCGCGGAGCATTATTTGAATCCGCTGGTGGAAGATTTGAGAAAATAATGGACACCTTTTCCAAATCCGAGCGCAGCGAGATCATGCGGCGGGTCCGGTCCAAGGATACGTCTCCGGAGCGGAAGGTCCGTTCGCTGCTGCACCGGTTGGGGTTCCGGTTTCGGCTCCACAAGAAAGACCTGCCCGGCGCCCCCGACATCGTGCTGCCCAAATACGACACCGTGGTTTTCGTCCATGGGTGTTTCTGGCACCGCCATCCGGGATGTTCCAGGGCCACGACGCCGGCGACCCGCCGGGAATACTGGCTGCCCAAATTCGAGCGGACGGTCCAGCGGGATGCGGCCAATCAGGCCGAGCTTCGCCGCCTCGGCTGGAACGTGGTCATCGTCTGGGAATGCGAGCTGCGGGATATGGAGGAACTGGAGCGACGGCTGGAAAACGCCGTCCGCCATGGAGGGGACGGGTACGAACAAGACGAATTCCCCATTCCGATGGCCGCGGAAGCACGGGCGGTTTATGGAGACGGGGAGAATTAGAATGCGTCCTGAAACCGGCTTCGACCCCCTGCCGGCGGGCGATGGCGCGCCGCCCCTGGTCGCCGAAGGTCTGCGGAAAACCTACCGCGGCGCGGACCGGCCCGCCCTGGCGGGCGTCGATCTCTCCGTGGAAAAAGGGGAGATTTTCGGCCTGCTGGGCCCCAACGGCGCCGGGAAGACGACGGCCATCTCCATCATGAGTTCCCTCATGCGGCCGGACCGGGGCCGGGTCGCCATCTGCGGCATCGACGTGTTTGGGCAACCCCGCCGGGCGCGGCAACGGTTCGGGCTCGTTCCCCAGGAGATCGCCCTGTACGAGGGGTTGACGGTCCGGGAGAATCTCCGCTATTTCGGTCGTCTGTATGGATTGAAAGGCCAGGAACTCAAGGATCGGGTCTCGGCGTGTCTCGATCTGGCCGGATTGTCCGAAAAAGCCGACCATCGGATCGCCACCTTTTCCGGGGGCATGAAGCGACGGGCCAACCTGGTGGCCGGCATCATCCACACGCCGCGGCTGGTGTTTCTCGACGAACCGACGGTGGGGATCGACGCCCAGTCCCGGCGGATGATCCTCGACCGGCTTTCGGAACTCAGCCGGGAGGGCATGAGCATGATCTACACCACCCACTACATGGAGGAGGCCGAGTCCCTCTGCGCCCGCGTGGCGATCATCGACGAGGGGCGGATCATCGCCCAGGGAAGGCCCGCGGATCTGGTGGACGCCCAGGAAGGATGCCGGAACCTGGGCGACCTCTTCATCCGGCTGACCGGAAAACGGCTCCGGGACGGGTAGCGATGCGGCTGGCGGCGACCATCTATAAGGAACTGCTGCTCCTTTTCCGGGACCGGGCCGGCTTGCTGGTGCTTTTTTTGATGCCCGCGGCCCTGGTGATCATCATCTCCCTGGTCCAGGAGAACGTGCTCAAGGCCACCGGCGAAACCGACATCCGCGTTCTGTTCGCGGATCACGACGGCGGCGTGGTGGGCGTGATGATCGAGGAGCGGCTCTTCGGTTCCGGAGACATCCGGTACGTCCGGACCCTCGACGGCGAAACGCCGGACCGGGAGGACGTGGAACGGGCCGTGGTGGACAGATCGGAAGAGATGGGCATCGTCATCCCCGAGGGGACATCGGATGCGTTGGAGAGGCGGGTGCAGGAGCAGGTGGCGGAGGCGTTTGAAAAGGGCGAGGGACAAAGGGACAGAGGGACAGAGGGACAAAGGGACAAAGGGACAGAGGGACAGAGGGATAAAGGGACAGAGGGACGGAGGGACAGAGGGGCAGAGGGGAAAAAGGATGATGGGACATCGGATTTGCCGGGTATCCGGGTTTATTTCGATCCTGTCGCCCAGGGGAGTTTTCGCACCGCGGTGGAAAACGGGCTTCAGCGGATTTTGATGGCGTTGGAAATGGAGATGAAGGCCAGGGCCTTTTCCCAGGCGGCGCCGCCCAAGGCCGACGGGATCATCCGGGCGATCACCGGAGCGGAGACGGACGGGCCGCTTTTTCCGCGAATCGACGCTGGGTGGGGGCGGGAACGGGTTATTCGGGTCGAGGTGGCCCGGGCGTCGCGCGGCGGGGATGGGAAGCTGCCCACGTCGGTGCAGCAGAACGTTCCGGCGTGGGCGCTCTTCGGCATGTTCTTCATTGTAGTGCCCCTGGGCGGGGCCCTCATCCGGGAGCGACAGGGCGGCACCCTGGCCCGGCTCCTGACCCTGCCGGTCTCCTACAGCGTGCTCCTGATGGGCAAGGTGATCGCCTACGTGCTGATCTGCCTCGCCCAGTTCGGCATCATCCTTCTGATCGGCATCCATGTCATGCCGCTTTTGGGAACGCCGGTGCTGGAAATCGGGTCGTCCCCCGAAGCCATCCTGGCGGTGGTGGTCAGCGCGGCCCTGGCGGCCTGCGGGTACGGCATCCTCCTGGGGACGGTGGCCCGGACCTACGAGCAGGCCTCCATGTTCGGGGCGGTCTCGGTGGTGATCGCGGCGGCCGTGGGCGGAATCATGGTCCCGGTCTACGTCATGCCGGAAGTTATGCGGCGGATCAGCGATTTTTCCCCCCTGGCCTGGGGCCTCAACGCCCTGACCGACATCTTCGCCCGGGAAGGGACGCTCCAGACGGTGCAAACCGAGGTTTTTTATCTGCTGGCTTTTGGGTTGGGGACGATGTTGCTGGCGTGGGGTTATTTCAGTTATAAAGGGAATGTTGATAATTGACTATTTTCTGAAACACCGGGCTTTCTGTCTGACGGGATGAGATCATGGCTGAATTATCGATAAAGCTTCCTGATAAATTATTTCGAAAAGTATGCGAAGTCTCGAAAATGAACAACGTGCCAATTGACGAAATTATCGCGGCTTCACTCGCCGACAAATTGAATCGAATTCTCCCGGACCCTTATCTGGAGGAAAGAGCCATGCGTGCGACAGGTGATGGCTTTTTTCGTGTGCTTTCACAAGTTCCGGATGTGCCTCCGGAGGAATATGACAAGCTATAGACCTTTGGTTTATCGGGAAAATAAAACGAATGAAAAA
>JAABTM010000283.1 GCA_011389855.1 Desulfobacteraceae bacterium
TCCGTAATTCGCCTTGGTTTTGCCTTGCGGCGGCCGCCCATGACAGGATCACCCGGCCTCTTCAACGATCGCCTCGCCATCGCAAACATCGGCCCCGCCGGTCAGGCTCGAAAGCAGTTCGCTGAGCGCTTCCATCTGGTAGGGTTTGGAGAGCACGCCGGAGAAGCCGTGTTTGCGGAAATCGGCCACCACGGCGTCGCTGGCGTATCCGCTGGAGACGATGGCGCGGACTTGGGGGTCGATCTCCCGGAGGCGGCCGATGGCTTCAAGTCCGCCCATGCCGCCGGGGATAGTCAGGTCCATGATGACGGCATTGAAGGGCCTCCCCTCCCTCATGGCGGTTTTGTAAGCGTCGATGGCCTCGGCTCCGTCCACGGCGAAGGCGGGGTCGTACCCCAGGAACCGGAGCATCTCCCCAAGCACCAGCCGCACGGTCTGCTCGTCGTCCATCACCAGGATTCGCCCCTGGCCGGGGATGATCCGTTCCGGCTTCGGGTCGGGCGGGGGTTCCGCCGCCCTGGCCCTGGGCAGGAGAAGGGTGAAGGCGGCCCCTCCATCGGGTTCCGATGACGCCGAGATATGGCCGCCGTGCTTTTTAACGATGGAATAGACCACGGCCAGTCCCAGGCCGCTGCCCGTCTTTTTGGTGGTGAAATAGGGATCGAAGATTTTCTCAAGCTGATCCGGCGCGATGCCGGGGCCCTGGTCCCGGATGGCGACCGTTACGTACGGACCCGGCCTCAGGGGCAAACCGGAGGGCGGCCCGTCCCCCAGGTTTTCCGCCGTGACCCTCAATTCGCCGCCGTCGGGCATGGCCTGTTGGGCGTTGATGACCAGGTTGTTGATAACTTGGGTGATCTGGCCTTCGTCGGCGTCCACGGGAAAGAGGTCGTCGGCGATGTCGAACCGGCAGCCGACATTGGCCCCCCGGAGGGTGAAGCGGACCGCTTCGCGGATGAGCCCCGACAAGGGCAGGGTTTTCTTTATGGGCGCGCCCCCTTTGGCGAAAGTGAGCAGTTGCTGGGTGAGGTCCTTGGCGCGCATGCAGGCCCGTTCGGTTTCGGCAAGTTTGCCGAAGAGATGCGTTTCGGGGCCGGCGTTGAGTTTGGCCAGGGTGATATTCCCGATGATTCCGGTCAGGATGTTGTTGAAATCGTGGGCGATGCCCCCGGCCAGGAGGCCGAGGGATTCGAGCTTTTGCATTTTCAACAACTCGCTCTCCATCTTCTTCCGCGCCGTGATGTCCCGGCAGACGACGCTGAACACCTCCTTGCCGCCGTAGGCGACGCGGTTGCCGCTCACCTCCACGGTGATCGTTTCACCGTTTTTTTTCCGGTATTGGCGCTCGCCGATGAAATAATCGCCCTGCCGGAGGATCTGTTCCATTTTCGCGTCGATGTCCGGCCGGTCGTGGACCACGAAATCGTAGACCGTCATGGCCGACAGTTCCGACTGGGTGTAGCCCAAAAGCCGCCGCATGGCGGGGTTGGATTCCACGATGCGTTTGGTTTCGGTGTCCACCTGGTAGATGCCTTCGGCGCTCTGGTCGACCACTGAGCGGTATTTCTCTTCGCTCTGACGGGCGGCCGTTTCGGCCTGTTTGCGATGCGTGATGTCGAGCGCATTGACCAGGACGGCGGCGTCCCCGTCCTGAATCCGGACCGACCGGAGTTCGACCCAGACCGGACGGCCGTCCTTTCGGCGCCAGCGGGTCTCGCGGCCCTGCCGCGGTTCCCGGCGGGCGGCGCCGGGATCGCCGGGGCCCTCGACATCGGCGTCATCCGGATGGACCAGATCGTCCAGGGTCATGGCGGTCAGAACTTCGGCTTTGTAGCCCGTTATCTCCTCCATGGTCCGGTTGGCGAATTGAATCCGGTTCCGTGGACCCGTGGATAAAATGCCGGTGGGACTGGTTTCCACCAGGCGCTGGTATTTCTGCTCCGAGGCGTCCAGGGCCTGTCTGGCCCGGGTCTTCAGGGACTCCTGGGCCTCCAGGAGGTTCCGGAGCACGCAGTTGAACGCCCCGGCGAGGGTCCGAAATTCCTGATAATGGATGTCTTCGGTGCTCAGGAAGTGGGGGGCGGGGTCCCGGGCGATGGCCAGGGCCTGATTCGCCATGCGATCCAATGGGTCGCTGAGCCGTCTGGAGATCCAGAGGGACACCCAGGCCGTGAGCAGAAATACAGCGGCGCACAAGACCACCAGGATGAGGATGAGGGATGTCCGTTGCGCCCTCAGCGGCGCGTTTGAAGCGGCCAGGAAGAGATTCGGAAATGCCTTGAGTTCTATCAGCGCCGGTCCCGGGGAAGCGAGCCGTTTCGGCACGGGATTTTCTTTCTCGATGGCGGGCGCCGGCGCCCCGGCGCGCAGGTTCCGGAAGTCCTCGCCGGTCCGCAAGAGCAGACGGGACGATGGCGCGATCATGTCGAATCGCCGCCAGAATCGTTGGTCCGCGGCGACGTCGTAACGGATGAATGCGGTGGCCAGCCGTTCGTCTTTCCGGTGGATCGGGATGGAGAAGAGCGAGTATCGGGCGCCGTCCCCCGCTTCGAGAAACAGCAGCCTCTGAAAGCGATCAGCCGCTTCCAGGGCGTCCAGTTGTGCTTTCAGGAGTTCCAGCCGGGGGGGCGGCGGAGGAAGCATGGCGCCGTCTTCGGCGTTCCGGATGAAAAAAACCGCGCCGTCGGTCGATGGGTGGAGGGCCGCCATCTGTTCCGTTACCTGGCTGTCGACCCCCAGCATCAGGTTGATGCGGATCGCGTTGTTCATCTGGATGTCCCGGAGCTGGCCTTCGGCCCACTCCAGCCGGTCCGAAAGGGCCATGCTGACGCGGGCCGATTGGGCCTGCAACCGGTTTTCATGCTCGTGGGTCATGGTTCGGCCGAGGATGGTGTAAAGCACACCCACCACCACGGCCAGGGTAACGGCCTGGAACAGGATCATCGTCCATCCGATGAAGCTGGAAAACCGTTGGATCGATTTCATTCCGATGCGCCTCAAGGTGGGTCCGCCGTGACGACTTCGTCCGCCGCCATAAGCACGTCGGAGGGGATGTCGACGCCCAGGGCCTCGGCACGTTTCAGGTTGAAGACCAGGGCGTATCGTTCGGCTTCCCGGATCGGGATGTCGCCCGGGGACGCGCCTTCGAGGATTCGGGCCGCCATCTCCCCGGCCTCCCGCCCCATGGCGAAGAAATCGACGGCCGCGCCGCCGAACAGTCCCATGCGGGTGAAAGCGTAGTTGAGGGCGATTTCTGGCTTTTTGGACTGGGCCGCCGTCCAGGCGAGAATCTCCGGAGCGGTGCGGGTTCCTCCGGCCCGGTCCTTGAGAAGAAGGGCCGCCGGATAGATGCCGCCGACGTCGCCGGCCCGGTTGGCGGCGAGGATTTCATCCGTGTAATCCTCCCAGGTTTCGACCCTCCTCAGATCCCACCGCCAGGGGAGCGTCTCGCCTTCAAGTTCGGCGCGGACCTGCCTGGCAATGGCCTGACCCGTGGGAGAGGGGTCGGTGTAGATTCTCAGGGCGGATGCGCCCGGAAAGAGTTTAGAGTGGACGCGGATGGCGTCGGCGATGTGGAGTTTTTCATACACGCCTGTGATGTTGCCGCCGGGCGCTTTTCGGGACGCCATGAAGGGCCGCCGCCGGTTGTAATCCTCGGGCTGACCGTTCATGCCTGAAAAGACGATGGGCAGATCGGTTCCCGCCAGGGGGAGGGCCACGGTCCGGAAGGCGTTGTCGTCGAGGGTGACGAGCAGGTCGGGGGCGAATCGATGGATGGCGCGTTTCGCCGCGGCCGCCTGCTCGCGGATCAGCGCTTCGGTGTTGTTTTTCCGCTTGGTGTCCATGTGATACGCTTCTATGTTCAGATTCTCCCCTTCGCGGTACCCGGCGTCCCGAAGCGCCGAGACGACGCCCTTGTGCTGGGGTTCCCCGCATACATGGTCCGCTTCGTAGCTATGAAGGATGAAGACGTGGTAAGGCGGCGGCTCCGCCATAAGGGGTCGGACGAAAAACAGGAGAACCGCCCCCAGCAGGGCGATCCCGGCGCATGTTCTGACATATGGGATTTTCATCGGAACCTCCGAAACGGTTTGGGGTGGAAAACGGGGCGGCCTTCGGGACGCGGCGGGATCAGAACTCGATATTCCGGGGCGTCCGCGGAAAGGGGATCACGTCCCGGATGTTGGAGATGCCGGTGACCAGCATCATCAGCCGTTCGAACCCCAGCCCGAAGCCGCTGTGGGGGACCGAGCCGTAGCGGCGGGAGTCGAGGTACCACCAGTAAGGTTCGGTCTCCATGGACAGTTCCGCCATCCGGGCTTCCAGCACGTCCAGCCGTTCTTCACGCTGGCTGCCGCCGATGATCTCGCCGATGCTCGGGACCAGGACGTCCATGGCGGCGACGGTTTCGTTGTCGTCGTTGACCCGCATGTAGAACGGCTTGATGGTCTTGGGATAATCGTGGAGGATGACCGGCTTCCGGAAGTGGTTTTCGGTGAGAAACCGCTCGTGTTCCGACTGGAGGTCCTTGCCGAATTCCACGGGGAACTCGAATTTTTTGCCGGATTTCAGGAGAATCGCCACCGCCTCCCGGTAGGGGAGCCGGACGTAGTCCGAATCCACCGTGTTTTGAAGGGTCTTCATCAGCTTCTTGTCCACGAACTTGGCGAAGAGTTCGAGGTCGTCGGCGCAGTTGTCCATGATCTGACGGACCACCGTCCGGATAAGGTCTTCCCCCAGGCCCATGTTGCCCGCCAGATCGCAGAAGGCCATCTCCGGTTCCACCATCCAGAACTCGGCGGCGTGGCGCCGGGTGTTGGAGTTTTCAGCCCGGAAGGTGGGGCCGAAGGTGTAGACGTCCCCCAGGGCCAGGGCGAACATCTCGGCCGAGAGCTGGCCGGAGACCGTCAGGTTGGCCTCCCGGCCGAAAAAGTCCCCGTCGAAGTCGGGCTTGCCGTCGACGGTCGGGACACGGGTCAAATCCATGGCGGTGACCCTGAAGAGTTCGCCGGCCCCTTCGCAGTCCGATCCAGTGAGGATGGGGGTGTGGATGTATTTGAAGCCCCGGTCCCGGAAAAACTGGTGGATGGCGTAGGCCAGTTCCGCCCGGATCCGGAAGGCGGCGCCGTATTTGTTGGTTCGGGGACGCAGGTGGGCGATGGTCCGTAGGAACTCGTCGGTGTGCCGTTTTTTCTGGAGCGGGTAGGTCTCCGGGGCCATGTGGATGATCTCGATCCCATCGGCCTGGACCTCCCATTTTTGTCCGCCGCCTTTGGATTCAACGTGGCGGCCGGTGACGGCGACCGCCGAGCCGGTGGTGATTTTCTTGATCTCCTCGTAGTTGTCGAGGGATTCGTCGGCGATGACCTGGAGATTTTTGAGGCACGAGCCGTCGTTGAGTTCGATAAACGAAAAGGTTTTGGAATCCCGGCGGGTGCGGACCCATCCTTTGGCCAGCACCCGGTCCAGGGGGGCGTCCGCGTCGATGAGTTGGAAAATTTTGGTGCGTTTCATGTCGGCTCCCTCAAATCTTTTTCTCTTCAAGCTCAAAGTCTTTTTTCCGCTCTTCCAATAAAGATTCCGTCAGGGAGGATCCGCCCTTGAAAATGCCGCAGAAATGATCCACCGCGTCCGGTCGTCCTTTCACTTCCTCTGGCGTGAGAGAGTTAATGACGACCTCCACCGCCTTGTCGTTCAACGCATCCAGACCGTATAAAACAAGAGTGTTGTTTTTCACATGCGATATTTTTCTGATAGGTTCCATAAGGGATTGCCTCCTTCTCGGTATGATTTACGAGTACTGATAGACAGGCGCAAATCGTTCCGGCGCTTTTCTTTTACGGGTCAGGGTTTCAATATTGCGAACCGTATCCGGATGCAAAAGCGTGTCCCCGCATACGGAACATACCTCGGCTGGCACATCTTCAAATACGAAAAATTCATGATTGCGGCTTACCGTATGAAAGATCATTTTTTGTTCATATTCGCCGGGACAGACCTGGATGTTGCATTTCATTGTTCTCTCCTTAGAAAACATTACCATCGCGGCAAGCTGCGAACAAGAGGAATGTCCAGAAGAGAACATGCGCACCGAAGCATCGGCTTAATATGCCTTGAACCCAATACCCGTGAACGAGTTCTCCGTAAAACAGCCTTCCAGGCTGTTCTACGGGTAAGGCGATTTTCTGGAATCAAAACACCTTTGATTCCAATGGATGATCGAGTTGATTCTGAATTCTAATTCAAGTTGATCGTCCTCGCCGCCTTGGGTTGAAACCCCAGGCTGAACCCATGAAACCGGCTGGAAGCCGGTTATGGCCGTCGCGGGATGGATGGCGGTTTGCAATTTGAACCGGCTTTTAGCCGGTTTTGGATGATTGAGCCTGGGGTTTCAACCCAAGGCGGCGTGGCCAGGGCGTTG
>JAABTM010000284.1 GCA_011389855.1 Desulfobacteraceae bacterium
CGGTATAGATGGCGGGTTGCAATCCGAACCGGCTTTTAGCCGGTTTTGAATGATTGAGCCTGGGGTTTCAACCCAAGGCGGGGCGGCCAAGGCGTCGGATTTTTATTAGGGTATTCATTTCCGTAATTCGCCTTAGTAAGCGTTGGGCGTAAAAAGCTGTTTCCCCGAAAGACGGAAGTCGGCGATAAGCTGCTGAGCCTCTTTTCCGGCAATCCAGCCGGAAAATTTCGTTGCCAGATCGTATTTGGCGGTTTCGCACCGTTTGGGATTGACCGCCAGCACGCTGTACTGGTTCATCAGCCTCTCGTCTCCTTCCACCAGAATCACCAGGGGCGGATTGCCGCCCCCGTCGGCCTCGTATTTGATGTAGGTTCCCCGGTCGGTCATGGTATAGCCGTTGCGTTCGGCGGCGATCCGGATGGTGGCGAGCATGCCCTGGCCGGTCTGGACGTACCAGTTTTCCTTTTCCGGCAGGGCCAGTCCCGCCGTCTCCCACAGCAGCTTCTCCTTTTTATTGGTTCCGGAGTTGTCGCCCCGGCTTGCAAAGACCGCCCCTTTGTTTTTGACGGCCTTCAGGGCGTCGGACACGCCCCCGCCCCCGATGCCGGCCGGGTCGCCCGGCGGCCCGATGAGGACAAAGTCGTTGTACATGATTTGGGTCCGGTCCACGCCGTAGCCGTCCTCGACATACTGTCTTTCAGCCGGGGGCGCATGGACCAGCAGCACATCCACGTCGCAGTTCTTGCCCAGGGCCAGGGCCTTGCCGGTGCCCACGGCGGTCCATTTGAGATCGATGCCCGTCGCCTTTTCAAAATGGGGCGCCAGGTAATCCAGCAGGCCGGTATTGTCGGTGCTGGTGGTGGTGGCCATCATCAGCGTGTCGGCCGCATACGCCGAACCGCGTATGAGCAGGAGCGACAGGCAAACCGTCGCGAGAAGCCGAACTCCATTTCGTTGCATAATGGCGTTGCCTCCTTTTCCGTTGTTTCCGGTCGAACCATTTCCTCCCACCGCAGGGGAATGAAATCGAGGCCGAGCAACCCGGCGACGGCCCGCCCCGACAGGATTTCAAGCCCCACGTCCAGATGGCGCTGCACCTCATGGCCGCACCCCTGGATGCCGCTTCCCGTCAGGCCGGCTTTTTTCAGCTCCCGGTCCAGGAGCAGTCAGGTTGCCGGGCGGCCCCTCCGGCTTGTTTTCGGCTTTTTTGTTCATGCGGCGGACGTTATGCCTTCTTGTGTTCAACAGTTGCTCTGGAGGAGAATTTACGGTATACGGTTTTTATTTGTCAATTATTTCATTGAATAGAGACCGATAATAACGAAAAGCGACGATTAAGGATTCCTTTCCCGCGCGGCAATGGCTGAGCCATATTTACCAAAAGCATCATGAATCCCCCGGCTACAAGCCAAACCCGGCTGCAGCCGCGGATGCCGCTTGACGGCCGGCCCGCCGCTCCTGTATGAGAGGATTGAACCACCGGTTCCAGGAGCATTCCGACCCAAAATACTCTGACAAGGAGGTGATCCATGCGGATGATTCAGACAGACAATGCGCCGGCGGCCATCGGCCCCTATTCCCAGGCGGTGTCGGCGGGCCCCTTCGTATTCGTGAGCGGACAGATCGGCCTGGAACCCGGGGCCGGGGAGCTGGTCAGCCCCGACTTCGGCCCCCAGGCCCGGCGGGCCCTTCAGAACCTGAAGGCCATCGTCGAGGCGAGCGGACACGCGCTGTCGGATGTGGCGTCAGTGGATGTGTTTTTAACCAATATCCAGCGATTCCAGGAGTTCAACGATCTTTACGAGGAGGTTTTCTCCGATCACCGGCCGGCGCGGGCCGTGATCGAGGTCAGCGGCCTGCCCAAAGGCGCCCAGGTGGAGGTCCGGTGCATTGTGTTCGATCAATCCCGTTGACACCCCCCGACATCTCTGCTAAAGCTGCTTCATCTGGTAAATTTTACACATTTATTGCAACCTGTAAAAGAAGGAGAAGAACCGTATGAAAAAGATTCTGCTGTTGACCCTTGCATTCTGTTTTCTGGCGGCCGGGGCCGCCTTTGGCGCCGACACCGTCAAGATCGGCCTCATGGGCCCCATGACCGGCCCCTGGGCCAGTGAAGGCCAGGAAATGAAACAGGTCCTGGACCTTTTGGCCGGCGACATCAACGAGGCCGGCGGCCTCAACGGGATGCAGGTGGAGATCATCGCCGAGGACGACGCCGGCGACCCCCGGCAGGCCTCCCTGGCCGCCACCCGGCTGACCACCATGGACATCGTGGCCGTCATCGGCACCTATGGGTCCTCCATCACCGAAGCGACCCAGAACATTTACGACGAATCGAGCATCATCCAGGTGGCCAACGGCTCCACCGCCATCCGCCTGACCGAGAAGGGCCTGGAATACTTCTTCCGCACCTGCCCCCGGGACGACGAGCAGGGCAAAGTGGCGGCCCAGACCATCAAGGATCTCGGCTTTAAAAAAGTGGCCATCCTCCATGACAACACCTCCTACGCCAAAGGGCTGGCCGGCGAGACCCAGGGCCTGCTCAAGAACGAGGGGGGCATGGACATCGTCTTTTTCGAAGCCCTGACCCCGGGCGAACGGGACTACAACACCATCCTTACCAAAATGAAGGCCGTCAAGCCCGATTGCGTCTTTTTCACCGGATATTATCCCGAGGCCGGCCTGCTTCTGCGCCAGAAAAACGAGATGGGCTGGGATGTGCCTTTCATCGGCGGCGACGCCACCAACCATCCCGACCTGGTCAAGATCGCCGGCAAGGATTCCGCCCAGGGATTTTATTTTGTCAGCGCCCCCCTGCCCAGGGATCTGGACACTCCGGAAGCCAAGAGCTTCGTGTCCGATTTCCAGAGCCAATACGGCAACGCGCCCCAATCCATCTACGCGGTATTGGCCGGAGACGGCTTCCGGGTCGTGGCCGAGGCCATCCGCCAGACCAAATCCACGGATAAGGATAAACTCGCCGACTACCTGCACGAGGAGCTGACGGATTTCTCGGGTCTCACCGGCGCCATTTCTTTTAACGAGAAGGGCGACCGCGTCGGAAAGGTCTATCGGGTTTACCAGGTGGATGAAAACGGCGATTTCATCCTTCAACCGTAAGGGATTCCCACCATAACGGAGTCCAATCGACGCCGACGCCGGGTTCGGCGAACCCGGCGTCTCATTCCAACCACGCCATACAGCCGGAAAAGCCATGGAACTTTTCTTTCAACAGTTGACAAACGGACTGGCCGTCGGCGGCATCTACGCCCTCATCGCCCTAGGATACACCATGGTCTACGGGGTGCTCAAGCTCATCAACTTCGCCCATGGGGATCTTTTCACCATCGGCGCCTACCTGGGGCTGACCCTGCTCACCTCCATGTCCCTGACCGACCGGCTGGGACCCACCTTCGGGGTGCTGATGCTGGCCGTCATGGTGATGATGCTGGTGGGGCTCGTGGGCATCCTCCTGGATCAGGCCGCCTACAAGCCGCTGCGGACCTCTCCCCGTCTTTCCGCCGTGGTCTCCGCCCTGGGGGCCTCCATTTTCTTCCAGAACACCATCATGCTGATTTACGGCGCCCGGTTCCACGTCTATCCCCAGGATATTTTGCCCAATGTGGTGATCAACCTGTTCGGCATGCCGGTGCCCCTGGTGCGGATCCTGATTCTGCTGACGTCGGTGGTCATGATGGTGGCGCTTTACGCCTTCATCCAGAAGACCAAGGTCGGCACCGCCATCCGGGCCGCGGCCGAGGACCAGGGGGCCGCGCGCCTCATGGGCATCGACGTCAACGGCGTGATCATGATCGTCTTTTTCATCGGTCCGGCCCTGGGCGGCGCCGCCGGGCTGATGGTGGGGCTCTATTACGGCCAGGTCAATTTCACCATGGGATGGATCTACGGCCTCAAGGCCTTCACCGCGGCGATCCTGGGCGGCATCGGCAACATTCCCGGCGCCATGGTGGGCGGCATTCTCCTGGGGGTCATCGAGGCCCTGGGCGCGGCCTACATTTCCATTGCCTGGAAAGACGCCATCGCCTTCCTGGTGCTGATTCTCATCCTGATCGTCCGTCCCACCGGACTGCTGGGGGAAAGGGTGGCGGAAAAGGTATGATGAAAGATCGCAGAACCATCATTTATACGGTTATCGTCGTGGCGCTGCTGTTCGCCCCGCTTTACCTGAACCGCTACTGGGTGGATGTGCTCAACAGCGTGGGGCTCTACGCCATTTTGGGGCTGAGCCTCAACATCATCCTCGGGTACGGGGGCATGTTCCACATGGGTCATGCCGCTTTTTATGCGGTGGGGGCCTACACCACCGCCATTATCAGCACCCGGTACGGCGTTCCGGTGCTCTGGCTCATGCCGCTTTCCGGGTTTCTGGCCGCGTTGTTCGCCCTGATCGTGGCCCGGCCCATCATCCATCTGCGAGGCGATTATCTGCTCATCGTCACCATCGGCATGGTGGAGATCGTCCGCATCGCGCTGATTAACGACGTGTTCGGCATTACCGGCGGCGCCAACGGGATTTTCGGCATCCCCCGGCCCGAGATCTTCGGCTATAAAATCCGTCTGCCCCATCAGTTTTATTACCTGATTTTCGCCTTCGCGGCGGTGACGGTCTACCTGTTCCGACGCCTGGAAAATTCCCGGTTCGGCCGGGCCCTGACCTATCTGCGGGAAGACGAGGTGGCGGCCGAGGGCAGCGGCATCAATACCGCCCGGTACAAGCTGATGGCCTTTGTACTGGGCGCTTTCTGGGCCGGCATGGTGGGGACCATCTTCGCCTCCAAGATGACCATCGTCTCGCCGGCGTCCTTTTCCTTCTGGGAATCGGTGGTGATGTTCATGGTCGTGATCCTGGGCGGCGCCGGGGCCATTCCCGGGGTGATACTGGGATCGTTCCTGGTGGTGGGACTGCCCGAACTGTTTCGCGGGTTCGCCAATACCCGCATGCTGATTTTCGGCGCGGCCATGGTCCTGATGATGATTTTCCGGACCCAGGGGATTCTGCCGCCGCGGCCCCGCGAATATCCCATCGAGGACGAGCCCGAACCGGCCTCGGAAAGCGAGGTGTCCTCGTGAGCATCCTGACCCTGAAAAAGGTCACCAAAACTTTCGGCGGCCTGACCGCCGTGGATAACGTCTCCTTCGATCTGGACGAAGGGGTCGTCATGGGCCTAATCGGTCCCAACGGGGCCGGCAAAACCACCGTCTTCAACCTGATCACGGGCAATTACACCCCCGACCACGGCGAGATCGTCTTCGAAGGCAAAGCCATCCAGGGCTGGCTCACTCACCGGATCGTGGAGCTGGGCATCGCCCGGACCTTTCAGACCATCCGGTTGTTCCAGAACCTGTCGGTGCTGGAAAACGTCCTGGCCGGCAGCCATTGCCGGACAAAATCCGGCGCCATTTCGGCCATGCTGCGGACCCGGCGCCAGCGGGAAGAAGAAAAAAAAGCCCTGGAACTGGCCCTGAAGCAACTGGAATTCGTGGGGCTCCGGCCTTATGCCAAACATCTTTCCAAAAATCTTTCCTATGGCAACCAGCGCCTGCTGGAAATCGCCAGGGCTCTGGCCTCCAATCCCCGGCTGCTGATCCTGGACGAGCCGGCCGGCGGCATGAACGAACAGGAGACGGAAAATCTTATCGGCCTGATCCGCAAAATGCGGGATGAGGGAATGACCATCCTCCTCATCGAGCACGACATGGGGCTGGTGATGGAGATCTGCGATCATATCGTGGTGATCGAGTACGGCCTGAAGATCGCCGAGGGAGGCCCCGCCGACATCAAGGAAAATCCCAGGGTGATCGAGGCGTATCTGGGAACCGAGGATGAGGACGAGGAAGGCGGCGAGACGGCGTCCGCTGAAACCATGGCCGGAAGCGAGTGACGGAGATCCAATGGCAAAATTGCTTGAAATCAACAATCTGCGCGTGAAATACGGCAATGTGGAAGCGCTGCACGGCATCGACATCGCCGTGGATGAAGGCGAGATCGTCGCCATCCTGGGGGCCAACGGCGCGGGCAAATCGACCACCCTCATGACGGTTTCAGGGCTCCTCAAGCCGTCCGAGGGCGAGATTCTGCTGGACGGAAAACCGCTCCACAAACTGCCGGCCCACAAGGTCGTGCGGGAGCGGGTCACCCAGTCGCCCGAGGGGCGGCGCGTGTTCGGCACCCTGACGGTCCGGGAAAACCTCAATCTGGGGGCCTTCACCTCCAATGACGCCGAACAGACCCAACAGAACCGGAAATGGATTTACGAACTCTTTCCACGGCTCGAAGAGCGGCGGGAACAGATGGCGGGCACCCTCTCGGGCGGTGAACAGCAGATGCTGGCCATCGGCCGGGCGCTCATGAGCAAAGATCGG
>JAABTM010000285.1 GCA_011389855.1 Desulfobacteraceae bacterium
ATGTGGGGTCAGGACACCATCGGCCCCTTGACGTGGCAGGCGGCCCTGGAGCATTGCGAAACCCTGACCCTTGCCGGCCATTCCGACTGGCGGCTTCCGGACGTCAACGAATTGCAGAGTCTGGTCCGATACGATTCCTACAATCCGGCCATCCGCGGCTCCGACTGCTATAAATACGGCCCGTTCCCCGACATGGTCTCGGATTTCTTCTGGTCGTCCACCACCCACCATTCCTCCAACGCCAGCGCCTGGGGCGTGGATTTTACCAATGGCGACATCACCACCAAAACCAAGACCGAGCTTTATTATGTCCGCCCCGTCCGGTCCCCCGACCCCGCCTACATGACGGTGGAAGTCGATCCCGGACCTACCGGAGAAGCCCCTTTTTCATTTGACTTATCCGCGAACCCATCAGGCCCCCTCATGGACCGGTATGAATGGTATCTCACCGGTGGGGACGAACCGGACGCCGTGACCCTAGACGGGTTGTTCTCCACCACCATTATCGCCGAAGGCGACTATAGCATTGATCTGTTAGCATACGATGCCGAAGGCCGGGCCTATGCTTCCAATATTTTTCTGGAGGTGTTGCCCCCGACGACCATCAGTGAATCCGTTCGGTTCGTTCCCCATTATCCGGAAAGCGACGCCATATCCTCGGTGGTGATGAAAGGCGGGCAGGCGGTCCGTTATTACCGGATTTACAATGCGAACAATCAGCCGATCACGGAAAAAGCCTTCTATTACAAATACCCCGACGGCACGCGGTACGAAACCACCATCGACGACCAGGGTTTTGTCGAAATCACAAGTCCGCGGACGGACGCCGACGCAACCTATCGCTTGACCGTTACCGACCCGTCCGGCAACCCCCTGAACCTCGACATGGCCGGCGTGCCGGAATTCCCGGTTGTTGTCGAAGATCGAGAGTTTTCGGAAAAATACAAGCTGCTGATCGGCATGGGCGGGTCCGTGGGCTTTACCGGACCCAAGTTCAGCCTCGGACCTGTGAAATTCAAAACCGCGGAACTTGGTTTGAGGGGCGAGAAAAACATTTCCACCACGATTACCCTGAACAATGCCGGTTCCACCACGGACATGGAAATGGACAACGCCCTTGGCGCCGAACTCGGCGGAGACGCCTGGGCGGGGGTGTCCGCCAGTATTTTCAAGGAACACAGCACCACCAGCGGACGGCCTGAACTCGGGGCGGGCGCTGGCGCGGACGTATCCGCCAACACCGCCATGACGACGCGCCATCGGTTCGAGGATTTTTTCAATCCAAACCGGCCGGACCACAATGATCAACTGTTTGTGGCCGCGGTCCTGTTTTTTGAAAACCTGCTCAAACTGGACCCCATGTTCGTCAACAACATCCTGACCCGGGCCGTTCTGGACCACGCCGTCGCCAGAATCATCGATTCGGATCGATATTACAAGCACATTGGTCTGTCCGCGGGCGCGGCGGCCAAATTGAACGTGGGCGCCAAATTGAGCCTCCAAAATCCATTGGGCTTTGCCTCGGGTTCCAAGCCAAAATTCAACCTCGACGCGTTTGAAACAGGCGCCGCTTTGGAAATATTCGGCGAATCGGACGTGAGCGGCGCCGACAAATTGGGGCTTACCCTTTCGTCAAACCTGGATTTGGGCAGTTTCGGCTTTGGCTTTTCCCAGAAATTCGGCGGCGACAGACGGCGCAAGGATACGCCCAAATTCAGTATCGGGCTGCTGGATCTTGCGCTTAAACGAATGGAATCGGAAATGACCATTGGCGCGGATTTCGATCCCCATGGCGACTGGTCGTTGTTTTTCAGCACGATGACCAACCGGACTGGCGGCAACAAATACATTGTTTATAGTTGGATCACGGAAACTTTTCTGGATTTTGCCATTGATGATCAAACAGCCCTCAACGTGCTGGAAGGCCAATCTGATTTTATCGCCCAGGTGCGGGAGGGCGAAGAATTCGACATCTCCGAGACCGCTTTTCTCGGCGTGAGCCGGGCCATCCAGGATTTGTCGGACGGAACGGTGGAATGGACCCAGACCCAAAAAGAAAGCCAATTGATTTCCATTCCATTGGCGTTTGGGTTGGGCCTGGGGGTTGGGGCGGAAATTTCTTTTCAAGTGGACGTCAAGTCCGTTATTGATTACGCCACGGCTCAAGGGCTGCTTGCCCCGGAATTGGGAATGATCCGAACCGCCGTTTATGAAAAAGACGCTCACATTGAAAACAAGATCCGAGGCGTGGAAGCGGTGGTTGAACCTTATGTGGACGCCATCGACGGCGTTCTTGACGACGCGCTTGAAACCGTGGAAAAAATCGCCGAAGCCGGCGTGGAACTGGCGGTGGAAACCGGCGAAGCCATTGTGGACGGCGGGGCCAAGGTTATAGCCGGAACCGGGAAGCTGGCCAAGGGCGCGGCCTTGAAAATATCCCGCCTGTTCAGTTGGCGGCGTTCGTACCGGATCGAGGCCAGGGGCCCCCGAACCGACGGAGAGGCCGCCACCGTGGGCGACGTGTTCATCGTAACGGTCCAGTCCGAAGACGGGACTCTTGTCGCCGATCTTTCCGAGCCCCTGGAACTGACCATCGGCTACACGGACGCGGACCTTTCAGCCGCCGGCTTCACTTCGGCGGACGCCGCCAAACTCGCCATCTACCATTTTAACGCCGACACCGGATATTACGAACACGTCGGCGGCCAGGTGGACGCCGCGAACCACGCGGCGACCGCCATGATCAGCCAGACCGGCCAGTATGTGCTGGCCATCGACGCGGCCCCGCCGGCGGTTTCGGATTTCATCGTCATGGAAGGCGGCCCCACCCCGCTGATCCGCCTGGTCGTCATGGACGGGTTAAGCGGCCTGGACCTGGACGCCCTGGACGTCAAATTGGACGGCGAAACCGTAATAAACAAAGCCAACCTGCCGGACGCCTTCCATGTCCGAAACGGCGTTTTGGAATGGCGGCCGGCGTCGCCTCTGGCCGAAGGCGAACATGAACTCGAAGTGACGGCGGCCGACACCGCCGGCAACATTGCCGCCACCCGGTTCGCTTTCCGGGTGGATCTCGCGCCGCCGGTCGTGACCCATTCCCCGGCGGCGACGGCCGAGGCCGGCGCCGACCTGACCATCGAAGCCGACGTTTCCGAGGATCAGGCACTGGCGGGCGTGTTTCTCCATTATCGACCCCAAACCGACGAGCGGCCGTTCAGCGTCGCGCCAATGACGGCAATTGAGGGGACCACGACCTACGCCGGCGTGATTCCAAAAGCCGACATCACGTCGGAAGGCGTCCGATACTACGTCCGGGCCGTTGACGCGGCGGGCAACGAATCGGTTTCCGACCAGGCGGACATCGTTGTCCATGACGGCGTCGGGCCGGCGGCGGCCGACGCCGTCATGACCGCGCCCGACCCGGACGGCGTCAAGGTCCACTGGCTGACGCCCGAAGACGCGGACATCGCCGGGTATCGCGTTTACGTCGGCCCTTCCGCGGATTCGCTGTCCCTGCACGAAGATGTAGGGCTTGTCAACTGGATCACCCTCGACGCCGCGCTACAGGGCCAGTTCGTCGCCGTGACCGCCTATGACGCCGCCGGCAACGAAGGTGCTGGAACCTCACCGATCAATGTGCCCGTATGCAATCCAGGCGACGTGGATTGCAGCAACGAAATCGACCTCGCCGACGCGATCACCGCGTTCAAAATCCTGACCGGCATCGCCCTGAACGACCCGCCCGCTCAAATCGCGGATATTGATGGAGACGGCGTCATCGGCCTGGCCGAAGCCATCAACGCCCTGCGATATGCCGCCGGTCTGAAATGAACGATCGAAGATAGCCGTTAACCCGAACGGCCCGATCTCGATATGAACCGGGGTCGGGCCGTTTTGGGGTGAGACATATGCAAACACCCCCCATCTCCCAAACACCCCGCCTCCGCGACTGGCTCCTCTCCGCCACCCCCGAATCCCGGTTCCAGGCCCGGGCGGGAAGAGCTTACATCGGCTGGACCACCTTTATGGAGAACCGGCTGGCGATGATCGGTCTGATCATCATCCTGGGGTTGCTGCTGGCGGCGGCCCTGGCGCCGTTGCTGGCCCCTTTTCCGCCCAATGCGGCCGATCTTTCGGCCCGGCTGGCGCCGCCCATGACCGACGGGCACCTTTTGGGTACCGACGAACTGGGGCGGGACATCCTGAGCCGCATCCTTTATGGATCGCGACTGACCCTCTACGTGGTGGTGCTGGTAGCCGTCATCGCAGCGCCCGCGGGGCTGGTCATCGGGACCATTTCCGGGTTCGCCGGGGGCGTCATCGACATGGCGCTCATGCGGATCACCGACATTTTCCTGGCCTTCCCCAAGCTGATCCTGGCCCTGGCCTTTGTCTCGGCTTTGGGGCCGGGCATCGAAAACGCCGTCATCGCCATCGCCGTCACCGCCTGGCCGCCGTATGCCCGCATCGCCCGGGCCGAGACCATCACCATCCGGAAGACCGATTTTATCCAGGCGGCCCGGCTCCAGGGGGCCGGGCCGATTCGGCTCATCCGCGGCCACGTGATCCCGCTGTGCATGTCGTCCCTGATCGTCCGGGTCACTTTGGACATGGCCGGCATCATCCTCACCGCCGCCGGCCTCGGGTTCCTGGGGCTGGGGGCTCAGCCGCCGCTGCCGGAGTGGGGGGCCATGATCTCCAGCGGCCGGGCCTACATGCTGGATCAATGGTGGGTGGCCGCCATGCCGGGGATCGCCATCTTCGTGGTGAGCCTGGGATTCAATCTGCTGGGGGACGGCCTCCGGGACGTTCTCGACCCCAAGGCGGAGCGGTAACGCGATGAATCATCTCCTGGAAGTCGAAAACCTGATCGTCGATTTCACCACGCGCAAGGGGCCGGTCCACGCGGTGCGCGGCGTCAGCTTCACCATGGGCCGGGAAAAGCTGGGGATCGTGGGCGAGTCCGGGTCCGGGAAGACGGTGACCGGCCGGTCTCTCCTGGGACTGGTGCGGCCTCCCGGACAGGTTCGCGCTGAAAAACTCCTGTTCGACGGCATCGATCTCATGAGGACCGACGACAGGGCGTGGCGACGGATCCGGGGCGGGCGGATCGCCATGGTAATGCAAGATCCCAAGTTCTCCCTCAACCCGGTGATGACCGTGGGCAAACAGATCGCCGAGGCCTACCGGATTCACAAAACGGTCTCCAAAGCCGACGCCCGGGACCGGGCCATGGAGATGCTCCGGGCCGTCCGGATCCGCGACCCGGAGCGGGTCTTTCGGGCCTACCCCCACGAGGTCTCCGGCGGCATGGGCCAGCGGATCATGATCGCCATGATGCTCATCCCCGACCCGGACCTGCTCATCGCCGACGAGCCCACCTCGGCCCTGGACGTCACGGTGCAGCTCCAGCTCCTGGCCATCCTGGACGATCTGGTGACCCAACGGGGCATGGGTCTCATTTTCATCTCCCACGACCTCAACCTGGTGGCCTCCTTCTGCGACCGGATCATGATCATGTACGCCGGCCGCGTCGTGGAGACCTGCGACGCCCGCCGTCTCGATGGGGCGACCCACCCCTACACCCGGGGCCTGCTCGAATGCCTGCCCAAAATCGACGGCGACGGCCGTCCCCTGCCGACCCTTCGACGCGACCCGGCCTGGATGGAAGACGCCCATGATTGACGTCCGGGATCTGACCGTGACCTTCGGCCGGGGCGCCCAGGCCGTCCGGGCCGTTCGCGGCGTCTCCTTTTCGGTGGGGGAGGGCGAAGTCTTCGGATTGGTGGGAGAATCGGGCTCGGGCAAATCCACGGTTCTCCAGGCCCTGTGCGGCCTTATCCGCCACTGGACGGGGGGGATGGTCATCGACGGCGACGCCCAGAAGCCGCGACGCAACAAAGCTTTTCACAAAAAGGTCCAGATGGTCTTCCAGGACCCCTACGGCTCCCTCCACCCCCGGCACACCGTGGACCGGATTCTGTCCGAACCGGTGGCCATCCACGGACTGGGGGACGCCGAAGCCCGGATCATCCGGGCGCTGGAGGAAGTGGGGCTGGGGGCCGACTTCCGGTTTCGGTATCCTCATCAGCTTTCCGGCGGGCAGCGTCAGCGGGTCGCGGTGGCCCGGGCCCTCATCCTGGAACCCCGCATCCTGCTGCTGGACGAACCCACCTCGGCCCTGGACGTGTCGGTTCAGGCCGAAGTCCTCAACCTGTTGTCGCGACTGCGGGAGAAACGGGGATTGACCTGCATCCTGGTCAGCCACGACCTGACCGTGGTGGCCCACATGTGCGGCCGCCTCGCGGTGATGAACCGCGGCGTCATCGTCGAAAATTTGGATGTGGAGACGCTTCGGCGGCAAACGC
>JAABTM010000286.1 GCA_011389855.1 Desulfobacteraceae bacterium
GAAACGGGCGAGGCCCGGTCCACCACCCTGAAGGATCTCTACAGCCTGGGCCGGCTGGTGGACAAGCTCAACAACATCCACTTTTTCCTCCGGCCCTGCATCCCCACCGACATCCCGGAGGAAGCCTACGACGTCAACATGTACTACGCCTGCCTCAAAGGCACGACCAAGCACGTCATGTCGGGGGTCAACAACGAAGCGGGGCTCCACAAGGTCATCGAACTGGCGTCCATGGTGGCCGGCGGCCGGGAGAAGCTGGCGGAAAAGCCCTTCATCTCGGTCATCACGTCGTCCGCCATCTCGCCCCTGAAGCTTTGCACCCAGTCGGTCCGGATCATGCAGGAATGCAACCGGAACGGCATCCCCGTGGCCCTCTCCTGCGCGCCCATGGCCGGCTCCACGGCCCCCATCACCATGGCGGCCACCCTGGCCCAGATCCACGCCGAACAGCTGGCCTGCATCGCCGTCTGCCAGTCCACCCATCCCGGCGCGCCCCTGCTCTACGGCGGGATTCCGGGCATGGCCAACCTGGCCACCATGGGATATTCGGGCGGCGGCGTGGAGTGCGGCATGATGAACGCGGCCATCCATCAACTGGCCCACCACATCAAGGTGCCCAACTACAATTCGGCCGGGCTGTCCGATTCCAAGGTCCCCGACGCCCAGGCGGGATGGGAAAAGGCCATGACCGTGCTGCTGGGCGCCATGGGCGGCTCCAACTACATGCACCATTCCGCCGGCATGCTGGAATCCATGCTCACGGTGGCGCCGGAACAGTTCGTCATCGACGACGAGATCATCGGCATGGCCTGCAAGGTGCTCAAGGGGATCGAGGTGGATCCGGAACACCTGGCCCTGGACGTCATCGACGAGATCGGCCCGGGCGGCAATTTCATGACCGCGGCCCACACCCTGAAGCACATGCGCTCGGAATACTTCACCGGCAACGGCGTCACCGACCGGCGGCTCCGCCAGAAATGGGAAGCCGACGGCGCCCTGGACGCCCGGAACCGGGCCAAAAAACTGGCCGGGAAGATCCTCGCGGCCGACGAAACGCCCCATATTCCGGCGGACGTGGATGCGGCCATTCGGGAAAAGTTTGACATTTTGCTGTGACCTAAAGGGGGTTGCGCAACCACTCTCAATCAAAAAACAATTTTTTACGCAGACAGGAGAAACAACCATGGCGGATTTTCAACCGATTATCGATGCATTGATTGGGCTGGACCGGGAAGCGGTGCTGACGCTGGTCAAGGAACGCGTGGAAGCCGGCGAGGACGCTCAGGCGATTCTGGACGAAGGGCTCATCGCGGGCATGGACATCATCGGCGAGAAGATGGAAAACGGCGACATGTTCATCCCCGAAGTCCTCATGGCGGCCCAGACCATGGCCATGGGGGTGGAGATCCTCCAGCCCCACCTGGTGGAAGACGAATCCACGGCCAAGGGAAAGGTGATCATCGGCACGGTCAAGGGCGACCTCCACGACATCGGCAAGAACCTGGTCTCCATGATGATGGAAAGCGCCGGTCTCGAGGTGACCGACCTGGGCGTGGACGCCGAGCCGGCCAAGTTCATCGACGCCATCAACGCCAAAAAACCGAAAATCGTGGCCCTGTCCGCCCTGCTCACCACCACCATGCCCATGATGAAACAAACGGTGGACGCCATCGCCGAAGCCGGGCTGCGGGACAGCGTGAAGATCATGGTGGGCGGCGCGCCGGTGACCCAGAAATTCGCCGACGAGATCGGGGCCGACGGGTACGCCGCCGACGCCGGGTCCGCTTCCAAGATGGCCAAGGGCATGCTGTAGGGACGGGAAACCGGTGAAAGGACCTCAAACCAAAGGTTGACTTTTGACCGATATTCCTTTATCCCTGTAAAGCATGACCCTGCATCTTTTTATTTCCATGCGCATGAAGCATCTTTTTTAGGGGATTGCCCGGCCCCGCCGCGCAATCCCCGTCCCGCCGCATTCCAACGGAAAACGCGATTCGCATCGGCGTTCAACCGCGCCCACCCGCCGCCGGGACGGGCGTCCACCATCGACCGAGGATTGTTGTTATGGAAGTCTACCAATTTTTCATCGACAACTGGCAACACGCCCTGGCCCTTGCCTGGCAGCACGTTTACATCGTGACCATCGCGGTGGTGATCGCCATCGGCACGGGCGTGCCCATCGGCATCTGGATCACCTTCAACAAGCGGGCCGCCAACATCGTCCTGTACCTCGCCGGCATCATCATGACCATCCCCTCCATCGCGCTTTTCGGGATCATGATCCCCTTCCTGTCGGTGTTCGGGTACGGGATCGGAACGGTGCCGGCGGTGGTGGCCCTGGTTCTCTATTCCCAGTTGCCCATCATCCGGAACACCTACGCCGCCATCAAAAACGTGGATCCCAACATCATCGACGCCGGCCGCGGCATGGGCATGACCGGGTTCCAGGTGCTGTTCAAAGTGCAGTTGCCCCTGGCCCTGAGCATCATTTTCGCCGGGGTCCGGGTGGCCGTGGTCATGTCCATCGGCATCGCCGCCATTGCCGCCTACATCGGGGCCGGGGGACTGGGCCATTACATCTTCATGGGCATTTCCCAGTCCCATGATTCCATGATCAAGGCGGGGGCCGTCATCGTGGCCCTCATGGCCATCGCAGTGGACTACACCTTCGGCATGATCGAAAACCGCCTGGTGAGCAAGGGCCTGCAAAGCTGAGGAGAGAAAAAACATGATTGAACTGGAACGGGTCACCAAGATTTTTCCGGGCAGCGAGATACCGGCGGTGGATTCGGTGTCGCTGACCGTCCCCAACGGGGAAATCTGCATCCTCATCGGGTCGTCGGGATGCGGCAAAACCACCCTCATGCGGATGATGAACCGGCTGGAGCCCATCACCTCGGGAACCATCAAAATCGACGGGGAAAACATTCTTCAAAAGGACGTCATCGACCTGCGCCGCCACGTCGGCTACGCCATCCAGCAGATCGGCCTTTTCCCCCACATGACGGTCTATGAAAACATCGCCACCGTGCCGAAGCTTTTGGGATGGGACAAAAAACGGATCGACGAGCGGGTGGACGAACTCCTGGAGCTGGTGAAGATGCCGGCGGAGACTTTCCGGGGTCGGTACCCCCGGGAGCTGTCCGGCGGCCAGGCCCAGCGGATCGGGGTCCTCCGGTCCATGGCCACCGATCCGCCGCTGATGCTCATGGACGAGCCTTTCGGCGCCATCGACCCCATCAACCGGGAGACGCTCCAGGACGAGTTTTTAAAAATCCAGGCCAAGCTCAAAAAAACCATTGTCTTCGTCACCCACGACATCCACGAGGCCATCAAGATGGGCGACAAGGTGGCCCTGCTCGACGCCGGACGGCTGATCCAGTACGGAACCCCGGAGGAGTTGCTCACCTATCCCAAAAACCAGTTCGTGAAGGATTTCGTCGGGGCCGACCGGTCCTTGAAGCGGCTCGACCTGCTCAAGGTGAAGGACGCCATGCTCACCGATCCGGTTCACTGCCACGCGGATCAATCCAGCGAAAAGGTTTTGGAGCAGATGCTTTCAGACGGTCTCAATTACCTGCTGGTCCTCGACGAGGAGGACCGGATCAAGGGCTACGTCAATGTCGATATGCTCCGGGGACACAAGGGCGTGGTGGGGGACGTGGTCCATCCCATGACCATCACGGTGGGGCCGGACCAGAACCTCAAAGACGCCCTCTCCAAAATGCTCAGCTTCGATCTGGGCATCGTGGTGGCGGTGGACGACGACGAAAAGGTCCAGGGCATTCTCAACACCCGGACCATGGTCAGCGTGGTGGGCGAGACCTACGATGAACGCGGCGGTCACTGGGGCAAAATCACGACGGGAGGAAAAATCATATGAGCGAAAAGGCCGAAGCCAGCACGGCGGAACGCGTCTGGTTGTCCCTGGGCTTTCTGGCCGCCTTCGCGGCCGGGGCTTATGCCGAAAGCCTGGGATTCTTCGCCTTCGCCAAAAACAATCCCGGAGACATCTGGTACCTGTTCAAGGAGCACTGCTACCTGGTGGGGGTCTCCAGCGGCATCGCCATCTGCATCGGGGTGCCCACGGGCATTTTTCTGACCCGGGGCTACATGCGGCGTTACCGGGACGTCATCTTAAACCTTTTAGGAGTCCTGCAAACCGTCCCCTCCCTGGCGGTGGTGGCCATCGCCATGACGTATGTGGGCATCGGCAAGACCCCGGCCATCGTGGCCCTGGTGGTTTACGGCCTTTTGCCCATCATCCGAAACAGCGTGGCCGGCCTGGCCGGGGTGGACCCTGTGCTGCTGGACGCCGGCCGGGGCATGGGCATGACGCCGGCCCAGCTCCTGTTCCGGATCGAAATCCCCAACGCGCTGTACATCATTTTAACGGGCATCCGGACGTCCACGGTCATCAACGTGGGCACGGCGGCCCTGAGCTTTCTGGTGGGCGGCGGCGGCCTGGGGGATTTGATCTTCACCGGCATCGCCCTTGTGGACCCGGCTTACATGCTGGCGGGCGCGGTGCCCACGGCGGGCCTGGCCATCTTCATCAACTGGGCCTTCGGACAAGTGGAAAAGCTGATCGTGAGTCCCGGACTCACCTACGACTGATGTATGTTAACCCACACCAAAAGGAGGTTTGACGACAATGAGAACATTTGCAAAACGTTTGAGCATCACGGCGATTCTAGTGGCGGCGGCGGTATTGCTGGCGCCCCTGAGCGGCCTGGCCGCCGACAAGGAACTGACGGTCGGCTCCAAGGAGTTCACCGAGCAGCGGATTCTGGGCAACATCATGATCGTGCTGCTGGAGAGCAAGGGATTCGATATTTCGGACAAGACCGGCCTGGGCGGCACCCTGGTGGCCCGGAAGGCGTTGGAAAACGACCAGATCGACTGCTACATGGAATACACGGGAACGGCGTTGCTCACCTTCCTTGACTTCGAGGAACCCATCACCGACCCCCAGGAGTGCTACGAGACGGTGAAAAAGGAAGACCTGAAGAAAAACGGCCTGGTCTGGCTCCCCTACATGAGTTTCAACAACACCTACTGTCTCCTGATGAAGAAAGATCAGGCCAAGAAGATGGGCATCGAGACCCTGTCCGACCTGGCCGAGGCGGTCAACAAGGACCCGGACAAGATCACCTTCGCGTTGAACGCCGAGTTTTACGCCCGGAAGGACGGATACCGGCCCCTGCAAAAGGCGTATGATTTCAAATTCCCCCGGAACAAAATCATGAAGATGCAGTCCGGCCTCATCTACACGGCACTGAAAGACGGCCAGATCGACGTCGGGCTCGGATTCGCCACCGACGGCCGCATCAAGGGCTTCGACTTGGTGGTGCTGGAAGACGACAAGAACTACTTCCCGGTCTATAATCCCGCGCCGGTGGTGAAGAAAGCGACGGCGGACAAGTATCCCGAGCTGTCGGGGATCTTCGAGGCGCTGGGCGAAAAGCTGGATACCGAGGCCATGACGGACCTGAACTATCAGGTGGATATCGAGCATAAGGATGTGAAGGAGGCGGCGACGGAGTTTTTGGAGGGGGCGGGGTTGTTGTAGCAGTGTGAATCCGGTGAATCCGGAATCCAGCCCGCCGGGGGATGAATCCCCCGGCTACAGGCGGAACCCGGCTGAAGCCGGCTTAAATCGGAGGATAGTATAACAAAACGGCGGAAAGGTAAAATGTGCCTTTCCGCCGTTTTTGTTCGGATAACATCCCCATTGACGCAATAGCCGATTTGAGTCTAAAAGGACGATGGTTGGTCAAAATGTGTATTTTGGGTGCAGCCCGACATGAATGTGGTGGAAATTTTCTAAATTTGTTTTTATTTTAAATGCTTGGGCAGATCGATTGATAAAAGTCTCCTTTTTTTGATGTATCAATGAATTTGTTTATGTTGCGTGATGCCCGGAAATCGCATAATAAGGACTGGTTGGAGTCGGCGGATTCAGTCCCGCGGTATAGTAAAGCGCTCTTTTGGTTAGTATGCGTTCGGCGCCGGTATGACGGAAAGCGAATCAAAACAGTGGAATTGGCAATAGAAGCGGTTACGTGGGCACCGGAAGAAAAAGGCATGCAAAATGAACTGGGGAAAGCCGGCGGCGTTTGGAATCTTAAAGAGCGTTTCTGGGAAATCGATTTAAAAAGCGCGAGGCGGTTGGGCATGATGGATCGGATTTTACCTGCAAACAATGGATAGGGCCGTGTATCTATATATAGATGCTTGCATACGCATATAGATGCATCGTGTTCCTGTCAAGCCCTTCTCTTGACAAAACGAGGATTGAAGAAAGATTCAAACAGCTTTTTATGTATTTAAGCA
>JAABTM010000287.1 GCA_011389855.1 Desulfobacteraceae bacterium
CTCGACCGCCCCACCGCCGCCGCGATCACCATTTTGGACCCCACCAGCATCCCATAAAACGCAAGCACGAACGAAAACGCCGGCATGAGGCCGGTTTCCAGCGCCTCCAGGATGGTGGGCGCCCCGATGGTGAACCAGAAGAGGTAGGGGTTGGGGTTTAAAAAGTTGGCGATGACGCCTTTTCGGATGGAATGGGGGGGCAGGTCGTCGATGCGCGGGTCCGCGCCCCGGAACCGGAGGCTTTCATATCCGAGCCAGGCGATGAAGGCCGCGCCGCAGAGGGAGATGGCGCCCACGAATCCGTCGATGCCGGCCAGGCGGGAGAGCGCCAGGAAGATGAAGAGGATGATGGGCAGGTCGGTGATCAGCGGCGACAGGGCGACCTTGGCGCCTTCGACGGCGTTGTATCTGAGGGTCTCGGAGATGACCAGGGCCGTCAGCGGCCCGGGCGCGAATCCGGCGCTGAGGCCGAAGACGATCCCGGAGAGAAAAAAACTGGCGTTGTACGTTGTCATCACAATATCAAAAGTGTTGTTTGGTTTTAATTTTTCCCAGATGTGCTATTTGGTGTCGCATCTTTGTCGCCGATCAGGCTTGCTGGCAGAGGTATCTGCTGATTTTCTCTTTCCCCTTGATTTGCAAGCCGTTGCGTGGCAAACTCTTTCATGTGCTTCAAGCGGCGTCGAGGGCTTTTTGGCGCGTTGCGGGAAAACCAGCGAAACAGATGACAGGAAAAATTAAAAATGCAAGTTTCATCCATAATTGAACAACTCGCCAGCGTTACAAATCTGGATACTGAATCACTTATTGTAGCGGGTATTCAGTCTTTTCTCAGAGATAAGAAAAAAGATATTTTGCTTGAGAAGCTCAAACTCCTTTCCAGGTACGGCGCCACAACCCAAGAGTCGCTGGAAAAAAAGATTGAAGACGGCGAAGTCGAAGAACACCCCGCGTGGGAGGATTTGATACTGGTTGAAAATCTGGAGGCAAAGCTAAAACAAATCGATGAATATCTTGAAGATTTATCAAACTCTGTCGGATCGGTCACGATTCAGGTTCACTGATATTGTCTTTAATGCGGATATCCTTTTCTCAGAAAGCGGTGAACCGCATAAACTCAGATTGGAAATCATAGACGGGTCTTTTATAGACGTTTTTTATTCCGTTACCGGCAAATATTCATTTCATTGGGAAAGAACGCATATTGACGGTACAATTTACCGTCATGATAACGCGCCTCACGGAAAATGGAAACATATTCGCACATTCCCGAAGCATTTTCATTACGGTTCACAGGAAAATGTTAAGGAAAGCAGTATCAGTAACAACCCGGCGGACGCAATAGAAGAATTTTTAGAATTTGTAAGAATAAATACAGGATAATCGGCCATGTTATCGTTAATTGGTGATCGTGGAGATGGTTTCATAATCGCCCGAATCGTCAGGGAAGCCGGATAACGTCCGACTCCAGAACCCGGTACCGCCGCTCGGCCTCCCGGGCCAGTTGCAGCAGCTTTTGCAGGGCCGGCAGCCCCGCCGGGTCGCGGCCCAGGAGGTTCCGGATGGCGAAATGGGCCTCGGGGGCCTGGGCGAACCCGGCCATGACCGCGTCCAGGGCCGACTGGATCTCCCGGGACTCTTTGATCAGGGCCGCGATGCGGGCGTCGAAGGCGGTGAGCGCCGGGTCGATGTAGTCTTCGTGGATCGGCCGGCGGGCGTTGGCGGATTCGACGATGCCCCGGATCATTTTGTCCACCAGATCCTTGAACTTGCCGTGGTCCCGGATGATGAAAGACGAAAGGCGCTGGACATCGACCTGGGCGGCGTCCATGAGGGTTTTCAAGGCCGCCGTCCGGTCCGGTTCCCGCCGGATGCCGTCCAGGGCGGCCGACACGCGGTCGAAGACGCCGGCGGCTTCCGCCCGTCCGATCCCGTCCGGCGGGGTCGCGTTCCTGAAAACGGCCAGGGTTCCGGCCAGTTCTTCGGCGGCCCGGTCCACGCCGGTATCCGTCCCGTTTTCCCCTTCCGCCGCCACCGCATACAACAGCGCGGCGTACCGGTTGAGCACGTCGGCGGCCGCTTCCCGGAACCGCAGGTCCGTCAGGGTGCGCAGCTTTCGGCCCTCCAGGACCGGGGTGAAGGACTCCAGGGTCAGGGTCTCGTCCACATCGGCGGCCATGACCGCGTATTTCCCCTCCAGCTCTTCGATGCGCAGGAAGGTCTCCACGGTTTTTCCGCGCAGAATCCCGAGGGCGTCCCGGAAGATGTCCAGTTTGCCCGCGGGCGCCGCGGTGGACGGCGCCGGTTGCCGGGCCTCGGGGACGGGGCTTGCCTGGGGAGTCCGCAAAGGCTGGCAGCCCGCCGCCATCATCAGGACGGCCGCCGTTAAAGCGAAAAAGCGAACCCGGTCGGCGAACGGCGTCATGGGCTTCTCCTTTTTAATCACTCCGGACCTCCTCCTTGAGCATGCAGCAGGCGATGCGGTGGATGGGCCGGCCGTCGGGGCCGTAGGCGATGTTGTCGGGCTGGATCAGTTTGTTCATCACGCACCCTTCGGGAACGGTGAGGCCGAAGAGATCGGTTTCGGTCAGCCTGGGCCTCGGAACCAGGGCGTCGTTTTCAAACGCGAAGCCGTGGAGCGGGAAGTCCTCGCACAGCGGGCACCGGTAGACCCGGCCGTTGGGAAAGATGAAGTAGTTGTCGGCCACGGCGCCGGCGCACTCGAACGGTTCGCCCGCTTCCAGAAACACCTTGGGGTAGATGGTCGTCACGCCCTTGTCCGCGGCGGTCCGGGCCGTTTGGGGGACGGCCTGCATCCATTCCTCCCGGGTCAGTTGAAGCGGGTTTTCGGCGCCGGCCGATTTGCCCCGGATGCCGATGACCTGGATGAAGAACCGGTCGATGCCCAGATCCGCGACCAGGGCCGGCATCCGGTCCAGGTGGGCGATGTTGTCCCGGCTCACGGTGTAGATCAGGCTGGTGTCGAACCCTTTCCGGACCGTCTCGCGGATGCCGGCGGCGCACCGCGCGAACGCGCCGTCCCCCCGCAGAGGGTCGTTGGTTTCGGGGGTGGGGCCGTCCAGGCTGAAGCTGAAATAATCGACCTCGCCGGGCGCGACCTTGTCCAGAATATCGTGGAAAAGATACCCGTTGGTGTCGATGGTGACGGACCCGTAGCCCAGCCGTTTGGCGGTCTTCACGGCGAATGGGAGATCCGGGTGAAGGGTGGGTTCGCCGCCCAGGAAGATCACGTTGGCCCCGCCCGCGGGGCGGTCTTTTCCGGCGAACGCGGCCAGCCAGTTTTCGATGGTCTCCGGCGGCAGGGTCTCCCGGCCGTGCTGATCCGGGTTGATGTAGCAGTGGCGGCAGGTCAGGTTGCAGGCGGTCAGGAGGTGGAAAAAGATGTTGGTGGTGTTCCGGGAGAAGGAGACGGTCCGTTTTTTCATGTTCGGCTACCGCCGTTCGAGACAGTCTTTGGACAGGTTCTCGTCAACGGCGACCGGGTAACAGCCATCGAAACAGGCCTTGCAGAAACAGTTATAGGGATCCTCCACCTTCGTGGATTCCAGCAGCCCTTCCAGGCTCAGGTAGTAGAGGCTGTCCAGGCCGAGGTGATCCCTGAGTTCGTCCACCGATTTCCGGGCCGCGATTAGTTCTCCCTTGGTGGAAAAATCGATCCCGTAATGGCAGGGGAACCGATGGGGCGGGCCGGACACCCGCATATGGACCTTCTTGACCCCCAGCTCCCGCAGGGCCTTGACCCGGGTGCGGACCGTGGTGCCGCGGATGATGGAGTCCTCGATGATGATGATCTCCTTGCCCTTGAGCAGTTCTTTCACCGGGTTGAGCTTGATCCGGACCCCGAAATCCCGCATGGACTGGGTGGGCTGGATGAAGGTCCGGCCCACATAGTGGTTCCGGATCATGCCCATCTCGAAGGGAATCCCCGATTCCTCGGAATACCCGATGGCCGCGTAGTTGCCGGAGTCGGGGAAGGGCATCACCAGGTCGGCGTCCACGGGCGCTTCCCGGGCCAGCCGCCGGCCGTGGGCCTTTCTCACCATATAGACGTTGCGGCCAAAGATGTTGCTGTCGGGGCGGGCGAAATAGATGAATTCGAAGATGCAGAAAGCGCTGCGGGCCGGCTCCTGGGCCTTGATGGATTTAACCCCTTTATCGCTGATGATGACGATTTCGCCGGGATCCAAGATCCGGACGAACTCGGCGTTGACCAGATCGAGGGCGCAGGTCTCGGACGCCAGCACGTAGTTGCCGTTGAGCTTGCCCAGGCAAAGGGGCCGGAACCCGTTGGGGTCCTTGATGCCGATCACTTCTCCGCGGCTGGTCAGGATCGCGAAGGAAAACGCCCCTTCCAGCCGTCGGACGCTTTCCACCAGGGCGCCCTCGAATCCCAGGTTCAGGTTTTTCACCAGAAGATGGAGAAATACCTCGCTGTCCATGGTGGTCTGAAAAATGGACCCGGCGTCTTCCAGTTCCCGTTTCAGGGCCTGGGCGTTGACGATGTTGCCGTTGTGGGCCACGGCGTAGGAGCGATGCCGGTGGTGGACCACGAAGGGCTGGGTATTGAAAAAGATGGAGGAACCGGTGGTGGAATACCGGACATGGCCGATGGCGGCGCTGCCCTGGAGTTCCTCCAGTTGGGACATTTCAAACACATCGGAGACCAGCCCCATGCCTTTGTGGGCAACGATCCGTTCATCCTTTGCCACCGCGATGCCGGCGCTCTCCTGTCCCCGGTGCTGCAGGGCGTAGAGTCCGAAATAAGAAAGCTTGGCGGCCTCGGGATGACCATGGATGCCGAAAACGCCGCAGGCTTCCCGCGGTTTTTCGTGTTCGTCGTCGAAATGATTCATTTTTCCTGGCTGTTATACTCTTGGATGGTTTTGACGGACAGGGCGTCTCGCGTCACGGCGATGATCCCCCGGTACATGGCCATGGCGCCGGCGACGGTGGTGGCGTAGGGAATGCCGAACTGGATGGCCGCCCGCCGGATGGCGTAGCCGTCGCCCCGGAACCGGGACCCCGGCCCGGTGTTGATGATGAACTGGATCTCGCCGTTTTTGATGGCGTCCACCACGTGGGGACGCCCCAGGGAGACCTTGTTGATGGCACGGGTGGGGATGCCCCTTGCCCGGAGATAGTCGGCGGTGCCCCGGGTGGCGACGATGTCGAAGCCGTTTTCCGAGAAATGGGCCGCCACCGGGGCCATGATCTGCTTGTCCTTGTCGGTGACGCTGATGAAGACCGACCCGGACCGGGGGAGTTTCTGGCCGCCCCCCAGCTGGGCCTTGGCGTAGGCCGGGCCGAACCGGTCGTCGATGCCCATGACCTCGCCGGTGGATTTCATCTCCGGCCCCAGCAGAACGTCCACATCCGGAAACCGGTCGAAGGGAAGCACCGCTTCTTTCACGGACACATGGGTGGGGATGGGGTCGCAGGTCAGCCCCAGATCCGGCAGGGACCGGCCCAGCATCACCTTGGCGGCGATCTTGGCCAGGGGCACGCCGGTGGCCTTGCTGATGAACGGGATCGTCCGGGAGGCCCTGGGGTTGACCTCCAGCACGTAGAGCTGGCGGTCCTTGATGGCGTACTGGACGTTCATGAGGCCCACCACCCGGAGTTCCGCCGCCATGGCCCGGGTGGCCGCCGCGATCTCGTCGAGCATCTCGTTGTCGATGGAATGGGGCGGCACCACGCAGGCGGAATCCCCGGAATGGACCCCGGCCGCCTCGATGTGCTCCATGATGCCGCCGATGATGGTGTGGGTTCCGTCGCTGACGGCGTCCACATCCACTTCGATGGCCTCTTCCAGGAACTTGTCGATGAGGATCGGGTGCTCGGGCGAGGCCAGGATGGCCAGCCGGACGTAGTTTTCCAGTTCCTTCCGGTCGGCGACGATCTTCATGGCCCGGCCGCCCAGCACGTAGGAGGGGCGCACCACCACCGGGTAGCCGATTTTCTCGGCCACCTCGATCGCCCCCTCGGCGCTCACGGCGGTGCCGTTGTCGGGCTGGATGAGCCCCACCGTGTTGAGCATGGCCTGGAACAGCTCCCGGTCCTCGGCCCGGTCGATGGAGTCGGGCTGGGTCCCCAGGATGGGCACGCCGGCCTTGTGAAGGGGGACCGCCAGGTTGAGCGGGGTCTGGCCGCCGAACTGGACGATGACGCCCATGGGCTTTTCGGTCTCGACGATGTGGCGGACATCCTCCTGGGTCAGGGGCTCGAAATAGAGCTTGTCGGAGGTGTCGTAGTCGGTGGAGACGGTTTCGGGGTTGGAGTTGACCATGATCGACTCCACCCCTTCTTCCCGGAGG
>JAABTM010000288.1 GCA_011389855.1 Desulfobacteraceae bacterium
CTCATCATCCCGGGCGGCACCTTCAACTATGATTCGAAAGAGGGGCTGGAGACCTTCATCAATACGGTGACCGACATCAGGCTCTTTTTCGAGACCTACGCGATATCGGGGAATTAACGAAACACTGAGGCGCCGCCGGTTCCCTTTTCGGGGGCTGGCGGCGCATCGGCCGAATTTATGTGTATGTGGGGGATGTGGCGGGCGAACCGATCACCCGCCGGCATTCCATGACGATCTCTTCACGACCACCCGGTGGCAATGTGCCGATTTTTTCCAGCAACCTGGACTTGTCAACCGTCGCCATCTGGCTGACCACAACAACACTGCGTTTGGGCAGGTTGGCATCGCCCTGGAGCGGCGTCACCATGGCAGTTCCGCCACATCGGTCGCGTCGGCGATGGCCTCGGCCATTTGCCGTTGTTCCGCAGCGACTCCAGGATCGGAGAACGCGGCGTTCACGTCCCGGACGTAGGCCGCCGCCTGGTCCGCCCGCAGCTTTTCAGCGAGGGCCTGGCTGACCAGATGGCTCATTTTCATATTGTGCTCGGATATGAAGCGCATGGCCTCGCCATACACTTCATCCGGGATGGTGACAGTTATTCTCGCGGTTCCCATGATCGGCTCCTTTTCGGCGGGATTCGGTTGAGATGACGATTTATCTCGGAACAGATCATACAATGAATCTTATCAAAGGTCCAACTTTTTCAAGGAGATTCCCATGAAAACAAAACCGTTCATCGCAATGACGACCTGCCTGGCGCTCCTGCTCGCCGCCGGCCTCTGCAACGCCGGCATCCCCGAACCCGAGACCCTGATTTTCGGCGATGTTTACAACACCGCCGGCGGAAAACGGATTCCGGTGACCGCCGGAACGGTCTCCTGGAGCCTGAAGGGCCGGCAGGAGGAGGCCGGCCGTTATGATCTTCAAACACCCGTGGAATGCATCGACTGCGAGGTCTACTCCGACGGCGCTTGCGCTTCCTGCAACGACTACGGTTATCAGTTGGCCGTGCCCCAGGAGGCGGTCGACTTCGGGCTCGAGGCCGCGGCGGACGCCGTGCCCCTGACCGCCGACAACCGCCAGTACGACTACCTGGCGGTGACCGTGGACGGCGCGCCGGCCAAGCTGGTGCTCATGGGCCAGTACGGCAACGCGCGGCCGGACGAACCGGCAGGCGAGTTCATCCTGGCCGGACAGGAGCGACGTCTCCACTACTATCAGGTGGATCTGGAGGTGACCGAACCGCCGGCCGACGCCGACGGCGACGGGCTCCCCGACTACTGGGAAACGGAACACGGCCTCGATCCGAACGATCCCACCGACGCCGAACTCGATCCGGACGGCGACGGGTGGGCCAACCTGGCTGAATACGCGAATAACGCCGACCCCAATCAGGACAACCGAATCCCCAGCCTGCCGGCCAATTCGGTCCGTGCCAGCGAACGGGGCCGGACTCAGTTCCAGTTGGCGATTTTGGACGCCGACACCCCGCCGGAATCGGTGCGGGTCGAACTGACCGCCCTGCCTGAAGGGCTGTCCCTGACCGTGTTCGGCGACGCTTCGGCCGGCGAATCGGGCGCCCGGCTGGCCGTCGGCGACGTGATGACCCTCCAGGATATGATCGGTGGCAACATTCTCATGGACTGCGGCGGCGCCGCGGTCCGGCGACCGGTTATCGGGCTTCGGATTTCCGATGAAAATCACGAGCCAGTGGCCGCCGATGTAACCGTTTTGGTCTACCGGCCCTCGGATGAAAACGGGACGGACGCCCTGTTGTGGTCCGACGCGGCCCATTTCGCCGCGGGCCTTGCCGACGGCGCCAACCCGAGGGTGTTCCCGGACCGGTCCGGGAACGAATTTGACGGCGACGCCTATTACTGGAGCGAAGACGGCAGCTACCTGGAATTCGATCTGACTCATTCTCCCGACGCGCCCACCGGTCGACCGGCCGTGGATTTCAACGGCGCGTCCTGGCTCGAACTGCCCTACGGCGAAAACATCTTTCCCGACGGCGACTCGACCTTCGTCGCGGTCTTCAGGGCCGCGGGGGCCGAAGACGGCATCCTGGCGTCGGGTCCGTATTTCGAAGTGGGCGTCACCGGCGCGGATCATCCCAGCCATCCCAACGAAATCCGGGTCTCCACGGAAAGCGAAACGGTTTACGGCAACCTGCCCGTCACCCACGACTGGATCATCCTGACGGTCCGCCGACAAGACGGCCGCGCCCACATTCTCATCGACGGACTGTGGACGGGCGGCCCCCAGACCCTCCCCGCCGTGCGAACCCTGGGCACCGACCCGGTGATCGGCGCCCGCACCGAATGGACCCGGGATTTCGACGACAACAAATGGGTCCTGGAAACCCACGAAATTTTCCAGGGCGATCTCGGCGAAATGCTTGTGTTCAACCGCCGACTGCCCCCGGCAAAGGAGTGGGGGATCCAGGCCTACCTGCGGACCAAATGGTTCGGCGCCGTGGTCAACGACCAGTCCGACGCCACCTCGAGCCAGAGACTCATGGCGGCCTCGTCGGTGGAATGGACCCGGCGCAAGGCTTTGGTGGACGCGGCCTACGACGCCTACTGGCCGACCTACGACGAAGCCATCCGTTACGGCGAGGGCGTGGAAGAGGCTCTGGCGGCCTTCGAGGCCCTGGTGCCGGATCACGCGCCCTGGGTCGAAAACCCGCCGACATCCGAAGAAGTCTGGCAGGCGTACATCGCCTTTCGGGACGCCACCCTCTTCGATTATGAAAGGGATTTCGTCGCGAAGTACGGTCCGGAGCCCTCCTACGTCCTGATCGGCGGCTTTGCCGGGGACGACATCACCGGCGGGTTCGAAGACGATCTTCTTGTGGGCGGCCCCGGTCCGGATCATTTCAGGGGCCTGGCCGGCCGGGATATTTTTGTTGTCGGCGACGGCGACACGATCCACGATTTCAATCGCAGCGACGGCGACACCATCGACATCTCCGGATTGATCGCGGACAAGAGCCAACCGCTTTCCGCCTGCATCCGCATGGAACTGGTCAACGACCCGGAAGCCGAAGACGTTCACACCATGATGCGCATCGACGCCGACGGCGACGGATCGGGATTCGATGATGCTGAAATCCTTCTGCGCTCGGTGGTCCTCCGGGACACCGACCTGCCGGGCCTGTGGGCAGGGGGGTTTTTGCAAACCGGCGGGGTTCGGCCCCAACTGAGTCTGAGCATCGAGGCGTCCTCGGCCGAAGCCATGGAAATCGGCGGTCCTCCGGGGATCCTGTCCCTGTCGTTTTCAAATTCAAATGTGCCCGCCGACCTGACCGTGCCGTTGACGTTTTCAGGCGACGCCGAACTCGGGGTCGATTATCGGCTGGAAGCTCTGATGTATGATCCTGAAACCGATTCATATCAGCCGGTTCCATTGGAAAACGGCCGCATTCCCGTGCAACTCAAACCCGGGGACACGATTTTGACCGTCAATCTGATCCCTGTCGCGGACGGTGAAAACGAACTTGTCGAGACCGCCCGGATCGGACTCATGCCCAAATCCGGGTATTACGCCCTGGGCGAGCCCAGCTCCGCGGTCGTCAACATCTCCGACGGCCCGGACGAAGTGCGCATCAACGCGACCGGCCCAACAGCCCACGAATCCGGCCAGGTCACGGGCCGGGTCACCCTGTCGCGCACCGGCACGGTGGCGGACGCCCTCATGGTGCGGCTGTCCATCCAGGGCACCGCGGTCAACGGAACCGATTACGAGTTTCTCCCCTCGGAGGTCCGTATCCCGGCCGGCCAGGTCACGGCCACCTTTCCGGTGGCGGCCAAGGCCGATGCCGAGACCGAACCCGAGGAATATGCCGAGATATTCGTGATCGGGGGCGACGGCTATGTGGTGGCCGGCCCGTCCAGCGTCCGGGTGACGATCCTCGACAAGACCGCGCCCATCCCATCCCCGACGGAAGATGCCGACGGCGACGGCCTGCCCGATGAATGGGAGGCGCGCTACGGCCTCGACCCGGCAACGGCCGACGCAGGGGCCGATCCGGACGGCGACGGGTTCACCAACCTGGAAGAATACAACTGCGGCACGGACCCGACGGACGACGTCTCGGTCCCGGCCCCGCCGCTGGCGGACGCCGGCCCGGACCAAGTGGCCGCGCCGGGCGAGATTATGAAATTGAGCGCCCTCAACTCCATTGGCGCCAACGAGGAAGACCTGTTCTTTTTCTGGCAACAGATCGGCGACGAAGCGCCGCCGGTGGACTTGGCCAACGCCGACTCGGCCCAGCCGAGCGTTGCCGCGCCGGAAAATTTCACCGGGGCCTTGACCTTTGAATTGATCGTTTCCAATTTGTGCGGCGAGGAAGAAACGGCCGATTGCGTGGTCAACGTGACCGCCGACGGCGCCGTTCCGGTGGCAAAGGCGGCTGAAACGGTGACGGTTGTTGCGTCTCCCGCCGAAAAATTTAGTCTTGACGCCGACCTGTCCAAAAACGCGGATGGAACCGCCGACGGCCTGGCCTATCGATGGACGCAAATCGACGGCCCCAAAGTCGAACTGTCGGACGCCGCCGCGAAGTCCCCGACGTTCACGACGCCCGACAAGGACGCGGCCCTGGTCTTTGAACTGGAAGTGATCGATGAAAACGGCCTGAAGGTCCGGGACCGGATGACGGTCAACGTCATCGATGACGAAAGCGGCGCCCATCCGCCCCAAGCAGCGCCTGCGGCGTCGGCGGATTCTGTGAACGAGGGGACAATGGTGACTTTGGACGCTGGTATTGAACAGGAAAACGTTTCCTGGCAATGGCGTCAGATATCCGGGCCGCCCGCGGCCCTGTCTGATCCAACCAGCCGGACGCCGACGTTTGACGCCCCTGAAATCGGCCCCGAAGGCGCGGAATTGATCTTTGAGGTTGTGGTCAAGGACAATGAAACCCGCCTTGAGGACAGGGCGCAAACCACTGTGAAGGTTTTGAATGTCGCGGATGATGAAACCCCCGACGAAGAATACGAGTCGGAAGGCGGGTCCGGCGGAGGAGGCGGCGGATGCTTTATTGAAAGCCTGTCCAAACCATCCAAACCTCAAGAAAGAAGGTAGTTTGCATGAAAAGCGGAAAGGTTTTCCCAAATCGATGCAGGTTTGGTATAAAAGGAGAAGGAGCGAAAAACGCTGATTATGACAGGGTGAGGATATTGTTTGCAACAAACAATATCCCGATTCGACAATCAACCTCTATGGATTGAGCGCATGCCATCCGACATTCTAAAAAAAATCGTCGCCACCAAACACGAAGAGGTGGCCGAGGCCCGGAAAAAGATCCCGGAGGACCGCCTTCGGGAAGAAGCCCAGGCGCCGCGGGACAAGCGGCCCTTTTTCGACCGACTCGCGGCGCCGGGTCCGGGCGGCGTCAACATCATCGCGGAGATCAAGCGGGCCTCGCCTTCCAAGGGGATCATCCAAGGGGACCTGGATGAGGCGGTACAGGCCTTCCGATATGAACGGGGCGGCGCGGCGGCCCTGTCGGTTCTGACGGACAGAACCTATTTCAAGGGCAGCTTCGAAGACCTGAAAATCGCCCGGGAATCCTGCCATTTGCCGGTTTTGCGAAAGGATTTCGTCGTTTCCGAATACCAGATCTACGAAAGCGCCGTCATGGGCGCCGACGCCATCCTGCTCATCGTCCGGATTCTGAGCGAAACGCAGCTTTCGGATTACCTGTCCCTCGCCGGCGCATACGGTCTCGATGTGCTGGTGGAGACCCATTCCGAAGCCGAGATCGAGGCCGCGTCCCGGGCCGGGGCCCGCCTGGTGGGCATCAATAACCGGAACCTGAGTTCCTTCGAAACGTCTATCGACACGTCGGCGCGGCTGGTCTCGCGGCTGTCCCCGGATCAGACGGCGGTTGCCGAAAGCGGAATCCACGGCCCGGACGACATCCGGGACCTCAAGGGCGCCGGCTTCCACAACTTCCTCATCGGCGAAAGCCTGGTGAGGGCCGGGGATCCGGCCGGGTTTCTGAAATCGCTGATCCTGACCGGAGGCGGCCAGGGATGATCCAGCTTTGATCATCATTCCGGCCATTCATATGGACGAAGACCTGCGAGGTTTTAGAAACCTCGTAGGTCTGGGCTACGCTTCCGCCCACCAAATCCGCTCGAACCCCAGCGAGACCACCACGTATCTGCGCAACCGCAAATTTTTGTGGCGTTTTTCCAGGGCCTTCCCGTACTCCAGGACCTGGGCCTTGCCGTCCTCCATCTCCCGGACCATCCGGGGCAGGGCCTGAAGCTCGTCCGGGGTCAGGTCCCGGGCTTTTTTTCCAGTCATCCCC